>DASYYE010000538.1:0-7335 GCA_035946955.1 Streptosporangiaceae bacterium | reverse complement strand
CGGGTGATGGCCAGCAGGCCCGAAGAGACCCTCGCACTGGCTTACCTCGGTGATCTCGAACTGCGGCAGAACCGTTACCAGCGGGCCGAGGCGTACTACCGGCAGGCTCTGGAGTCGGCCCGCACGACAGGCGACCGGATCAGCGAACCAGGAGCGCTCAGTGGTCTGGGCGAAGTCTTTATCGCCACCGGTCGACTCGGCGAGGCGATCGACCAGCTCACCACGGCACTTGACCTGGGTACGCAGATGCACGACAAGTACGAACAGGCACGGGCGCACTGCGGCCTCGGCCGCGCCCACGACGCCGGTGGTGACGACGGCAAAGCCCGCCACCACCGGCAGGAAGCTCTCACCCTGTACACGTCCCTCGGTGTTCCCGAGGCCGATCAAGTCCGCACCTCTCTCGCGCAAGGGGACTGTGGATCTACGGGCCTTCCGGCCCGATCACGCTGAGCCGGTGGGCTTGGCGTGAGAGTTGGCACGGGAGTCCCCGGCGGCGGCCCACGACGGAGCCACCGCCGGGGCACTACTAGGAGTGCGCGGCGCAGCCGCTGACCTTGTTGCTCCACAGCGTCTGCACCGCGAAGGAGCCCGTGGTCAGATGGAGCGCGAAGAGGTTCACCCCGACGCACTTGTCACCGATCTCGGCACCGGAGGAGTCCAGCCAGCCGTTGCCGGCCTCCGGGTCCGTCAGCGTCTCGGCGTACTCGTGGCCCACGACGACGGAGAAACCGTCCAGCGGGCCCTGCACGGAGTTCGCGGCACAGCTCGCACCCGCGTCGAGCACGTACGGCATGTTGGTGAACGGGACGTCGGCGCCGCCGGAGGAGGCGACGGAGTGCCAGGCGCAGAAGCCGGTGTTCGGGAAGCCGTCCGGATGGGTGCCGTGGGGGCTGACCACGATGACCTGGATGTCGTCGCCGGACACGCCGAAGTGCTTCGCCGCGGTGACAGCTTCCGCCCCGAGTGCGCTGGCGCTCGCGTGCGAGGGCGCGGCGGCACTGCCGTCAAGCCAGGTGCCGTGCAGCACAGCGCCGGTGAAGTGGGGGCCCTGGCCGCTGGAGTCGGTGTACTGGGAAGTGATCGTCGACCAGTTGTCGTTGGAGCGGCCCAGCCCGCTGAAGAAGTTGTGCATGTACTTGCGGGTGCCGCGCTTGTCGGACTTCCACTGGCTGCCCCAGAAGTCCACGTACACCTTGGGGGCGTGGGCCACCGGGCCACCGTGGTAGGTCAGGTTCCCGGCCTTCGGGTGCCGGCCGGATACCTGCCGGGCGAGGCGCTGGCCAGCCGCTGAGTGCTGCGGGAAGATGCCCCACCGCCCGGCGGTGTGGACCTTCACCACCTGGCCGTGCAGCCGCACCGATACCCAGTAGTGACCAGACTGCGAGGCCGTGGGGTGCAGCGTCGCGGCCGAGCCGGTGCCAGCGAATGCCGTCGTGACGGCGACCGCTGCCGCTGCGGCGGCCACGAGCCAGCCACCGGCCCGAAGCGACCGCGGGCGCGCGGAGCGCCTGGCCGCCATGGTGTCGTGCATCCTCATTCCCCTGCTCCTTCCTGTGGAAGCGAGTGCGCTGGACGCCGGCAGCGGGGGAGGCCGGCAGCGCGGTAAGAGGTGAGCGGGGGCGGTGAGCCGCCCCCGCTCAGTGTTCGTTCAGGGGTAGTTGATGGGGCTGCCGAGACCGGTCACGAGGTCGTAGCCCTTGCCCGCGGTGCAGTCGGTGCCGCAGCCACCGTTGGTGCCGCTGGTGATGTCGCGGAGGTTGGCTGTGTAGCCCCCGGAGTAGATGGCCTTGCCGCCCTGCAGGGCTGTCTTGCCCGCCGAGGCGCCAGCGGCGAGGATGCCCGCCCAGTTCGGCGCGCCCACGCTCGTGCCGCCGACCTGCTGCCAGCCGCCAGCGGTACTGGAGTAGATGGCCACGCCGGTCCCCGGGTTGGCGTCGAAGGAGACGTCGGGGATACCCCGCTTCCCGCTGGTCAGCGCATTGATCGTCGCCGCCCCTGACACAAGCCCGCTGTAGCTGGACTGGTAGCCGGGGATCTTCTCGAAGCTGGCGATGCCGCCACCAGAGCCCGACCACGCGGTCTCGTGGACGGTGCCAGGGCAGGAGGGAGGAAAGCAGCCGCCCAGCGTGGTCCCGCCAACCGCGATCACGTTCGGGAAGGCGGCGGGGTAGGAGCTGCCGTGCCCGGTGTCCCCGGACGACGCGGTGTACAGGGTGCCGGGGTGGGCGAACGTCTGGCCTACGAATACGGACGTGCCCCAGCTCATGGAGACTTCAGTGGCCTTGAGCGTGGTGCCCGCGTAGGTGACCCCGCTGAACATGCTGGCGGCGAAGGCGTCCTTGGTCTGGACCAGCACGATCTTCGCGGCCGGGGCTTCCGCGTGGGCCCACTCGATGTCGAGTGACTCCTCTTCGTTCCAGGGGCCGTTGGTGCCCGGCGTGCCCTGGGGGCTGTACGCCTTGAAGCACGGCCCAGCCTGGGCCAGCGAGGTGCACGTGGAAAGCTGCGCGTAGCCGTACTGCTTGTTGAACGTGTTGAGGTCGGCGAGCGCGGTCGCGTCGCGGTAGGCATCCACGATCGCGATGACCTGGCCCTTCCCGGCACCCGAGTTGGGCGACAGCCCCGACAGGTTATAGACCTTGGCAATAACGCCCGGGGGCAGCCCGGTGGGTGCTTTGCTGGCGAATACCGGCTTGCCGTCGCGCGTGTGGCCGAGGACCTTGGTCACCAGCGGCGGTTTCATAGTGATGGCCGGGCCGCCCGTTGGTGCGGCATGCGCGGTACCGGTGGCGGCGATCCCTCCCAGAACGAAGAGCGCCGCCCCTGCGGTCACCAGGCCCACACGCATCTTCCAGTCCATACATTTCCCTTTCTCTTCCGTGGCGGCGGCCGATCGCTGCGACCATACAGGCCACTGCGACCAGGAACATCCGGTGATTACCGGGTCACAATGCCCATTGATCGGCAGGCGGACGACGCCGGCAGCCCCGGCCCTTTTGTGATCCCCACAACGTGGGTGGAATATAAACTCCTATATAGGGAGATAAATTCTCTCTAATATAAATTAACCTGATATCGAGGTGTATATGGAATAGGTGCAGCGCCGTGCTGGCTGACTTGAACGACGCGTTGGCCTTGCTATACCAGGACGGCGAGGTCGTGGTCGGACAGTGCCCGCCCCCACACCCGCACCTGGTCGATACGGCCGGCGAACCAGTCGGCGGGGCCGCCGTGGTAGCCGCGGCCGACGGCGAAGGCACCGGCGGCACTCCAGCCCGCACGGCAGGGCGCGGTGCCTGCGCGACGGCCGTCGACGTACAGGCGGAGCTCACCCGCCGGTTCGTCGTAGACACCGGCGATGTGCTGCCAGCCTCCGATCCGTGGTGGCAGCGGGGCCAGCGCCATGGTCACTGGCGCCCAGCCGCTGTCGGCGGAAGGCACCGAGAAGGCCCACGCGTCATCGTCCTTGGAGTACTGCAAGGCAAACCCACTCACGGACATACCGTCCTGGCTCACTGCCGTATGCCACCCACTGGTGTCGGCGAGGAGCACCCGGGCGGACACCGAGAAGCTGTGACTGGTGTCCAGGAAGCGGGACGCGGTGGCGGCAGCCGAGGAACCGTTGAGAGACAGCCCTGACCCGCTGAACCCGGCACCCCACCCGGCCCCGGCCAGGGTCAGCGTGTGTCCGCCTGCCGGGTCGCTCGCTGTGGTGCCGCTCCCCTCCCCCATGCTGTAGCTGGCCAGCAGGCCTTGGGGCAGGGCGGCGGCGGAGGCGACCTCGGCCGCGCTCAGCGCCCTGTTGAAGGTGGCGACGTCGCCGATGGCACCGGGGAAGAACTCCGCTGGCCTGCCCGCCCATAGGCCACGGCCTACCTGGAGACCGTTGGTGGCGCTCCAGGTAGCGGTGGACCTCACCGCACCGGTGAGCTTGCCGTTGACGTAGAGCATGAGGTGACCGGCGTCGCGGTCGTGCACCCCGGCGAGGTGTACCCAGGCGCCCAGCGCTGGAGGGGTGCCGAGCGCCCGCGTGGTCGCGCTGCCAGGGGAGTCCGCGCTGGGCATCGAGAACGCCCACCTGCCGTCGGGTGCCCAGTACTGCAGGGAGAAGCCCGACACGTTGTCGCCGTCCTGGCTGACCGCGGTGTGGACCCCACTGGCATGGGACATGCGGACCCAGGCTGTTACGGTGAAGCTGTTATCGGTGCGCACGACCGGGCGAGCCGCGGACGCGTGGGCACCTGGCCGGCTGAGCGAGAGTGCCCCACCCTGGTTGCCGTTCTCATATGCGGCACCGTCGTGGAGGATGAGGTCATTGCGGTAGCCGGCTGAGTCGAGAGTGTCGCTATCGAGGGCCCAGTGACCGGTCAGCCCGTTGGCGGAGTGGTACAGCGTGTCGAGGGCGAAGGTGCCCCCGACGACCGGCCTGTTCTGGAAACCGTTCTGGGTGCCGGCGACCGTGTCGTACCAGTCGGTGAATGGCACCCTGCTGGGACTGGTGTTCAGGAACTTGAACACGTCGGCGATGAGCAGGTCACGCGCGTGGGTGTGCGTGTGGAGGACCGCCGCCGTCAGCATCTCCCAGTCAGCCTTGGTGTAGGTGTGACGCGAGTCCAGCGGGACGCCGTACTGGTTGGCCTGTGACAGGTACCAGGCCGCCTCTTGTGTCAGGGTCGCGGGCTTGACGAGGTTGGTGTTGAGCATGCGGTCGGAGTAGGTGTTGTACTTGAGGCTGAAGGTGCCAGAGTTGGCGTAGGCCAGGTCCAGGTGCGCCGCTGAAGGATCCTGGCCCAGGCTGGCCCACTTTGTGATGAACCTGCGCGCGGTCGCGGCGAAGGACGACTGGTCGCTGGAGTTGCCAGCGAAGCCGGCGATCTTGCTGAACACGCCGAGTCCCACGATGCCCTTGAGGTTGAGGTTGACTGAGGCGGCGATGACCCCGGTGAAGTCGTCTGTCTGGTTCTGGGTGCCCGGGTAGTTGGGTTCCTGGGACAGCAGGTACTCGGCCCACTGGTGCATGATCGTGTAGTGCGCCTTGGCGTAGGCTGTGGCGTCGGCGGCCGACATCCGTGACATCACCGCGCACGCCATCATCAGGATGTTGCCGCTCTCCTCGATGGGCATGTCCTCCTCGCCGGTCCCGCTGAGGTGGCCAGCCGCGTTCGGGTAGTTCGAGCCGAGGTCGTGAGGAGCCCACCGCTTGGGATAGTTGTGGTTCTCGACGTAGTCGAAGACCGGGGCGAGCAGCAGTTCCAGGTACTGGGGTGACACCTGCAGGTAGGCCGGGTGCGCGGGGAAGAGCACGTCCAGCGTTGATACGTTGCCGCTGGAGGAGACCTCCTTCAGGAATGCCCATGGCGTGCCCGACGGGCTCACCACCAGTTCCGTGCCGCCGAAGGCCTGGCGCAGGGCCAGAGATGTGATGGCGGCGTACTGCTTGGCGGCCGCCGTCCCGGCGCCCAGGGCAACTGCGGCCCAATGGTCTACGGACGCGTCTGTGGCGGAGCAGACCTTCAGCGCGGCCGCGTGGTCGCCCCGGAACCACGAGAGCATCTGCTGCCACGAGGTCCAGTAGGTACTCCAGTAGGGGTTGAGGTTGGTGCCGAGGTAGGACACGGTCGGCTCGCGCACGTGACCGATGCACACCACCACCTCGGCGCTGGTCTTGGTGGTGACGGTGCCGAGGTCGCGCATGAAACCGAAGACCGGCCAGTTGTCGCTGATGGGCCGGGGCTGGTTGGTGTCGTTGGTGTTGGGCAGTGAACCATGCGCAGCGTTACCCCGGACGACAGTGTCTTGCCCGGTCTGCCAGGTCAGGCCACTCACATTGTCGGTCGCCCAGACGACTGTGCCCCATGAGGCCTGGTCGCCGGACTCGGCGAGGACGGTTGGGTTGGTGGGTGTCACCGTCAGCACATTGAGGCCGCCGACCGTCTGCTGACCCCAGCTCACGTCCTGGCTGTCGTCGCCGTGGGCCCACTCCGCCGAGATATCCACGTAGACGCTGACGGCGTGGCTGTTGCCGTCGTTGGCGGCGGCGGTCACTGAGATGTAGCTCATAGGCACGCACTGGCGCCGCAGGCTGGCAGGGTCGACCGGCGAGAAGAAGGTGGCTGTCAGCGTCACCGGTCCCGCGGTGAGCGTGTACCTGGACCGGGTGGCGGTCACGGCGAGGCTGGTCTGGTTGGCCAGGGGGAAGTCCTCCCCGGGTGCACCGCACCAGGTGTAGACAGTGCCGTCCACCCGCACCAGCCCGGTGATGGCTGTGACGCGGCCGTTCCAGAACGTGGGCCAGGTCCCAGCCAGGTTGTCTGCCGGCATCCAGGTCGACAGGTACATGGACCGCACCGCCAATGGTGTCGCCGGCGGCCGCAGCGGGCTGAACGTTGACGCGTTCCGAGCTTTGGTGAGCCCCTCAAGGGTGTGGGCCGCACCGCAGGGAATAGTGGTGGCAGTGGCCCCGATAGCACCGGCTGCGCCCGCAAAGGAGAGGAACCGTCGGCGGTCGATGGTCCATGTGAGAGGCGTTGGACAATGGGGGCGGGGGGTATTCACTAAGGCACTCTCCGTCGCGGGACAGGCATTAGAGGGCGCAGCCCGGTCTGCTCCTTACTAAGATGCCAAGCTGAGGCACGACGTGGTCATGGTTGACCACCCACCTCCCCACTGTCAATACCCAGGACCGCTGCGCCCCATAACCAAGCGGTCCCGCTAGTGGGTGGGACCAGCGAAAAGTGGGTCGGTGCGAGGCGCTTATTAAAAAGTTATGAATAGGGTCTGGCTGGCATGGCCCAGTGGAGCGGCCATGTCCCGGGTGGTCATGCCGCCGGGGCGAGCTAAGGGCTGCAATGTGCCCGGAGTCAGGTCAGCGCGGGGATGTTCGCATCGAGTTCCGGCCGTCGGCCAGCATGCCGCTGAGGCTCTCGCTGAACGAATTCCGCCCACCTGACCGCGATCTCCCCGCTCGCCACCAGGTACGTATAGTCGCTGGTCAGGCCGGTGTGCAGGAGGATCTGCGACCGCCCTCAGGGGTCAGCGAGGCCGACACCGGGGCGTGCGCGACGCGAAACAGCGGGCGGTGATGCGGAGGGTTGCCGGGGTCACTGCACCACTATGTGGCCAACACATACCTGGTATTACTAATTGACATTGGACCTACGGGGTGTTGGTAATACAGACTTGTCGTGCAAGTCGGCTCGTCAGCGTCCCGTCGTCAGCAGCGCGAGCACCGCGACTTGCAGTCTTCGTTATCGCGACGAGCTTTCGGCCCATGGTCTGGGCGAGAAGCCCCGGCTCGCCCAGACCATGTACTCAACGCGTCTCGTGCATTGG
>DASYYE010000537.1:0-14394 GCA_035946955.1 Streptosporangiaceae bacterium | reverse complement strand
CTTCATCGGCTACCTGGTCGCCGGGCTGCCCGGCGCCCTGGTCGCCACGCTGGCGATCTTCACCCCGATCTACCTGGGGGTCGTGGTGCCTGGCCGGTGGTTCGTCCGCCACAGGGACAACCCGCAGATCAAGGCGTTCGTCAAAGGCGCCACTGCCGCCGCGGCCGGGGCCATCGCCGGCGCGGTGGTCGTGCTCACTCGCCAGACCGTAACCGACCTGCCCACCGCCGCCATCGCCGTGGTCTCTCTCGGGCTCATGCTGTGGCGCAAGATCCCCGAGCCCATGTTCGTTGCCCTCGGCGCGATCGCCGGGATCATCCTCCACTGACCTCGCCGTGAGCCGCCGCGCCGCCACCGGCAGGAGCCTTGCTGGACGCCGCTCATGGTTCCTCTGGCAACTGCGGCCCTACTTCCGGCAAGTCGCTGGGCTGCTGGTGGTCGGTTCGGCGGCGGGGATCTTGATGAACGTCGCGATCGTGCTTCCTGCGGTCTTCCTCGGCCGGGCCGTCAATACCGTGCTCGCGTTCCAGAAGGGCACGACCGGCGGCTGGCATGTCGCGCTGGCCGCGGCCGGGTTCATCGCCGCAACCGCCGCCACGCAAGTGCCAAGGATCGGCAAGCGGTACTGGCTGGGGTTGGCAAGGGCCCGCTTTCTGGCCAGCGTCCGCTCGGACGCGCTGCGCGGCGTTCTCGGCTGGCCAATGGACCGCCTGGCGGCGATGCCTGTAGGCGGCGTCATGGCACGGGTAGTGGGCGACGTCGAGGTGCTTGGCCTGGGGGTTGGCGAGGTCATCGTGGAGACCTGGGACACGCTGCTGTTCTCGGTGTCCTTGATGGTGACGATGTTCATCTACGCCCCCGGGCTTGCGGTAGTGGCGCTGGTGCCGGTGCCGGTGGCGCTGCTGATCGCCAAGCTGGCCGGCCGGGTTGTCGCCGCTCGTACCACTCGGGCCAGGCAGGCCGACGCCGACCTCACCGCCGCGCTGCACGAGCAGTTGACCGGGTTCCGGCTGCTTCGCCTTTCCGGCAGGACCCAGGTGGCGGCTGACCGCATCCGGGCTCTTGCCCACCGGCAGGCAGCTGCCGAGCTGAGCGCGATCCGGGTCGGCCAGGGGCTGGCAGCGCTGTACACCACCTTGCTGAGCGCTGGTGCGTTCTTCATCATCTGGCTGGGCGGCAGGCGTGTGACTGCTGGTGCTCTCACGGTCGGTGGCCTTGTCGCCTTCCTGGCGCTTTTCGTGCGGTTCGTCGTGCGTGCGCCCCGCATCCCGCAGATGGCCAACCGTGTCCAGGCCGCGGGCGCCGCGTATGCCCGGCTCCGCGACCTCCTGGCGCCGCCGTTGTCTGTCGCGGCGGAGCCGCGCTGGTCATCGTTGCACTCGGCACATGTCGCCGGGAACAGACCTGTGAGTCCGGAGCCGGACCGCGCAGGTCACGCCCCGGCCGCGCTGTCGGTCCGCGGCGTATGGTTCCGGTATCCCGGCTCCGCCACGCAGACCCTGCACGAGATCGATATCGATGTCCCGCAGGGACGGCTGGTCGCCGTGACGGGGCCAGTGGGCTCGGGCAAGAGCGCACTGGCGAAGCTGGTGGCCGGGATCTACGAACCCGACCGCGGGCAGATCCTCCTCGGCGGGTCACCTGTCGCAGACCTGCCCCCCACGCAGCGGGCCTCCTACGTCGGCTACGTGGCGCAGGAACCCGACCTGTTCTCGGGCACCGTGGCTGAGAATGTGCTCCTGTACCCGAGGCCCTACACCCCCGACCGCGACGACCCTGTCATCGAACCGGCCATCCAGACGGCCTCGCTGCGCGACGACATCGACCGGATGCCCGCGGGCCTGCGCACCCAGATCGGCGAAGGCGGCGTGCGGGTATCCGGCGGGCAGCGGCAGCGCATCGCCATCGCCCGGGCACTGTCTGCTGGCGGAATGCCATCGCTGCTCGTGCTCGATGACCCCTTCTCCGCGGTCGACGTCCAGACGGAACGGGCGATCATCGCCGCGCTGCGCGCTCCTGCCCAGCGCACGAAGTCACCGCCTCCCACGGTCCTGCTGCTCTCCCACCGGCTGGCTGCCTTCCCCTGCGCCGACGAAGTCATCGTCCTCGACCACGGCACGGTCGAAGAACGCGGCACCCATGTCGGCCTGCTGGAGAAGGGCGGGCTCTACGCCCGCATCTACCGCGCTCAGGCGGACCTGGAATCCTCAGCCACAGGCTCCCCGGGTGGGCCATGACAGCGGCCACCCACACCGCGACCCGGCCCGGCCTGTGGCGGAAGACCGCCTCCCTGGTCAGCCCCTGGAGGCGCTCCCTTTCCGTCGTCGCCGTCACGATTGTCGCGTCCGCTCTGGCCGAGCTGGTCCCACCCCTGGTCGTCGGTTATGTCACCAATCACAACCTGGTGCCCCACCGCAGCGCCGGGCTGCTCATCGCCGGGGTCTTCTATGTCGCTGCCATCGGGGTGGACGGACTTCTGACGTTCGCGTACTCCTATATCGCGGCCAGGGTCTCGCAGTCTGCAATCGCGGCGATGCGGGTCCGCCTGTTCGAGCACGTCATGACGCTCCCGGCGACGTACTTCGACCAGACCGCGGTCGGCGACGTCATAAGCCGGTCCACCGCAGACGTCGAGACAGTCGACGAACTGTTCACCGATGGGATCGTGACGCTGATCGGCCAGATGGTCCCACTCATCACGACCGCCGTCGCCATGGTGGTGCTCAGCCCGCCGCTCAGCCTGGTCGCAGTCCTCGCGCTTCCTCCTCTCGTCATCATCACCCGCTACCTGCAGGTACGTGTCCGCGCTGCTGAGCGGGCCACCCGGGTCGCCATCGGCAATATCAACGTCGAACTGGCAGAAGATGTCGGGGCTGTCGAGACCTTGCGGGTCTTCGGCCGCGAGAGCGTCTTCATCGACCGGTTCCGCGCCACGCTGCACCGGACGCTGCTGGCGCAACGCAGCTCAGTCAAGTACAACGCTTACTTCGCGCCGGTGACCGGACTGCTGTCGTCGGTGGTCATCGCCGCCCTGATCTGGGCCGGAGCCGGGCGCACGCTCGTCAGCGCCGGGGCGGACCTCGGCACCCTGGTGGCATTCATCCTGTTGTTCCAGAACTTCTTCGCACCGATCATCGCGCTCGGCGACGAATGGCAGACAGTGCAGGCGTCCATCGCCGGGGCCGAGCGGGTCTTCGCAGTGCTCGACCTCGAACCGGAACAGCCGCCCGCTGCTGCAAGCCCAGCCAAGCCACGCTCAGGCATCCGGGTGAGCGATCTCAGTTACGCATACCAGAACGGGCAGCCAGTCCTCAGCGGGGTTTTCCTGTCGGTCGAGCCAGGCGAGCAGGTGGCTGTCGTCGGACGGACCGGCGCCGGAAAGTCCACACTCGTCTCAGTAGTGGGCGGACTCTACCCGCCGCTAGCGGGGTCTGTCCGGGTCGACGGCGTCGACCCGCGCACACTAAGCAGCGATGACCGCCGCGCGACGATCGGTGTGGTGCCGCAGAACCTCCAGCTGTTCAGCGGCAGCGTGAGAGACAACCTCACCCTCTTCGACGCGTCAACCGCCGATAGACTGCTCTGGCATGCCCTGTCCGTTGCCGGGATCGACGGTGTCTTCCGGCAGCTCCCAGCGGGTCTGGACACGCAGCTCGCCGGCGGAGGCCGCGGCGGCGGCCTCATGCTCTCGGCCGGGCAGCGGCAGTTGCTCGCGCTTGCCAGGGCGATTACCCCCGGACCAGCCGTGCTGCTGCTGGACGAGGCAACCGCGTCCATCGACGGAGCAAGCGACGCGCGGTTCCGGGCGGCACTGCGCACAACAGCCATGCGCGACGGCTGCGCTGTGCTGACCGTGGCACACCGGATCTCCACCGCCAAAGAGGCCGACCGGGTCGTAGTCATGGAACACGGCCAGATCGTGGAACAGGGAACCCCGTCAGCACTCCTGGCACATGGCGGACGTTTTGCCAGACTCGCTGAACTCGAATCCGCGGGCTGGGACTGGCGGAACGACACAGAGCCTGACAGCGGGCCCGGCCTCACGTAACCGCACCGGAAAGAAGGATCTGACGTGGTCTTCCGTGACACCTACCTGCAGCCCAACGCGCCGGACCCGGTGCTCAGCGAGAAGGCTGTGGTCGCAGCAGCCGCTAGGCATGTCCCCGGCGCCGGGCCGCTGCTGGAAGTAGACGAATCGGGCGGAGAGGCTCGCGCCTACATGCTCGCCGGCAGCGTTGTCCTCAAGACCCAGCGCCCTCACCGGCTCCGTCCCAGGACCAGCCTGGCCAAGGAGGCCCTGTTCCTGCAGGAACTGGACCGCGCAGGCGAGTTCCCGGTACCCAAGATCCTCGGATACGGCCACGTCGAAGGCATCGAGTACCTCTGCCTGACCCGCATCCCAGGAGTCGCATCACAGCACGTCAACCTAGACACACCTCAGAGGTCCCCACTGCTCCGCACCCTCGGCGCAGTCCTGCGGTCCATACACCAGATAGACCAGACACGGCTGCGCGCCAGCGAACTGGTCCCAGGCGACGACAAGCCCGCTGACATCAGGCAGCGGTTCAGCGACACTTTCGAAAGGCTGGCCGACGCACTCACGGGCGACACGACATGGCAAGGCGACCTTGACATCCGGCAGCTTGCATCCCGCCTGACCGCCCGGCTCCCCGCCAGCAGCGAGCCCGTTGCCCTGCACTCCAACCCAGGCCCCGAACACGTCTTCGTCGACCCGTCAACCGGGCACTTCACCGGCCTCATCGACTTCGGCGACGCCTACCGAAGCCACCCCGCCCTCGACCTCCGCCCCTGGCGCCAGCCCACGGACCTGGCGGACCTGCTGGCCGGATACCAGGCCACCGCGCCGCTCCCCGATGGTTTCGAAGACGTCGTCTCCACTTGCATGATCATGGCTGAGCTCGGGCAAGTCGTGCGCGGGAAGCAGGATCCGCAGTCGGCTGCGGCCAGGATCCAGGAACTGCGCAGGGCCGCTTAGAACCATCCAGCAATAGACGCCAGCCGAGGGTGGGGCAGCGCAAGCATGCCGGCATTCCAGCGAGGGGCTACTCCCTTTCGCCGCCCCGGAGCCCAAGCCGGGCGGCGGCCCCGGAGAGCGGCCAGTGTGAACCGATAGGCGCCGGCTAGGCGTGTTACCGGTATGGCAGGGCTGATTTCGGCCCGCCAGGGACCACGGTCGGCGTTCCCTGACCTGCCGCCTACTCGTTTCCGCCGTGTACGGCTTGGTGGATCTGGCTGTCCGGCGTCGGGGTTGGCTGGGCGGGCGCAGCATAGGACACCGCCGCCAGGATGGCGGGCGTGAGCGGCACGGCGGGGGAGTGTGGGCTGATCCGCGCTGAACTCGGCGTGTATGTGCTCGGCGCGATCAGCCCTGCTGACCGTGCCCGGGTCGACCGGCATCTGGCCTCCTGCCCCAGTTGCCGCGACGGGCTCGCCGGGCTGGCCGGCCTGCCGGGCCTGCTCGCAAAGGTTCCGCCCCACGAGGCGACCGCCTGGCTGCACGACACCAGCGAGTCGTTGCCTGGCCATGTGCTGGACGTGCTCCTCAGGCGGGTGACCAGGATCCGCGAACGCCGTCGGCTGATCGCCGCACTGGCCGGCGCGCTGGTGGTCGGCCTGGCTACTGCCACAGGCCTGCAGGCGTCCCAGGCGCCCGCCGCCCGCCCTGCCGCAATGGCGGGTCCGCGGTGGAGTGCGACCGTCACCGGTTCCAGTACGGCGACCGGGGTCTGGGCGGCGGTCCGGTACGCCTCTCAGCCTTGGGGCACGCGGCTGGAGGTGCAGGTCACCGGCATCCCCAAAGGGACACGCTGCGAGCTGGTGGTCGTCGGCCCGCGTGGGCAGGACGCCGACGCTGGCGGGTGGATCATCACGGCCGGCAGCCCGCCTGGCTGGTATCCCGGATCGGTGCCGCTTCAGCCTGCGAGCATGCGCGGCTTCGCCCTCACGGCAGGCGGCAAGACTCTGATCAGCCTCCCCGCCCGGTGAGCCGCAGCTAGCCCTACCCAGCCAGGCCCGCATCCGTAGGCCATGGGTCCGGGTGCCGGATCTGCGGCCTGTCCCGAGTGAGGGCTGGCACGATAGAGGACCGGGTTGGGCTGGCACTTGCAGGGGTGGGTGATGCTGACCATGGCCAGTGGAGTTGCCGGGTTCACCGCGTGTACTCTGGCCGGTCCGTGGCGTAGTACGCCTGCCTGCGGAAGCTGGACAGGGCAGGCTCTGCGGTGACCGGCCAGGCAGCCACTCCCGGGCGCGGTGAGCCAGTGCCCGGGACCGGCGCGGAGCCGGGACTGGCATGGTTGCGGCAGCCGGACGATGCTGGGCAGGTGCTGTATTCGTATTCCAACGGCCGTTTCACGTTCTCCCGGGAACGATTTGTTTTTGTCGCCGTGGCTTTTGCCTTCGCCTATGTGATAAGCCTTGGGGTGACGGCGGGCCATGTGATAATGGGGGGTGGCTGGCCAGGTGGCCAGCTGGTCAGCCTGCTGACAGCCACGAGCGTGGCCGCTGCGGTGTTTCCTGTGTTCCTTTCCTCGGCCCGGACTGCCAGGCTCCGGGTATGCCGCTGGGGCTTGGTCATCGATATGAGGCGGGATAGGCAGTCCCCCTATGTGGTGCCGTATTCGGCGATCGACCCGGCCAGCGTGCGGGTCCGTAACCGCCGTGGCGGCGGCCAGAGTATTTCCCTCTCCGGGCTGCATCCTGTGACGCAGTGGGTCATCGATACCACGCGGCCGCAGGAGGTGCTCAAGGAGCTGGAACAGGCCATGGTGTCCGCTAAGGCTCCCGGTGCGTGTGGCATGACAGAACGGGCGTTTGCCGAGCGGGGGCTCATTGAGCCCCCGGTACGCCGGAAGACCCAGGCAGACCTGGAGCATCCCCCGCGCCACGCGAAAAACCCTCCCGGCTGGCTCACCAGGCATGCAGCGAGCGCGCCGGAAGGCGCCCGCTGGGCGGCCTACCTATCGGGCCTGCTCACCCTCGGTTTTGCTGGCGGACTGGTCGTTGGCGTGCTCCGGCTTCCTGCGGGGTTGGTGTATTGGATCGGCAAAGGCGCCCAGCGGGTCACGCGGACCATCGGCAGCATGCTCGGAATGCTCCGCGCGCGCTAGAGATACCGGCGAGCAGGGCGAGCCGCTCGCTGGCATCTGCCACATCGGGCCCGCGGCCCCTGCTGCCTGTGCCCGCGGGTGGTCAGCTGACTGGCTCGGTGGCTTCGGAAGCGCCCGCGGATGAGGCCCACACCAGGGTGGCGCGTCCGGGGACGGTGAGGTTGAGGCTGGTGATGTTGGAGGTGAGGTCGCCGAGCGGGGTTCCGGGGCCGAAGCCAGCACCAGGCGCGCTGGTGAACGTGACCAGTGACTTGGCCGTGGAGTCTTTGACTGCGATGACGAAGGTGCCAGCAGCGTCGGCCGCGGAGTAGAACCCGCCGCTGAGGAAGTCACCGGTGAGCAGGACCGGGGTGCCCCAGGTGGTGCTCCCGGCCGCGAGCCGGGTTGTGTAATAGGAGGTGACGTACTGGCCCAGGGGATTCAGGACGGCCTCTTCGCAGGTCACGATGGCATCACCCGCCCCGTCGACCGCGGCGCTGAAGGCGTCGGCGCATGCCGGGCTGGCCGGGGCGCTCCATTGCCCGGACGCCGTCCGGGTGGCGGCCAGGGCCGAGTTCGGCCCAGCCCAGGCCAGGACCGCCTTACCGGCGCTGTTGAGTGCCACTTTGGGGCTGGTGAGGGTGTGGCCGTAGCTGGACGGGCCGACCATCACCGGCACGGCGAACCCTCCCAGGATGGTGCCGGAGTCAGCCCAGGCCGCGTGCGCCTTGGCGCCCCAGGCGATGACCACCTGCCCGGCAGCGTTGACCGCCATCTGGACCGGCCCGCCGGCCGTGGTCAGCTCCGCCGGAGCGGTCCACTTACCCCCGGCTGGCAGGCTGGCGGCGTAGACCGGGCCGGTGCTGATGGTGCCGGTGGATCCCTTCCAGGTGACGATCGCGTCGCCAGCGGCGTCGATGCCGATCAGCGGCGCGAAGGCGCCATCGCCGCCGACGGTGACCGGGGAGGACCAGGTCCCGCCAGGGGGCCGGACACTGGCCTGGATCACTGGCGCGGACGTGGTGCCAGCGACCCAGGCGGTCACCCCCTGGCCGTGGGGGGCCAGCGCTGTCACGGCACCGGTGCCGCCCTGGCCGATGGTGACCGGTGTGGACCAGGTCAGGCCGTCAGGGCTGGAACTGACCTGCGGGCCGGTCCCTGTGACGACGAGTTGGGCACCGGAGGGGTTCTCCGAGAACCCGGCTCCGGCGGGCAGCGGCACAGGCGCCGACCAGGGACCGGCCGCCTGCGCAGGCAGCGCCACGGCCATGGGCGCGCCGACCGTGATGATGAATGCGGACAGCGTAAGAACACTGCGGTAAGACAGGGAAGCCATGAAGGAATCTCTCCCAGCTGGATCTGGATAGACGACAGGAGTCGGTAGCGAACCCGGGCGCCGACGACCCGGCGCTGACGACGGGTGGGCACAGCAGGCGCCCCCCCTCCTTCGAGAACCCCACATGACCAACGGCTGCGACTACCCGGCGGTTCAACCCACGCGCCCCTTGTCGAGAGAATGGTGGCGGGCACAAGGGGTACGGGTGTTTGTGGAGGGTTTGCGATGACACCGAGGAGCGCCCAGTCCACGGTGATGACAATCGGCACCCTGTCCCGCCGGACCGGGGTGCCGGTCAAGGCACTGCGGGAGTATGAGGATCTCGGCCTGATCTACACGGTGGGGCGGAGCGAGGGGAACTACCGGCTGTTCGACGGGGAGGCGCTGTGGTGCGTGGCTGTCATTGGCACCCTGCGGAGCCTCGGGCTGACCATAGCTGAGATCGGGGATCTCGCCGACAGCTACCTGCAGTGCCCGGGAGAGCCCGTCGGCCCCCGGCTGGCGGAGGTGCTGAGGGCGGTCCGTGCCCGCACCGAGAACCGGATCGCCGAGCTAGGTGAGCTGCTGGGGCGCATCGATGACTACCAGTCGCAGTTTGCCGACCAGCTCGCCGGCCGTGCCGACTTCCGCACCCTCGACCCGCACTTCCGGGCCTGCTGTCCTTGACTCTCCCCCTGGGGGCAGACCGTAGCCTCGCCTGGAGATGACCAGGACAAACCGAAGGCTAAAGCCATGA
Source organism: Streptosporangiaceae bacterium (assembly GCA_035946955.1). Classification (GTDB taxonomy): domain Bacteria; phylum Actinomycetota; class Actinomycetes; order Streptosporangiales; family Streptosporangiaceae; genus DASYYE01. The sequence goes on along the minus strand of DASYYE010000537.1, from coordinate 5,213 downwards.
CCATGGAGAACACCAGCATCAGCAGCCGCCGCGCCGCCGGGGACCGCCGCAACGCCCACCTTCTGCCGCGCAGTGGATTGCCAGCCGTCGCATACTTCGCCGTTGTGATCGGGCTGCTGGGTCTCGCCCAGACCCTTCCCTCGCCCGCCTACCTCGCCGTGGACGCGGCCGCCTTTCTCGTCGGCGGGAGCTGGTGCGCGCTGAACTTCTGGCACTGCCGGCAAGCACATTGCCTGATCACCGGGTTCGGCTGGCTTCTGCTCGCCCTGTTCGCCGCCGTCGAGGCCGGGCGCGGCAGGAGCATGATCGATGGCGACGAGCAGCTTGTGTTCCTCGCGGTCCTGGCCATCGGCATGGTCTTCGAAGCCATCTGGTACCTGGTGCACCACAACACCGCCGTAACCCCTGCCCAGACCGGGCCAGCCTCGGGGAGCGCCGCGCAGCGACCGGCTTAAAGATCTTTGGCGCGTGCCCTGGCGTCTGCGACGATCTGCTCAGCCTCCTGGCGAGCCCGGGCGAGGATCTTCTCCGCCTCACGCTGCGCCTCAGCAACCGCCTGGTCCGCTGTCTGCTGTGCGAGCTGCAGGACCTGGGCCGCCGTGTCCATATCGTCGCTCTTGCGGACCTTGAACCGCGGCATAACCGGCCTCCTGCCAATCCCGGGCATCTTGTTCCCAAGCCGAACTCGGCCGTTGACCGGACAGCCTCCGGACAGGTGCCATGCAGTTCTCTCCGGGATCTGACCCCGAGCTTGACACATGCCCTCTGCAGGTGCCACATGGTCAGCAGGCGGCCAGTTCCGAGACGGTCTTTACCGTAAGGTCGTCCAGCCTGGCCAGCACCAGCCTGGCCGCTGCGAGCGCCGTGGGCCCAGGCGGGTATCGCGTGTCCGGGACGGCGATCACCTGCAATCCGGCGGCTGCCGCCGAGCGGAGCCCGTTCGCGGAATCCTCCACGGCCGCGCACCGCTGCGGGGCGCGGCCCAGCCGGCCCGCCACCGCCAGGTAGATGTCCGGCGTCGGCTTGCCGCGCGGAACCTGTTCGGTGGACATCGCGGCAGCGAAGCATCCCTGCAGACCTGCACTGTCCAGGACCGCGTCGATCAGCACGGGTGGGGAGGAACTCGCCAGCCCCAGCGGCCACGGCGCCGCCAGCCGCCGGACCGCTGCGACGGCACCAGGTAGGAATGGGACCTGTTCCCGGTACCGGGCGTCCATCTGCTCGATCACCTGTGCCGCGACTTCCTCCGGCGGCAGGCTCGTGCCCAGGTCGTGACTGAGGTAGCGGGCCCATTCCCCCGTGCTCATGCCCATCAGCCGCTGCTGTGCGTCCGGGGCCCAGTGGCCGCCATACTCGGCCACCACCTGCCGCCGCACCTGCTCCCATACCGGCTCGGAATCGACCAGCACACCGTCCAGGTCGAACACGACCGCCTCGATCACCCATCCACCCCTCGTTTGCGTTCAGGGCACCTGCAAACAAGACTCACAGTCATGACATCCGGCACCGACAGCAACCCCGAAGACGAGTACGCCGACGACGAATATGCCGACCACGACGCCGAGGACCGCGAGCAACCCTCGACGCCAGCAGATATACCCGACGATGAGCCCGAAGCCGACGTGCTCGAACAGCGCCAGGAAGTCCCCTACGGCGAAGACGACCGGTAACGAGCCAGAAGTCGGGCCGGTGCCACGGACAGTGCCCGCAGAACCCTCCAGAGTTTCTCCAGAGGCTGCGGCGATGATGCCGCTGAGGCTGCTGCGCTGAGCGCAGATGAGGCCCAACGACGTCGCGGCGAAGGGGGTTCTGCGATGAGCGGTCTGGTCAGGTGGGTGGTGGCCGGTGCCGCCGTCTTGCTGGGGACGGCGGCTAGCTTCCCGGCCGTTGGCGCGGCGGGCACGCCGGGCTGGCGGATCGGCTACGACGACCCAGGCGGCTCCCTGGTTCCCATCACTGCCACCGGGCCCGGTAACGCGTGGGCTGCTGGCTCGCGGGTCGCCACCGGGCTGGTGCCGCAGGTGGTGCACTGGGATGGGCGGTCGTGGCGGTCGGCGCGGCTGCCGGGTGGGCTGAACGGCACGATCCGCGCCATCGGGGCGTCGTCGGCCACGAACGTGTGGGCGTTCAGTGTCGACATGGGGTGGCTGATCCATTGGGACGGCTCTCGCTGGTCGGTGAGCCGGGGGGTCATGCCCGGCGATGTGACCGCGACGGTGGTGTTCAGTCCCAGCGATGTCTGGGCGTTTGGCTGCCCGGGCGAAAGCGACGGCGTCGGCGCGGTGCACTTCGATGGGCACGGCTGGCACCGCTACCCGCTGACCTACGGGGAGATCTGCTCGGCGAGCGCGCTCTCGCCCAGCGACATCTGGGCCTCGGGCTTCGGGAACCCCGGTGACGGTGGGTTCATCACCCACTGGGACGGCACAGCCTGGCAGCGCGTGCCAAGCCCGCTCATCACGCTGCCAGACGGCAAGCTGCACATCTTCGGCGCCAACTCGTTCGCAGTGCTGTCAGCCAGCGACGTATGGGCGTTCGGCGGCGCGTCCATCGGCAGCGGTCAGGCACAGCGGCTCTTCCCTGCGGTGATGCGCTGGGACGGGCGCGCCTGGCACCGGATAGGCGTTCCCGGTTCCGGGTTCGAGCTGGGCAGGGCCACTCCCGACGGGCACGGTGGCTTCTGGGCCGTCACATCGCTGGCCATCCCCCCGCAGGCCCATCTCCTCCACTACAGCCACGGCCAGTGGACCCGCGTCACGCTGCCGACCCTGAACGGCGAAACCCTGATGCCCGTTGACCTCACCCAGGTGCCGGGCACCGCATCGGCATGGGCCACCGCAGGTCACCCGTCCACACCTGGCAGCGTGATCCTCAGGGACCAGCCCTAGCGGACCGCCCGGCGCGGCGGAGCCGCCATGCCGTGACGGCGATCACCACTGCTGCCGCTGCAACGATCAGCGCCAGGTCGGGGACGTGTGCCTGGGCCGTGGTGACTGCTTCTTGCAGCTGGTCGTCCCAGGCGTTCAGGCTGGGCGGGGACAGCAGTCCGGTCAGCCCGGCGGTGCCCTGATAGCGCAGGAACACCACGCCCAGCCCGGCGAACAGCAGTCCCGAAATGACCGAATGGGTGTGCAGGCGCAGCGGGCCGACCTGCCTGCCGGCGCCGCGCAGCCACTGGCGCTGGCCAATGCGCAGCCGGTCCCAGGTGGCAGCGAGCGCGAACAGCGGCGCGGTCATCCCGGCGGCGTAAACCGCCAGCAGTGCCGCGCCGCGCAGCGGCTGCCCGGAGGTGGCAGCCACGGTGAGCACCGCGCCCAGGATCGGCCCGGCGCAAAACCCGGCCAGGCCAGACACTGCCCCCAGCGCGAGCACCGAGATCACCGATTGGCCGCGCAGCCGGGCACGCAGCCGGGCCACGCCGGGAACCGTGAAGCCGCCGCCGGCTACCTGCAGGACTCCCAGGACAATCAGCATCACCCCGGCGGTCGTGGTGAGGGCGGCCTGGTGGCCGTAGACCACGATGCTGGCCGCCGAGGAGCCCATGCCGAGCGGGACCAGCACCCCGGCCAGGCCGAGGTAGAACACAGCGGTGCGGCCCACCAGCCGCGCCCGGCTGGCGAACGCATAGGCGAAGAATGCCGGCAGGAGCAACCCGCTGCACGGGCTCAGCAGCGTCAGCATCCCGCCGAGGAACGCGGCCAGGTACCCGACGCCGGTCACAGCGGCCAATCCCACCGGCGAAGGTCACCGGGCCGCGCGGCGCGGCCGGCCAACTGGCGAGTCACGTGAGAGGGGGTCATCGGCCCTTGCGTGCGGCAGCGATGGCCGCCTCGAACGCCGACAGCGGCTGCGCACCGAAGAATGGCCGCCCGTTGATCAGGAACGCGGGCGTGCCCGGCACGCCGAGCCCTTCACCGAACTGCTTGTCGGCCCGGACCGCTGCAGCCAGGCCGGGCCGGCGACATCCCGGCCGAACAGGGACATGTTCAGACCCAGTCGGCGTGCCTCCGACAGCAGGTAGGCGCCAGTGACCAAGCCACTGTGCTCGTCGGGGGACTGGTGGGCGAACAGGTAGTCGTGATAGTCCCAGAACTTGCCCTGCATTCCCGCCGCCCGCGCCGCGACCGCGGCCGCCACTGACTGGGCGTCCACCCACGGGAAGTCGCGCCACTCCAGGCGCACCACGCCAGTATCGACATACTTGCGGACCAGCGCCGGCTCGGTGTCGCGGGCGAACGCGCCGCAGTTGGTGCACTGGTAGTCGCCGAATTCCACCATCGTGACCGGCGCGCCAGGCCGTCCTAGCGTCAGTGCTGGGGCGACAGGCGGCGCGGCCGGGCCGGGGATCGTGTTTGGGTGCGCCGACGGGTTCGGGTTCGCATTTCCCGGGTACGTCTGCGCTCCCGGCAGTGCACCTGCGGCGGCCCGGGAGTGTCCAGTGCCCTTGGTTGTCCTCGAAGCCGCCCGGGCAGGGTGACCTGAGCCTGCGACCGAGGCCACCGCCAGCACCGCCAGGACAGCCAGCGCCGCCGTCGCTCCGGCAACCACCCGGGCGCGCGTGCTGAACCTGGCTGTGCCAGACTGTTCGCTCTTGCGCTCTCCAGGGTTCCCCGCCCTGCCCAGCCACGGCATGCCGTTCCTCCCTTGGCCAGACCGGCGATGCATCCGGCACAGCACTCACCTGATCGAGTGGCCCCTTGGCCCTGTTGTGAGGCTACTTCCGTGCCAGGGCGCCCAGGGCCAGTTCCAGCCCCGGTGCCGGGAGGCGGGCGCTGGTGCTGGCCCTGGGCGGTTTTGCTAAGGGATGTCCTGGTTGCGCACCGGCGCTTTCATCTGGTCCCACGTCGGGGGCAGGTCGGAACCGGGGATCTGGAAGAACTCGAAGCGGGTCTGCGCCATCAGCGGCCGCAGCCGGCGGATGATCGCCCAGTGCGGCTCTGATGAGGCGAAGGCGTCGAGGCTGGCCCGGTCCTGCCAGACCGAGAATGTCCAGAACGTCTTGTGCGCCAGCTCGGCGTCGAGCGCGTAGCCAACCAGCCCATCGGCGCGGGCCAGTTGGCGGCGGATGGCGAGCGTGTCGCGCAGGAAGCCGGGAATCGAGCGGCGGCGCTTGAGTGGCAGGCGCGAGGCCATGGCCACGTACTGGCGGCCTGGGTCGGCCGTCTGCCGCTGGGTCCAGGGAAGTGCCGGCATAGGGACCTCCGTTGCTGACT
>DASYYE010000536.1:0-5364 GCA_035946955.1 Streptosporangiaceae bacterium | reverse complement strand
CGGGCCCGCCTCGTCAGCCATGTTCACTCCGCCGGGCAGGCCCGCCTCGTCAGCCATGTTCACTCCGCCGGGCAGGCACGCTCCGCCGCCTGCGCCCACCCCGCCATCCACCGCCCCCATCGTGAGGCGGTGATTCGATGGACCACGCACTGGTGAAGCGGTTGCGGAGCGAGGTCGGTGACCAGCTCGCCGAACAGCGGCGGCTGGACGCCGCCACCGGCGCGGCCCCGCTGTCCGCCGAGGACGAGCGCCAGTACGCCCGGGCCCTCATCGCCCAGGCCATGGAGAGCCACGCCAGGGCCGAGATCAGCGCGGGCCGCCCACCGCCCAATGCCCAGGACGAAGAAGACCTCGCCACCGCCGTGCACGCCGCCCTGTTCGGCGTGGGACGCCTCCAGCCGCTGCTGCAGGACGAGCGGATCGAGAACATCGACATCAACGGGTGCGACCGGGTGTTCATCGGCTACGCCGACGGGCACGAGATCATGGCCGAGCCGGTCGCCGACAGCGACGAGGAGCTCGTCGAGCTGATCCAGGCGCTGGCCGCCTACTCCGGCCTGTCCAGCCGCCCGTTCGACACCGCCCACCCGCAACTGGACCTGCGCCTGCCCGACGGTTCCCGGCTGTCGGCCGTGATGGACGTGACCCTGCGCCCGGCCGTGTCCATCCGCCGTGCCCGGCTGGGCAAGGTGTTCCTGGCCGACCTGGTGGGCAACGGCACGCTCTCCCCGGAACTGGGCAGCTTCCTGGCGGCAGCCACCGCGGCCCGCAAGAACCTCATGATCGCCGGGGCCACCAACGCGGGCAAGACCACGCTGCTGCGGGCGATCGCCAACCAGATCCCGCCCAGCGAGCGCCTTGTCACCGTGGAGCGCGCACTGGAACTCGGGCTCGACCAGTTCCCCGAACTGCATCCCAACGTGGTCGCGCTGGAAGAACGGCTGCCCAATGCCGAGGGCGAGGGCGCCATCTCCATGGCCGAACTGGTCCGCCGCTCGCTGCGGATGAACCCGAGCCGGGTGATCGTCGGCGAAGTGCTCGGTGACGAGATCATCACGATGCTCAACGCCATGACCCAGGGCAACGACGGCTCGCTGTCCACCATCCACGCGAACTCCTCGATGGAGGTCTTCAACCGCGTCGCCACCTACGGCATCCAGGCACGGGAACGGCTCCCGGTCGAGGCCACCCATATGCTCATCGCCGGGGCACTGGACTTCGTCATCTTCATCGAGAAGCGCAACGACTACACCCATGGCGGCACCCTGCGCCGCTTTGTCAGCAGCGTGCGTGAGGTCACCGGCATCGACGGACGTGTACTGTCCAGCGAGGTCTTCGCCCCCGGCCCCGACGGCCGGGCGGTCCCGCACGCTCCGCCTTCCTGCATGAACGAGCTGGCCCACCACGGCTACGACTCCGCCGGGAGCCCGTGGTGACTGGGCTGGCGCTCAGCGCGGTGCTGGCCGGAGCAGTCGTAGGAGCCGGGGTCTTCCTGCTCGCGGCCGCCCTGCGTGGTCTGCCTATCGGCCCCCCTGGTGGCGCCGGCCGGCTGCTGCGCCTGGTCCGTGGGTTCAGCGGGGCACGTGCCGTGGTGGCCGTGGTCGCCGGGCTGGTTGCGGTGGTCGCCACCCACTGGCTGGTCGCCGGCATCGGCGTCGCTCTGCTGGTGCTGAGCTGGCGCGGGCTCTCTGGCGCGGGCGGGGAGCGGCGCGCCATGGTGCGGCTGGAAGCGCTGGCTGTGTGGACCGAGTCACTGCGCGATTCGATCGCTGGTGCGGCCGGCCTGGAGCAGGCCATACCCGCCTCGCTGCGGGCCGCCCAGCCCGTTCTCGTGGAGCCGCTGACCAACCTGGTGAACCGGTTGCATGTCCGGGTGCCCATGGCCGACGCGCTCATGCGCCTAGCCGACGACTTGGATGACCCCGGCGCGGACCTGATCATCGCGGCTCTGATCCTCAATTCACGCCTGCGCGGCCCAGGCCTGCGTGACCTGCTGGGCTCGCTGTCCACCTCGGTGCGCGAGGAACTCGACATGCGCCGCAAGGTCCATGCGGACCGCCGCTCCACCCGCCGCAGCGTCCAGATCGTGGTCATCGTGTCGGTCGGCATGGCCTTGGGGCTGGCAACTATCGACCATCCGTTCCTGGCTCCTTACGACAGCCCGTTCGGTCAGGTCATCCTGGTCGGCGTGGCCGCTCTGTACGCGCTCGGCATCATCTGGCTGCGTCGGCTCGCGGTGTTCGAGGCACCCCAGCGTCTGCTCACCAGTGCGCTGCGGTCAGCGCCGGCCGAACCGCCGCTGACCGTCGGCCAGCGCACGCCCACGCCCGCTGGACAGGGGCTCGCGCCATGACAGCCGTGTTCGTCGCTGGCGGCGTCGCCGGCCTGGGGTTGTTCCTCCTGGTGCTGGCCTTGCGGCCGCACCCAGTGAGCCTGGGCCGCCGCCTCGCACGCTTCGACCAGGCACGTCGTCCGGAGACTCGGCCCCAAGCCCTCCTTGGGGGCGAGAGTGAGTTCAGCCGGCGGCTGGGAACCTTCCTGGCCAAGTTCTTCGCCGGACAGGGCTGGGAGTTCCCGTCACTGCGGGCCAACCTCTCGCTCGTGGGCAAGTCCTTCGAGAGCTACGTAGCCACCAAGGTGCTGCTGGCTGTGCTGGGCCTGCTGTTCGCACCGATCCTGCTGGCGCTGCTCTCCGTCCTCGGCCTGAACCTGCCGGTGGTCATCCCGGTGTGGGTGGGTGTGGCACTGGCTGTCATTTTCTTCCTCCTGCCCGACCTCGAACTGAAGCAAGAGGTCGAGCGGAAACGGCGCGACTTCAGACACGCGATCAGCGCGTTCCTCGACCTCGTGGCCATGAACCTGGCTGGCGGCCGGGGCGTGCCCGAGGCGCTGGTGTCGGCCAGTGAGATCGGCGGCGGCTGGGCCATGTGGCGGATCAGGGATGCACTGGTGTCTGCCCGGATCACCGGCCAGACCCCCTGGCAGGCCCTCGGGGCACTGGGTGACGAGGTCCGCGTGGACGAACTGCGCGACCTGTCCGCCGCCCTCGGCCTTGTTGCCGATGACGGCGCCAAGGTGCGCGAGTCCCTCACTACCCGGGCCGCCAGCCTGCGCCGTAGAGAACTGGCCGAAGCACAGGGCCAGGCCGCCGAGCGCTCACAGTCGATGCTCGTCGCCCAGCTCATGCTCGCCATGGCCTTCCTCGTCTTCCTGATCTACCCAGCAGTACGGCTGCTGCTGGGGGTGTAACCGGGGGCACGTGAACGCACAACGCAACAACAGGAGTGGGATATGAACTTTTCAGGCGCTCCGTTCCTCCGGGGCCTGAGCACTTTCTTGGAGATCCACGTCGCCCGGCTGCGGCAGGCGTGGCGGGACAACGACCGCGGCGCCTCCGCAGTCGAACTGGCGGTCATCGCGGCAGTCCTCATCGCGATCTCGATAGCCCTGCTCGCGGTGATCAAGACTTTCGTGACCACTGAGTCGTCCAAGATCAAGGCGCCTTAGGCACTCCGGTGAGCCGAGCCGTGCTGGCCTGGGCGCGACGGGTACGACGTCGCTGGGTGGGAGATCGGGGGGCGTCCGCCGTGGAACTGGCGGTGCTGACACCCGCTCTCATGATGGTCTGCCTGCTCATCCTCCAGTTCGGCCTGTGGTTCAACGCCCGCCAGGTGGCCCTCGCCGCCGCCAGGGCGGGCGCCACCGTCGCGCGGGAGGATGCCGCCAACAGCCCGAACGGCTGGCAGGCAGCCGGCACCGGGGCGGCGAGGCAGTACTACCTGGCGCTGAACTCGCCCCTGCTCCACCAGCTCAAGGCGGTCCCGTCCGGGAACGCGACCACGAACGTCTACATCACCGTCACGGGGCAGCTCGCCTACTCGGTGTTCCCGTTCTTCCCCCTGCACCTGACCGTGTCGGCCACAGCCGGTGGCCCGGTCGAGTGCTTCCGCCCGGCCAACTTTGGGGGAAATTCGTGCGGATGAGCAGGGCCCGCCTGGCTCGCGACCGTGGTTCGACCACGGTCGAGCTTGTCGTGCTCACGCCAGCGCTGGCCCTGCTTCTGCTGCTGCTCGCTGGCGGGGCACGTGTGGTCGAGGTGCAGGGCCACATCGACGCCGCCGCCAGGGACGCGGCCCGCGCCGCCTCCATCGGCCGCTCCGCCGGTGAGGCAAGCCAGTTCGCCCAGCAGGCAGCAGACAATGACCTGGGGACTTCGAGTTGGTGCGAACCCCACAGCGTGAATGCGCAGGTCTCGGGGTTCGTGCCGACCGGCCCGCCACCTGGGCCGGGCGCACCGGAGACGGACGTGACGGTGACCGTCACCTGCACCGTCAACATGAGCCCGTTCGCTGCCATTGGCTTTGGGCCGACCATGCAGTTCACCGGCCAGGCGGTCGCGCCATTGGACCCATTCGTGTGCCGGACCGGCACATGCTGACCAGGCGGCGCCGCTGCGAGTGGCCCAGATCCGGCCCGGGCCGTGAGCATGGGCCAGGCAATGAGCGCGGGTCGATCACGGTCTACACGGTCGTGTTCGCGGTCGCCGTGGTTTTCCTGCTCGCCCTGATCATCGACGGCGGCGTCGCCATCAACGCCAAAGAACGGGCCTACGACATCGCGGGCCAGGCGGCGCGGGCCGCCGCCGACGACCTCGACCTCATCGCGCTGCGCGCTGGCCATGTCCAGATGGCCCCGGGTGCCTGCGGCGCAGCCAACACCCTGGTGGCTACCTACGCGCGAGCTACTGCCGGGGGCACCGACCATGTGATGAGCGCCAGTGACAGCTGCGTCCCACAAGCCGGAGCCACGATCGCGCAGGTCACCGTAACGATCACTACCCGGCCCCTCGTGCCTGGGGTCTTCGGCTCGTTCACCGAGACCGCGTCTCAGACCGCCACCGTCAAGTGCGGCACCAATTTGGGGGCGAACTGCCCATGACAACACACCACACCGCACCGCGGACCCGGCAGCCGGCGCGGCCACCCCGTCGCCGTCGTTCTGTCATCGACACCCTCATCGGCCTGGCCGCTAGCGTCGCGCTGCTGGCGCTGTTGGGTGGTGTGCCGCTTGCGCTGATAGCAGTGTTCGGCCTGCCGGTCCCGCACAAGGTGCCCTCCCTGTCGCTGCTCACCCACCAACTCGACCTCGGCACCGTGGTCAGGGTCTGCTCCGTGGTGGTCTGGCTGGCATGGCTGCAACTGGTGTGGTGCGTGGTCGTCGAGGTGACCGCCGCCATCCGCAACACCGGTATGCCGGCCCGGGTCCCGTTGGCCGGCGGCACGCAGGCGCTCGTGCACTACCTGGTCAGCAGCGCGCTGCTGCTCTCGAGCGCGGCCTCTGTCTCGCCTGCGCTCATGAGCCATG
>DASYYE010000535.1:0-4488 GCA_035946955.1 Streptosporangiaceae bacterium | reverse complement strand
CCCTGATCACGCGCATCAGGGAAGACCCCCGCGGACTTGGACATGGAAGGTCTCGGCCGTGAGGATCCTCATTCTGGGTGGCACGTGGTTCCTGGGCCGTGCCATAGCCGAAGAAGCAGTCAGAGGCGGCCATAAGGTCACCACGTTCAACCGCGGCCAGTCAGGGCCAGACACGCCCGGCAGCCACCCGGTCCGCGGTGACCGGGAAGACCCCGCAGACCTGGCGCGCCTTGCCGCCAGCGGGAACTGGGACGCGGTGCTCGACACCAGCGGCCAGGTGCCCCGTACCGTCGCAGCCTCCGCCAAGGCCCTCGCTGGGCACGCCGGCCGCTATGTGTTCATCTCCACGGTGTCGGTGTACCAGGGCTGGCCGGTGGAACCGCTCACGGAAGAATCCCCCATGCTCGAGTGCCCGCCCGATGCCGGGCCGGACTACGGCGAGAACCACCCCCGCGGCTACCCCCGCCGCTACGGCTTCCAGAAAGTCGGCTGCGAACGGGCCGTTACCACCTACTTCCCCGGCCCTACCGTCATCCTCCGGCCCGGCGTCATCCTCGGCCCCCACGAATACATCGGGCGTCTCCCCTGGTGGCTGCGCCGCATCCAGCGAGGCGGCACCGTCCTCGCCCCCGGTGACCCAGCCCGGCCCATCCAGCCCGCCGACGTCCGCGACGTCGCCGCGTTCGCCCTCAGGGCCGCCGCCGGGCTGACCGGGGTGCTCAACGTCACCGCGCCCCCAGGACACGCCACCTACGGGGCCTTGCTGTCGGCCTGCCAGCAGGTCACCGGCTCGGACGCGACCTTTACCTGGGTCAGCGACGAGTTCCTGCTCCACCACGGCGTCAAGCAGTGGACAGAAATCCCGTTGTGGCGCGTCTACCCCGGCACCTGGAACGTGTCATCCAGCCGCGCCAGGGCCGCCGGGCTGGCAAGCCGCCCCATCCACGAAACCGTCACCGCCACCTGGCAATGGCTGACCACCGACGGGACCACCATCAGCCACCACCGCCAAGCCGCCATCGGCCTGGACCCAGCCACCGAACAAGACCTCCTCACCGCCTGGCAACACAGCCTGAACCACATCAGCTGACCAGCAAAACCGCGCAAAAGCAGATCGGGTGGCGCACGTACATGGAGCCACGCTGACAGGGGACGCTCGCTGCTTGACCCGTCAATTTGTGCCGACGGCTTGTTCGATCGAAGTGAAGCCGGCTTCCCGGGTGCGGCGGGCAAGTCCGGTGTGGATGTGGTGCGGCCACAGCGGGCCGCCGTAGACAAACGCGGTGTATGCCTGGAGCAGGGTGGCGCCGGCTTGGATTCGTTCCCATGCATCGTCGGGGCTTTCGATTCCGCCAGCCGCGACGAGCACGAGACGGTCACCTGTGCGGGCACGCAGGCGCCGCAGCACTTGCAGAGACCGCTGTCTGAGCGGTGCACCTGACAGGCCACCGGCCCCCGCTGCCTGTACTTCGGCCGGGTCGCTGGCCAGGCGGTCCCGGGAGATCGTGGTGTTGGTAGCGACGATTCCGTCAAGCCCGAGCTCAAGCGCCAGGTCAGCGATCGCGTCGATGTCGTCGTCTGCCAGGTCGGGGGCGATCTTGACCAGCAGCGGCACCCGGCGTGTGCTGGCGGTGTCTAGCGTCTCCCGGACGGCTGCGAGCAGCGGCCGCAACTGGCTGACGGCTTGCAGGTTGCGCAGCCCGGGGGTGTTCGGGGAGCTGACGTTGACCACCAGGTAGTCCGCCACGCCGGCGAGCAGGCGGGCACTGGCAGCGTAGTCACCAGCCGCCTCGCCCTCCGGTACGACCTTTGACTTACCGATGTTCACCCCCACAGCGAGCCCGTGGCTGCGGCGTGTGCTCAGGCGGGTGGCCGCCTCGGCCGCGCCGTGGTTGTTGAAGCCCATCCGGTTGACCAAGGCGCGGTCTGCGGGCAGCCGGAACAGCCGAGGCTTGGGATTGCCGGGTTGCGGTTGGGCAGTTACGGTGCCCACTTCCACGAACGCGAACCCCAGCGCGTCCAGCGCATCCGGTCCCATGGCGTCCTTGTCGAACCCCGCGGCCAGGCCAAGCGGGCCGGGCAAGTCACGCCCAAACACCCGGACCCGCAGCACGGGATCGCGCGGGGCAAGCCATGCACGCAGCAGCCATCGCGCGCCAGGGACCACCGCCGCGGCGCGGATGAGCCCGAAGCCGAGCCGGTGCGCAGCTTCGGCAGGCATGCGCCGGAAGACCAGCGAGAACAGCAGGCCGTACATTGCCCTCCCAGCGATCAAGGTGACAGCGCCGCTGATGGTAACGGCCGGCGGGATCTGAGTGACAGGCAGACTGCCAGCTGTCCGTACGTGGGGCCTGGTCAATTGTCCTCGCTGGAGCGGGGTTGCTGCGCGGCGGTCTCCGCACAGAACTCATCGATCTGTTCACACAGGTCGATGGCTTCCTGGGCCACGGCAAACTCCGGTCCCGCCAGGCGGGCACGCAGGCCGGTGAGCCGCTCGCCGAACTGGGTGATGCGCAAGGCCGGTGGCATGGCCAAGACTGGCCGCAAGGCGTCGGCTGCGCCGTCGAGGCGCAGGTCGAGGATGTGTGCGGCTGCCATGTCGATTCGTGCCAGCGACTCCGGCCCCATAGGAACGCTGCACCGCAGGGCCACTGGCGTACAGTTCGACCGCACGTGTGGTGGACTCCAGCGCGGCACCCGCCTGACCGAGGTGCATGAAGGCCGCACCTTGGTAGCAGCGGTATTTGGCCTCCCCGAAGCCGAACACCCCACCGACCTCGTCGTGCAGGTCGTCATGGCCTTCGGCTTGCCAAGCCCGCTCGGCCGCTCGCAGCACACCGGCCCTCACTTGCCTGGCGGCGGGGCCAGGTCAGCCCATACCGTCAGGGTAAGCCAGGCACCCCCGCCCGGTGAGCCTGGCGGGCCTGTGGACGGGGGTGCTCGTTTGGTTCTTGATCTCGAATCAGGGGTTGGGTCAACTCGTCGGGGCATCACCTCCTTCAGCGACCGTGACTGGCACTGGAACGGCTCTCGGATAGGGTGTCGCAGTCACCCGCCGCGCAGTGCCAGCACTGCGGCTCTCATAGGCTCATGGCGCGACCGGCCGGCTAGGTCATGCTCTTGGCGATGGCGAGCAGGGTGGTGGTCCCGTAGGTGCGGCTGACGATGTTGGTGTCCACGCTGTGCAGGTCGAACTCGACCCAGGCCGGGTTCTTCCCGGTGGGGTCGGTGTGGGGGAAGGTCACCAGCATGGGGACGCCGTTGACGTGGGTGATCTCGTCCTTCCCGCTCATTCCCGCCATGGACTTGCGGAAGAAAGCCTCCGGGTTGTGGTAGATCGCCGGCCACATCATGACCGTGACGTTTCCGTGGTCGAAGACCAGGGCGACCTGGTGGAGTGTGCTACTCACCCACACCTTGTCCAGGGTCTTGGTGCTGGCAGCCGTGCTGTTGGGCATGACCACACGGAACCCAGCGGTCGTTTCGGCCTGCGCCACCGTCACCTGTCTCTCGTGCACGAACGGGTGGCTGTAGTCCGGGGCAGTGGCGCTCCCTGGCGCAGAGCCAGATCCCGAGCTGGAGCACGCGGTGACGCTCACCACGATGGCGGTGGTCACCAGAAGCCTTGCCTTCATCGCCGACCCCCTAGCAGACATGGCCGCCGCTGTCCTGGACATACAGCTCGCTGTTGCTGACCGCCGCTATGTTCCATCCCGCTGCGTCGTCGGCCCAGCACACGAGTTGCCCCCACGGCTGCCAGTGGGTGAGCGATGTTTGGTCTTGCAGCCCGGAAAAGTGTGTCCAGAGCGTGTCGCAGGTGTTTCGCCGCTCGGAGTTGGTCAAGGCCCAACCTTGGTTGAACCGCATGGTGGGCGAGTAGTTGAACGGCTTGGTCTCGCCGTCGAAATAGAAGCGGAAGATCCCGATGGCATGGGCGTTGTCGATCTCAAAGTGCCAGTCCGCACCCGCGCCGATGGTGCCTGCCCACTGCTGGAGGCTGTCTTGCCCGTTGTCTACCCACTCCGCGTAGAGGGTTGGCTCGTTCATGGGTGATCCGCCTGTGGCCCAGCCGACTTCGACGTCATTGCCCGGACTGAACCAGATGAACAGGCTGCGGGACACTTGCGCCCGTGTGCCGTTGAGCGTGCCCTGACCGTTGGTGGCGATCATGGCCTGGCTGCCGAACGCGCCCTGTCCTGCGAAATTGTCGTCGCCTTCCACATTCTGGTGTGTAGTCGCGCACGAGGCTGGGGCCTTGGCGCTGGGGGCAACAGCAACCGGGGAGCAGAGCAGCCCGCTAGCGGCAGCCACCCCCAGCACGCACCCCGCCGAAAACCGTAATGGGCTTGGGCCGCCCCGCGCTTTCCGGACGGGTAATCCGCGGTCAGTTCATGCCGCTGCCTGCAGGCTCAGATACTCGTCGTGGACCTCTTGCGGGGTCCGGTACCCGAGGGCCGAATGGAGACGCTTGCGATTATAGCGGACCTC
>DASYYE010000534.1:0-6940 GCA_035946955.1 Streptosporangiaceae bacterium | reverse complement strand
TCGCGCGCGGTCACACCAACCCCAGGGTTCCCTCGCCACGTGCCCGGCGGAGCACTCGGCGCAGCAGCAGCAAGCCACCAGTGAAACCCGCAAAGCCCAGCAACGCGACCGCACCGAGCCGTGGCGGCACGGAGGTGACGGGCGGGCTACGCAGGCTGTCGCGCAGCAGGTCAGCGCTCCAGGACAAGAAGATCAGGCGGGCGGGCGCATGCAGCCAGCCAGGCAGCTGATCCGCCGGCACGAACACGCCACCGAGCAGTAAGAACGGGTAGCTCAGCGAGTTCTGGAAGGTACGTGCGGTGCGCGTGGCCACGAACAAGGCTGCCATGAGCAGCGAGGTCCCAGACATGGCCAGGGCTGTGGCCAGCACGGTGGCGGCGAATACGGCCGCGTGGTGCACCGGCACGGACAGCTGGAAGACGCCCACTGACACGAGCCACACCTCGGCTATCACGAGTGCACTGGCCGACACGGTGCCTAGTACCCGCCCGATCAGCAGTGCAGCCATGGACACAGGAGCGGCTACCAGGAGCTCCAGGACGCCTAGGGTGCGGTCCCGGTCCACGATCTCCCCGGACACCAGCAGGCCCATTCCCCATATACCAGTCAGGGCCGCCGCGACGACCGCGTTGACGGTCAGGCCCAGCCTGCCACTGTGCCGCACCAGTAGCAGAAACACCACAGTCAGCAGCGGTGTCCTGAACAGGTCGAGTGCGTAGTCGCGGTGCTCGCGGATCAGATGGAGTTGCAGGACCAGCCCGGTCCGTAGGGTACGCCACATCGTCATCCCACTCGGCCACCCACGAGCCGGAGGTAGACGTCCTCCAGACTTGGTGGCGTGGTACGTACCGAGGCGACGCCAGCATCCACCAGGTCGTGCAGCACTGGGCCGACCGCACCACCGCTGCTGACCTCGATCAAGGCCGTCTCCGGGCTGGACGCCGTCACGCTCGTCACGCCTGGCAGGTTCCGGACTCGCTGGAGCAGCACCTCGCTGGCGCCAACCACCTCGATGCGTTCGCAGCGGAGTACGCGTGTGCCCAGGTTGCGGGTCGAGTCGGTCAGAACCAGAGCACCATGGTTGATAAGTGTGACGCGTTCGCAGACTGCTTCCGCCTCGGCCATGTCGTGCGTTGCCATCAGGACCGTCCGGCCGTCAGCGGCAACCTCCCGGATCGTGCCGCGCAGCTCAGCGGCGGCCACCGGATCCAGCCCGTTAGTGGGCTCGTCCAGCAGCAGCAGTCGCGGCGAGCTGATCAGTCCCCTGGCCAGGTGCAGCCGCTGCCGCATGCCGGTTGAGTAGGTCTCTACTCGCTTGTCCGCCCGGTCCCGCAGCTGGAACCGGTCCAGCAAATCGTCAACTCGCCGTCGGGCCATCCGGTGGTCCAGCTGATAAAGCGCCGCCCAGTACGACAGATTCTGCCGCCCGGTCAGCCGAGGGTACAACCCACGGTCGCCGCCGAAGACGATCGCGATCGTACGCCGCACTGCCGCGGTCTGGCTTACCACGTCGTACCCGCACACCCGCGCGGATCCCGAACTAGGCAGCAGGATCGTGGACAGCAGCTTCATCAGCGTGCTCTTGCCGGCGCCGTTGGGGCCCAGCAGGCCGTGCACCTCGCCCCGGTCGACCATCAGGGTGAGGTCGTGCAGCGCGGTGACAGGCGTCTGCCGGCGGCGGCCGCGGCCTTGTGGGTGATATACCCGGCCGAGCGATTCGGTCGCCACCGCGGCAGCCCCGGCACCGGTCACTGACGCGGTCATGCCGGTTCGGCGGGTCGGCAGGAGCCAGCTGCTACCTCGGTCAGCCACCGCTCGGGGCAAGAGCCGGCTAGCAGAAGGAAGCTGCCAACGGGAGTGCGGGCCAGCAGGTGGCGGCCGTGGTCGACCAAGTCCAGCTCGGTACTCAGCGTGTCCCGGCCGACCGGAACCCCGAACAGCGGCACCCCGGCGGCCAGCAAGCGGCGCGCCCCCAGGCGCTCGTGCAGCGCGTGCGCCAGCGCGTCGGCGATACGGCCCCGGTCCATCTCCACGGTCGTGGTGGCCAGGAAGCCCGCGGCCCGAGCCGGGTTCGCCCACCTCGCGAGATACCGGCTCCGGTCACGCAGTCGACGCCGGGCGGTACGTGACTGGGACGGCGCGGCGCCAGGCAGGCTGAGACCAGCTGGGCCGAGCAGCGCCCGGATCTCCCGCCACTGCGGCCAGAGCCATCCGGCGTCCAGCCCCTGGCGCACAAGCAGCCAGCCGTTCTGCGACATGCGCGCCGAGACCATGGCGAGGTCGAGCAGGTCACGGCTGGTATAGGGTCGCTCCCGGCGCTCGGCCACCAAAGCGATCAGGCTGGCGGCCAGCGGTTCGTCGGCGGCGCTGGGCAACCGGACCAGCGGGTAGCGCGTGCTGGTGGCGATGTCCATGGTACGCAGTTCGACCTCGTACGGCTCGGGCAGCGCGGTATCCGACGGGCGCGTGAGCGTCATCAGCAGGTCATAGCCGTCCCTGCGCCAGGTGCGGGACATCATGACAGTGAGCGTCTCCACCCGCCAGCCGCTGTCCCGGAGGAGGGTTCCAGCCCGCCAGAGCGGTCCCTGGTCGCGCACCACGACATCGAGATCACCAGCGGCACGCAGGATCCGGGCCGGATAGCAGGCGGCGACCTGCGGACCCTTTTGCAGATACGCACCGGGCGCGACCGTGCGCAACTGTTCCCAGATCTGCCCGTACGATTTGATTCGCTGCCGGTGCGCGGTTAGCTCCTCCGGCCCGCCAGGCGGCAGCGGCAGGTCGGCCGCGGCCCAGCAGCTGAGCAGCGTCGCCGCGAGCTTGTGCTGCGGGGAACGCGCTACCTGCAGTCTTTTGGCTAGGCTGAGTTCGGCCGGGGCGCCACGGGCCGCCATTACCTGCGTAACGAGTGCTTCGTCGATGACAAGCCCAAACGGCTCTGCAGGCCTTTCCGTCCACCCGTTCGGTGCTGCTCTGACCACGCGTGACATGGTATGGCACTCCGTTCCGGATCGGACGTGCCCGCCACCGTACTGTCCGCCGGGACCCCGCCGGTGAGATCGAGGGAGGAGCCCGTGCCGGTACGCATCAGCCTGCTCGGCAGCGGCGCGCTCGCCCATGCGCTGTGCCACGCGCTGGCTAGGACCCTGTGCGAGCCTGCCGAGGTGACCGTGCTCGCCCGTAACGGCGCCTCCGCGGCCGACCTCTGCTACACCGCCACGGTCACGGCCCGGCTGGCCGGCCGGCCGGTTACCTTCGATCCGGTCGTTGCTGAGCTGGGCCGGGAGGGTGGGGCGACGTCACTGTTCACGGCGCTGCGCCCGGACGGGCTGGTGGTGTGCGCCTCGCCGCAGTCGCCCTGGGAAGGGCTGCGCCGGCCCTCGGCCTGGACCGACCTGGTGGACCGGGCTGGCTTCGGCCTGACCCTGCCGCTCCAGGCTGAGCTGGCGGTGTGGGCCGGGCGCGGACTCGGGCTGGCACGTCCGCGGGCGTGGCTGGTCAACGCCTGCTTCCCGGACGCCACGAACGCCGTGCTCGTCGCGCTGGGCATCCCAGTGTGCTGCGGCATCGGCAACGTTGCCACCCTCGCCGCGGGGCTGCAATGCGCCCTCGGCCTGACTGACCAGCGTCGGCTTCAGGTAGTGGCGCACCACGCCCAGGCTCGGGCGCCGCGTCATTCGGGCGACGAGGCGCTGGTCTGGCTGGACGGTAAGCCCTGCACAGACACGACCACGCTGCTTGCCGCCCACCAGTCGATCGGCCGGCCCGTGCTCAACCTGATCACCGGGCAGGTCGGTGCCCTGCTGCTGGATGCGATGGTCACCGGGGCCGAGTGCGCCACGCACGCACCCGGCCCACTTGGCCTCCCTGGCGGGTATCCGATATTGATACGCGACGGCGTGCCGCGGCTGCGCCTGCCACCCGGTCTGAACCAGGCCGAGGCGGTCGCCGCCAACCAGCGCGCCGCCGTGTGGGACGGGGTGGTGGTGGCGGACGGGCAGATCCGGTTCAGTCCTGCCGCTGCAGCCGAGTTGCGGCAGGAAGCGCCGCAACTGGCGGACGGCCTGCCAGCGGCACACATCGCGCGGGCCAGCGGATGCCTGCGCGAGGTGCGGGACCGGCTGCGGGCGCAGCCGTCCCAGCGTGCACGCTGATCCAGCCGCCGCGTACGGCGCAAGGATCTTGTCGACTGACCGGACCCGGCTTGCCCGGGCTGCTGGCAGCACCAGATGCGGGCCGGCTGGTGCCGTGGTACGACTTGCGCATGGCGGCGACTGGCCACAGCGAGCCACTGCAGCAGCGCATGGCCGCCCGCACCACGGCCTTCATGGCCGAGGTGGTGGACGACTTGGCGCGATTGGTCGCTATCCCGTCCGTGGCGCGGGCAGGCTACCCGCCGGTGTCGGTACACCAGGCGGCCGGGCAGAACCGCTGCGCTGCTGCGCCGCAGCGGCGCGCCGGACGCGCACCTGATGTCCGTGCCGGGCGGGTTTCCGGCCGTGGTGGGCAGCGTTGCTGGCCTGCCCAGATCCTCGGCAGCGCTGCTCTACGCGCATTACGACGTGCATCCGGCGGTGCAGGCTGAGGGCTGGCACCGCGTACCGGCGAGCCTGCCCTCACCACTGGGGTGCGCGGCATGGCAGCATGCGACCCGCGGGTGCGTACGCTACGGGAGCAGGCGCGCTCAGGCCGCTCGACGGCCCAGCGCCCTGTCGGCAGCAACACGGTAATAGCTACCGTATACGGTATTGACCCTTATCGTGCGCATGCGTTACGTTGTTGCCCATCCATTCTCCAATCGGGAGGTCGCACATGTGTGTCGTCACAAAGAAGGTCCGTGTCATCCCCATGCCGAAGCCTCAGACCAACGGGGAATAGCTGCTTTCCAAACGCTGATATTGGGTTACGGTCAAGGGTGACTCAAGGGCGGCCCACGAAGTCGTTTCTGCTAGTTAGCCCCCCAGTTTAAGGCTGCTGGCATTACTGGTGGTGCGGAGCCGGGTTTCATGGCGTGGCCTGGGCCCGGCTACTTTCTGTAATGAGCTGTGTGAACTAAGGCGTTGATCCCTTGCCGTTTCCGGCCACGGATGGTGATGGCCGCACAGCGGAGTGTCGCGTCTTGTCTGCCTTTAGGGCTAGGGCGCGTCTTCCTGCCCGGCGGGCGGTCGGCTACGGCAAGGAATTGCCTGCCCCTGCATCCTTGCCAGGCGCCCCCCCGATCCGGGAATGCGTGAGCATGAGCAGTAGAAGCAGGTTCGGTCGGTGGTCTTGGTCTATTTGAAGGGACCGGGCGTGCTCACTACAGAGCTTGATCCAGTCTCGAGTGCAGTAGCGAGTTGGTCCAGCGAGCAGGACATGCCGCGGTCCAGGAGGTTCCGCAGGGCAGCTCAATCGGTACCCGTAGCCCGAAGCTGGCACACAAGAAGGTCTCACGTGGTGAGGAGAACTCAAGATTGGGGCACTAGCCGCCTGGCAACAGTTCCCTCGCCAGGTCAGCGTAGCCGCTGACCCTGATGGTCGCGGCAGCCGGGAGAGCAGTGAAGTCCGCCGCGCTGTAGCAGCCGGTGCCATGCACGACGATCTCCTGGCCTTCGGCCACCAGGCCCCGGTCGGTGGCGTTGAGCACGCCGGTGAGCACCATCGCCAGGGACCATTCGCGCAGCGTGGCTGGATTGTCCGGTAGCTTGGCGCTGCAGCCGTTCACCCAGTCGCGCAGCCAGTGGTACCGCTGCTCGCATTCGTGCCTGGAGACCACGATCCCGGTGCCATTGTGTCGGCGGACCAGGCCCACTACGTCACCGCTCGTGGCCGGCTGGCGCGTGTAGAAGGTCGGGTCCAGTTCCTCGGCCGGGTCATCGGTGACGAAGGGGAAGTGCGGGCTGGTGTCCTGCCGGTATCGTCCGGTATCTGGCTCGTGCCGGTACCAGGGCAGGGCACTGCGGTCGAAGGTGCCGTAACGTAGCTGCGCCACCAGGTCGGGTGCGCCGAGGTGCTGGACGAGCAGCAGCCCGGGCCGGTGCGCTGGACTTGCCTCGCCGTGCGCCTCGAGCACGTCTCGCCCGTGGGAGTATCCCAGCAGGCCGAACGCGCTGGAGACCGCTTGGGCGTGCAGCCGGGAGGTGGCGGCAGTTGCGGGGCAGGCGTCCTGCTCCACGAAGGCGCGCAGCGCATCGGCGACCGCATAGTTGGTCAGGTTGTGTGATGGGAACAGGTAACTGCCGTGTGCCGCGCGGAAGTCCGCCGCATGCTCACTGACGAAACGCGAGGCCAGCGTTTTCACGGTCTCGTCCGCCGGGCCGCGATACTCCAGCACTGGGTTGAGCGCGTGCAGTCGCGGCTCCGCGCTCAGCGGGCCGTGACGCAGCTTGCACGCGGAGGCCGCCGGTACAAGCAGGATGACCTGGAGTTGCCCGGGCTCGACCAGCCCGCCGCTGATCGCCCGGTACACCGCGTCGCGTAGCGCAACCCCCTTGTTGCCTGAGGTAGGTGTCAGAATGGTGACTGGCTCGCCGGTCCGGCGGATGAACTCCACGATCCGGGCGACGATAAGCAGCGACCCGAACGTCTTGACCGTGTTGGTGGCCGGATTGCCCATGAGGTCCAGCAGGAAGACGCGGTGACCGCGATAGTCGGCGAGCCGCCGCCAGTATGCGACGCCGGCGCCGAGGAACTCGCGGATCTTCTCGTCCAGCGGTGGCAACTCGTAGCCAGGGTTGAACCGCGCGGCGTCCGGCACCGCGGCCATACTGGGCACGAGGTGGGCAATGATGGTCGGCAAGCGGTCGTAGCAGTCCACTAGGGGCCATCGCGGGGCGGCGCCGACGTCGGCGCCAGGTGGGATGGTGAGGCCAGACGGTTCGGGGCCG
The DNA here is from genome assembly GCA_035946955.1 of Streptosporangiaceae bacterium. Classification (GTDB taxonomy): domain Bacteria; phylum Actinomycetota; class Actinomycetes; order Streptosporangiales; family Streptosporangiaceae; genus DASYYE01. Next base: position 74 of record DASYYE010000534.1, on the reverse strand, counting down.
GGCCTGGTCACGTTGGCCGCCTATAGACCGGGCCCGGATTGCCTGCCGCCTTGGCCGCCCGGCCCACCTCCGTC
>DASYYE010000533.1:0-14000 GCA_035946955.1 Streptosporangiaceae bacterium | reverse complement strand
ACACGCCCAATGTAAGGGCGCCGCCGCGGCACCCGGACACGTCCGGGGCCGCGGCGGCTCGGGCTGGTCCAGGTGCCGGCTTACGGTGCGACGGGTGGCGGTGGGGCGCTCCAGACGTAAGTCCCCCAGTTGGTGAGTGTGTCGCGGTAGCCCTGCGGGACCATCTCGGTCGCCATGAACACCCGGCCGTTCGAGACCGCGCCCATGGAGTAGTCACCCCAGCGGCACCCGCCGTAGTTCGGGCCGACAAAGGCCGCGTAGCAGGTGAAACTGTCCTCTGGGACAGCGCCCTGGGTCGCCTCGATGACCGGTCCGGTGGGTCCGAGCGTGTTGTAGGTCACATAGGCCGGGCTCGGGTAGTTGTGCGGCCCGCTCAGCGAGAAGAGCAGGTACCCGACACCCGAGGAGTCCACGGCGGTGTAGGGGTAGAGCAGGCTGGCGCCCTTGACGGCCACCCTTCCCTGGTGGGCGACGGCGGCGGTCAGCACGCCATCGGTCCACTTGGGCTGGATGATGAACCAGTCCACGGCGTCGTTGCCGCTGGCCGTCGCGGTGTCCAGTTCCGCGTAGACCTGCCCGCCGACGTAGGTCGGCTCCATCTCGGCATTGAAGTCGGCCTGCAGGCCGCCAGCCGGGTCCTGGTAGGCGGTGCCCAGCGGGCGGAGCCCAGGTTCCTGGGTCGCGTCCGGCGGGAAGGCGTAGGACTCCGAGGCTATCTCGGTCCTTTGCAGCTTCGGCGGTGCAGGGGTGCCGAGCTGAGCGGTGTTGTGGAGGGCATAGACCATCAGGTAGCGGTCGGCGTTCAGGTTGGAGTCGGACTCGACGAAGTACTCGGTGTTGGGTGCGAACTTCGCCCCGGGCGGGGTGCTCGTCGGCGCGATCAGGTAGGCCTGGCCGAGCGCGTCACTGGGAATGCGGTAGGCAAAGACAACCGGCAGGATGCCCGTGGCGGCGGCGGTCTCGAGCTGCTGCTTGGACACGGCGTACATGACCACGCCGTTGAACCCGCTGACGAGGCCGAACTCGTTGGTGGTGACGTAGATGCCGTTGCCGTCGGCGCCCAGGTTGTCGTAGTCACCGAAGCAGGGGCAGTTCGCCCTGCCCACGTCGGTGGTGTCCCACGAGAACACGGTGTAGGAGCCGGTGGGGTCGGCGGTGTTGCTGACCGCCTCGAACTGGGTGCTCGGCGTGAGTACCTGGCCGGAGGAGCTCACGGTCCCGACGATGAACTCCTGGTAGAACCAGCGCTTCGTCGGCGCGTCGTAGTAGCAGCGCGGGTCGGACATGAAGGCCGTTGAGGGCTGCAGGAACGCGGCTGTGGCCGCGGTCGGCGCGAGGAGTTGCGAACCGTGGGCGTCGTAGATCGCCAGGGCGTTGTTGACGAACTCCATGACGTACCCGCCACCCGCACACAGGCCCTGGTCGGGGGGTTCGAGGTCGACGCCACCGGTGGTGCTGGCCTGCTGGACCCCGCCAAGGGCGCTGAAGCCGAACTCACCTTTCACGTTCTGCGTGGACAGCGCGGTAGTCGCCGCGTCCGGCGCGCCCCCGGCCGTGCCCTTGGGCCGGTGGGAGAGGATCGCGTTGTCGGCCTCACGGAAACGCGAGGCGGCAGCCCGGATCTCCGCCCGGGAGAGCCGGGCTCCCTGGAGGTGGCGCGTCACCTGGGTGAGGTGCTGCGACTTGGCCAGCGCGCTCAGGTTGACCTGGCCGATTTCCTTCAGTTGCGGGGTGAACACGGAGGCTTTGACCACGCTCGAACCGGATGCTGGCGTTGGAGAACCAGACCCGTGGTAGGTCATCGCAGTGCTGGACAGCCCGCCGGCTACGACCACGGCAGCTGCCGCCGTGGTGAGGCGGACACGGGCGGATGGGACTCTCATGCATGTCTTCCCTTCGTTGGAAACGACATATGCCGAGGTGAAGGGCCTACTGCGGGCACAGAGCATGACACTAGGGTCATTTGCGACACAGTGGCAAGAGTTGGACAGCGTTTAGCCGTATTCGTTACGGCGCAGTAACTTTGCGCAGCGCTTCGCCACGGCCCGGCGCGCTACCCAGCACAAACTCGCCCACACTGGCTTCGGCCAGTGGGTCAATGCCGGTGGCACTCGCGAACACGGCAGAGTCCCCGCCACCGAGTGCGCAGCCAGCGAGGCCCATGGCCGTGGCTACGAGGCTCATGGTCTGCAGCAGCGCGCCGACATCCTTCAATACCAGGGAATAGCCAAAACCCGGGTACTTCCACATGACCCGATCAAACCGGGCACTCACTACCAGGAGCGCCTGGGGGACGGCGGTCGCACCGATGGCGAGCGCGGCGGCCTGGGCCAGCCGTGCCGCGGCCTGGCCAGGGGCTGGTACGGATTCGAGCTCGTGGCTGTCCGGCCGGTAGTGGTACATGCCGTCCGTCAGGCCCGCGACGCGGACGGCCACGAGATAGACCTCCAGCTCGTGCAGGGCGCCCGCCGAGGGGTAGGGACGGCTCGTCACCTCGATCCCACCGTCCTGACCTGACCAGCGGACCCGTGCGCACCGGTACAGGAACTCCCCTGCCTCGGCTGCTGTGAGCGGGTGGCTGTCGTCGAACTGGCGCTGGGACCGGCGGGCCTCGGCAACGGTGGTGAAGGCCGCTTCGGTGCGCTGGAGCGCGGTGAGGTCAGGGCGGGCCAGCGCAAGGCGCGGCGTGCCGAAACCCGGATGGCTGGCAGGCGGGACGGCCGGCGGCGGGGTGGCGCCGGCCTCCGTGCCGTTTCGGGAAAGGCCTGCCGCCTGCCGACTCCGCTGGTGGAACCACAGGTCATGAGGTTCCCAGCAGGCGCGCGGCTGATCCTGTTCGGCAGCCGTGGCCAGGCCGCATGCGGCCAGCGTGTGAACCACAGCGGAGCTGACGTGGTCCGGCATTGCATGTGCGGGCTCCGTGCCCGCGGGTGCGGCCAGCGCGAAGATGACCGGCAGGACCATGGGGTCGCAGACCGTGACGACCACCGGTGACAGCGGCGACTCGACGATGAGCCGGTCCGCGTCGCGATGGAGGACGGCGAAGCGGGACAGCCGCAGCGGGGGTGTCCCTTCGTGCCCGCCCAGTCCCGTAGGCACCAGATGCTGCGGCGCCGGCCAGGGCCCGCGGGACTCGAGGGTCAGTAGCGGCCGGGCCGAGTGTTCGAGCGTGACCGACAGCCAGCCACCCCGCCATAGCCGGCCGAGCAGGTCCCCGCCCAGCATGTGGCCAGTTCCCTGCTCAGTGTGGTCCTGCTCCGCGAGCAGTTGTTCTTGTGTGCAGGCGGCCGCCGCGAGGCGGCGGAGCACGGTGAGCGTGTTGTCACCGGTGCCCCCGACATGCTCACGCTGGGCACCGCGGACCAGCCAGAGCCTGCCCGCGCCGTCGTGGACCGCGCTCACCCCGGGCCGCAGGCGCAGCAGGGACTGCCCGGGCCAGGCGACGGGGACCGGGACCACACTCACCCCGCCTGCCGTGTCGCGGCCAGTCGTTCCATGGCCGAGACACCGTTGCGTTCTTCGACCGCGCAGGCAACCAGGTGGCAGAGCCAGAAGCGCTCCACCGGCCTTACGCCCAGGCGGGTGAAGTGGACATAGAGGTAGTTCAGCATCAGCCGGTACTGCTGGAACCAGCGGGCATCCCTGACCTCGGACAGCCACACGTCGTTGCGGTCGAGCGCCAGGTGGAACGGGCTGTTGAAGGGCTTGTACGGATCCCTTTCGACACCGGGCAGGGGCAGCAGCCCACAGTCGGCCAGCTCGCCCGCCCGCTGGTGGATGACCCGCATGGTCTCCAGCCAGCGTCGCACGTGCGGTGCTGCCATTCCCGCGTCGGTGGCGCCGAGGACATGGCTCACCTGCTCCCGCACCTCGCCGGCGCAGCGGCGGTAGCGGTCGTCCCAGCGCGGCCGGAGCGAGCCGGCCGCGCCGCTGCGGACGAGGAACCACTCTGCGTGCGAGCGCATCGACATCGCTCCCTGGGCTATCCCCCGCGGGGCGAACTCCTGCGCGGTCGCGACCATCAGGTCCAGGCAGGACGAGAGGCGGTCGCCGGTGTGCACCGCGTCCTCGGTCATACGCAGTGCCAGGTCCGTGGTCATCACGTTGAAGTCGGCGAACAGGCGGCAGGCCTGTTCGGTGCCCAGGACGTGCCGCCGGTCGTCGTAGCCGGCGTCGGTGACGGTGTTGTCGGGAACCCAGGGAGACAGCGGCCCGCGCTCCCTCTCCTCCATGGCCAGCCGCTGGTGCACGGGCGTCAGCCGTTCCTCGTCCGCGGGGGCTGTCGATGGGCAGGCGGCCATGAACTCGGCGGCCCTCGCCACCACGGCGGGCCGGATGGCCTGAGAGTAGGCAGCAGGGTCGGCCTCGACGTTGATACGCACGTGCGGCCCCTGCCGCCAGTGGCGCTGGAAGTAGCTGCGCACGGGCGTCCCGTTGCCGCCCGGCAGGCCCTGCGCCCACTGGGTGGCCAGCGGCTTGACGACGCCCACGATCAGCCGGTCCTGGTCACCGTGGTAGTGGATGTGCAGGCTATGCCAGCTCATTCGGGGGCTCCGATCGGCTCGCGTGCGTCGGTGAGGGCCCGGGCCGCCAGGTAGTGCAGGAGCGCCTCCTCGGACAGCGGCACCCCGAGCCGGTTGCACATCAGGTGCGTGCAGTGCCCCAGCACGCCCGGGTTGGCCGCCGGGCCGATCCCATCGAGGTGGGCGCGCAGCGACGTGACCGCCCGGTGCCACGCGGCGAGTGAGCCCGGTTTGGAGTCGGCCTGACCAGCGGCAGCCCGGCAGCGGTCCACGAGTGCGGCGAGCCGGGCACGCTGGCTCTCGTAGTGCCCGTGCCACTGCTCGGGCACTGGCCCGGGTGCGCCTGACCAGCCGTTTCCGGCGCTCTCGCGGTCTGCCATGGCGGCCAGTACGGTCATGCAGAACGCCGCGGTCACACGCCGCGCCCGGTCCGTCGCCGCGACCAGCGACAGGGCGATCCGGCTTGCGTCCATGAAGTGCCGTTCCACTGCCGTCATGACCGTGTCGCCGCCATAGCGTCCGTAGTCGCGCTGGTAGGGGATGAACCGCAGGGACCCGTCGGGCAACGGAACCCGGTGGTAGCTCTCCACGCCCTCGAGCTGGGCCATCTGCCCGGCACCTTCGGCGTACCCGGCAACGTCGAGCGGCTCGGCCGCGAGGTGGGCGCGCAGGTAGCTCCCGCAGCGCTCACGCACACACCTGCGCGCCAGCCATTGCCCGGCGGGGTCGCGGGCCAGCAGGCGCAGCCGCACGTGCGGCCCACCGTCCCAGTAGCGGAGAAAGAAGAAGCCCGCCACCGCCCCGGACTCGGTGAGCTCGAGCACCGTCGGCCGGACCGCGTCGGTCAGCAACCCGTCCAGGGAGGTGTGACAGAAGAGGTGGGCGCTCACCCAGGCGGTCCCGGGGCCGTGGGCGCTCATGACGTGCCGTCCGCAGGCCAGGCCGCGGGCCCCAGCGACGCCGGCTCCCGCCCTTCCGTGAGCTCGATGATGTACTCGCACACCTCGGGCGCCTCGCACCCGGCCATGGACGGCGCGCCGAACGGCATCGGCAGCGCCTCCGTGAACATCACAAGGGCACCCGGATCCCGCAGCAGGCGCTCGAACGCCTTGACCATGAACCAGTCATCGAAGTCGACAAACAATGGCTTTCGGTAGTCGCGCCAGGTGAGAGGCCCGGCGGCGGCTGCCTTGACGGTCTGGACGAAGCACTGGCGCGGCGCCTGGTGGGCGGCCAGCCACCGGGAGGTTCGCAGCCAGTACTCGGCGTCGCTCTCACCTTTGGCCCGCCGCAGCAGGCCGGGTGGCGCGAGCCACGTCGCCCGCCTGACCGTCACGCGTCCCACCTCGATGCGGGGCAGGAACGCCGGCCGCACGTCCGCGCTGCCCCCTGCCTCCAGCGGGATGCCCGGGTGCAGCAGGGTGGGGCTGCCGAACGCCCGCACCAGCAACTGGAACGCGGGCGGCAGGAGGAACTCCGCCATCATGCCGGTATGGACGGGCCGGACCGGGGTGTCATGCCAGCGGAGGTCACACAGCCCGGTTCCTGCGTCTTCACCCACGGTCAGATCCCGCAACCTGGCCATTCGCCGCAACGGCCCACCGGCGACCACGTGGGGGTAGTCGATCACCAGGGCGGTGCTCGGCTCGCGCAGGTTGAGCGCGCTGTCGAACAGCCCCGGCGACTCGGCCGGGACCGGCCGCTGCGCCACCGGGTGCGCCAGGCGCGGCCGCTGTGGGTGGTGGCCGCCAGCCCGTGCCGTCAAGGCCAGCCACCGGCTGCACCCCCGGCCGTATCCGGCGATCATCGTGTTGAGCACCAGCCGCACCGGCCCGGGGCCGTGACCGGCCAGCTGCACATAGGCGGCAACCGACCCAGGAGCCGTGACCCAGCCGGGCCACGCCGCGGCCTCAGCGGACAGGACGGCGGGGTCCACCCGGACCACGCCATCCTCACCAGGGGCGCCGCCGCTGAGCACGCGCGCGGCCCGTTCACGCAGGCGGCGGACGTCCCGGAGGCGGCCGGGCTCACCGGGGCCCGGCGGGCTGCCCAGCATGCCGAACCCGCCACCGCGCGCGCTCTCCGGTCCGGCAGGGCTGCGCGCGCCAGCGGCACCGAGCAGCCGTCGCAGGCTCGTCACCGCCGGGTCGGCCACCGATCCCGGTTCCCGGAAGTCTCGTTGCAGCGCGTCGTACATGGTGACGAACGGGACGCGGCTGCCGCCGAACCTGGTGCCGCAGTAGGCGCCAAGGGCGAGCCGTAGCGCCAGGCCGGGGTCATGCAGTGCCGCCCAGCCCCGGATGACGTCGAGGTCGTCGAGTGCGGGGCGCCACAGCGGCAGGCTGAGGTCTGCGACCGGCTGGGCATAAGCCCCGGTCTCCACGACGGCGGTGCCGGGGTCGGGAGGAGGCTGGGTCCGTTCCAGTCCGGCGGCGTCGGCCAGCCGGGTGATCGCCTCGTTCACCTGCGCCAGCCTGGCCCGGTGCGAGGTCACGTCGTCCAGCCGGGTCGGCTGGCGCAGCAGCGTGCTGACGTCCCGGCACCGCGCCGCCAGGCTGGCGGCGCGGTCGCCGCCCACGCCGTCCAGCCACTCGGCCAGCTCGCCGAGGGGGTCACCGGCCTGGTCGGCAACGGGGAGGTGGACCTCTAGCAGGCCGAGACCGGCGAGGGTGTCGAGGAAGTCGTCGACACCCTCGCCCGTACCTGCGGCGCCTGCTAGCCGCGAGCGCAGCTCCGCCCAGGTCAGGCAGCCTGTGACCGGCTCCTCGGCCGCGGCGAGGCAGGCCTTGACGGCTGGTGTCGCCCTGACACGGGAGACGGGTTCGGCGGGCGGCGGGCCGAGGAACACGACCTGGCCCTCCCGCTCCACCGCGCTGGGGTTCACGCGCACCGCCATGGCCTCGCGCAGCCCGGGATCCACCGCCAGCACGGTGGCCAGCCGTGGCAGCAGGTGCCCCCGCTCCTCCAGCAGGCCGCGGGGCTCACCCGCGGCCAGACGGTGTAGCGCGAGAGCCTCCGAGCCCGACCAGCGGGCCTGGCCGACGAGGGTGAACGAGCTGAACGGGCTGGTCTTGGTCACCGCGCGGGACAGGTACATCACCAGCCGGGTGAGGGTCACAGGGTCCGGGCACCTGCCGCCAGCGAGCCAGCGTTCCAGGGGAGTGCCCACTTTCGCGCCGCCATGGATGAGCGCGTGCCGGAACTCCGGGGCGGCGAGCGCGTCGCGCAGCGCCGGCAGACGTTCGGCTGTCTCGGCCGCCAGCACCGCGGGCAGGCTGGCGGCCGCCTGCCTGCGGTCAGCGACAGCCGCGCTGAACCGGGAGACCCGCTGGCGCAGGCCCTCCGGCAACGCGGCGGCGGCCAACTGGAGCTGGCTGGGGCGTGGTGACACCTGCTTGTGGATGGCGCGCCGCACCCCGACCAGCACCGGCCGCAGGGCTGGGTCATCCAGTGCCCCGATGATGCCGTGCAGCGCCTCGCCAAGGGCGTCGGCCTCGGCGGCGATGGCCCCCTCCGCCGCGAGGATGTCCGTGATCACGGTTGTGCTGCGCGGGAACCGCAGCGAGGCGAGCACGCCGGGGCGCATGCTCGCGACCCTGACGATCGGCGGCGATGCGACCCAGTACCCGTCGTGGGCCCCAGCCCATGCGCGAGTTCCTGGTGCCAAGGGTGCGGGGGTCACCGCGCTGCCCACGGGATCACAGCCCCACGGTCAGCGCAGGCCTGACGCCAACCCTGCCCACCGCGATCTGGAACAACGGAACCGGCCCCGGGTGGCCGCTGAACCCGAGCAGCTCGGCCACTGCCGTTGCCCGGTAGGTGTTGTGGATGCGCGCGGCCAGCCCGCTGGCGGCGGCGAGCACGCAGACCCGGGCAGCTGTCACGCCCGCGGCGATGTTCATCACCCGGTAGCCACGCTCACCAAGTGCCCGGCTGCCCGCTGCCGGGTCGGCGACGACCGACACGACAAGTGGGGTCGACCGGAAGTTCATGGTGGCTGGGTTGAGGGCCGCGGCGGTCAGCGCGGCGGCTACGGAGCCGTGGGTTATGCGGAAGATGGACGCTCCGGGCCGGAGGTGGTACACGCCCTGGTCCACACCGGCGACCCGGTTGACCGCGGCCATGACCGCGACCGGCCGGCCGCCGGGCTCAACGACGTCACACATGGGCTGGTCAGGGCCATAACGGCAGAGCAGCCAGAAAGCCTCCGCGGGCATGTCCGCCGCCACCGGCGCGAAGTGTGACACCGGGCCTGATGAGCGGCGCAGGAGGACATCCGCCAGGCTGCGCTCTGGCAGGGCCACGTCGGCTGGCACCTCGACGGGCACTCCGGCCGCCCGTGCCGCTGGCGGGAGCACTCCGGCGGGGCACTGGCGGGCGGCGGCGTCGAGCGCGAGGAACGGCTCGCTGCCCGGCCCGGGCCCGGCCTCGCCAGTGCTTCGCCGGGCCGGCCGCGCGACCCCAGCACCGGGCGCGGTGACGTTGGCACCGGGGGGCGGCACCTGCGCCGCCGGCCATAGTGGCAGCACTGCCATGGGACTCTCCTCCTGCGGGTCGGCCGCCAGCAGCTCCGAGACCGCCTCGTCGTCGAAGCAGTACCTGACGTGGCCTCGCAGACCGAGCGCGGCGGCAGCGAGCAGCGCGTGGCCGGCCAGCAGTCCTGCCTCTTGTGTGCAGAGCCGGTACGCATAGTCCGCGTACCGGTAGGCCGCCTTCCAGAAGCGGCTGGTGATGACCAGGACGCATGCCGCGCCTGCCAAGCTTGCGCCCAGGGCCCGTTCCAGGTCTGGCGGGCACGCGTCCGGCCGGACCGTCACCAGCCCGTGGTGGACCGGGTCGTAGTAGTGCAGTCCAGGTCCGGCACCGGCCACACCGGGCTCAGGCGGCACCCACACGTACAGCTCAGTGGGGTACATACGGCGGGCCGAGGCGGGGACGCGGTGGGGTGACAGAGCGCCGTGCGGGCTGCCGGCATCGAGCAGGGCATGGCCGTACCCGTAGGTGTAGAACAGCAGCGTCGAGAGGCTGGGCCGCGGCAGCGGTGTGCCCACGCCAGCCTGCGGGGCGTTGGCGAAGGCGTCGGCCAGGGTGCCCAGCGGGCCTGGTGTCGGCAGCGCCGCGAGCGCCCGGCCGGGGTACAGCGTGACCGGGGCGGGATAGCCGGCGGGTCCGGTCCGTGGCGTGTCTCCGGAGACCCCGGCCAGGTCGAACAGGGTCTCGCGCCAGTACCGCTCGGCCAGGGTGCCGGGCGGCGGGGGCGCCGCCACTGCCTTCGGCATCGTTGTCTCGATTCCGGCCGGGGCTAGGCTGCCCCTGGCCATGGGCATCAGGGGAATGGGTGTGGGTGCGGGTTCAGCTCGCCTGGTGTGAGCGGGCGTGGGGAGTACCCGAGGGTGTGCGGCACGGTGAGGGCCCGTGTCAGGCCATGCACCCGCCGGTAGCGGTGCCCGAAGGTCATCGGCAGCGTCCCGGGGATGAGGACTTTCACGCAGGACAGCCCGGCCGTTGCGAGTTCCCGGCTGGTCTGGTCCACCACGATGACGTCCAGCCCGCAGCCGAGGTAACGCCCGACCAGGTCGCACACGTCGTCCCGCAGGTCCGTGTGTCCCTGCTCGGGCACGCGGAACGGGCGCCGCTGCTGGCGGTCGAGCAGGAAGCCCAGCCGTTCGGTGGTACGCGGGTCGCAGTACAGCAGTCCGTGGTCTGACATGGTCCGCACCAGGTCGGAGTTGGTGACCATCTCGGCCACACGCCCGGCCTCCTGTGCGTAGCGGCGCGGGATGGTGCCGAGCATCGTGGCCAGTTCGGTCACTGCCGACACGCATGCGCGTTCCAGGACGAGCCCCGCGCCGGCGGCGCAGAGCGCGGCGGCCCGCTGCCCGGCCGCCGTGGGCTCCGTGCCCCGCTGGGCGCCGGGGTGCCGGTGGGCAATGACCCAGCAGCTGGGGATGCCCTGCTCGACCGTGGTGTCGAAGATGCGGACGGTGCAGCCGCTGTGCCGTTGGATCCGGTCGATGAGCAGGGGCAGCCGCCGGTCAGCGGCGGTGCCAGGGTCGAGCTCGGGGACGGGCAGCCGCCCGTACCAGGTGAGCAGGAACGCGTCCCGTTCGGCGACTTCGAGGATGCCGTGCAGCACGGCCTCTTCCAGGCAGCTCCCGAGGGCGCACCCATTGGAGATCTCATAGGCAGGCCCGGCGCCCGCCGTCCAGTACGGCGTGCCGTAGTAGGCCAGCGACTCGGGGACCAGTACCGGGGCCCCGCGCCGGAACGAGTGTGCCCAGACCCAGTCCGTCACCGCCGCGGGGTCGAACCGGCGGTAGCGGAAGCCGGGCTGTTCGTACCAGTCATCTGGGTAGAGGCCGAACGTGTGCGGGTCCACCGCCTGCCCGCCGAGGTCGCTATAAGGGGCCCGCACCGATGTGCGCCTGCCGCTGGGCCCGAGCCCGCAGTAGCGTTCCAGGGCTTCCAGCACCGCCGCGTAGCGGCTCGTCTCATGGTCGAGCGTGCGGCCGGTCCCCAGGTCGGCTGTGGTGCGGTCACGCCAGCCGATGGGGGCCGAGGCAACGGCGAGCCCGAAGCACTCCAGCTGACGGACATCTGGCACCAGGCCTGCCTGTCCGTCCACGAAACGGTCCAGTAGCCGGGGCCCCAGCACGCGCAGGTCCGCGACGCGGTCGTCGCGCGGGTGTGCCTTGGGGCGCGAGACCGGCGTCAGCACCGCAGCGTCGGCGGTGTCGTCCGGCAGGCCCCCGCACTGCGGACAGGAGGGGTCGGGCAGGAAACGGTGGCTGCTGGATTCGAGGGTGCCGAACCTGAGCACCACGAACGCCCCCAGGGTCCGTGGCTCACGTTCACCACTGGCCAGCAGGGCCAGTTCCTCGGCGAGGAATTCCGCGATGACGCCCACTGCGAAGCTGGGCGGGGGCGGCGGTGGTGTTTGCCGCACGAGCTCACCCAGGGCTTCCCAGTACCCGCCACGGGCCCCTGCCCTGGCCCGGCGCAGTGACACGCAGCCCGCACACCCGGGGAGGCCTGGGCGGACCACTGGGCCGATGACCGCTTCATCGATCTCCACGTGCGCGGACAGCCAAGGGACTCCAGTGTCGCGGAGCGCGGATGTCACGGCGTGCGCGGTGGCCGCGGGCCACGAGTCGGACACCACCGCCACCGCGCTGCAGCGTCCGAGGCTGGCCTTGTCCAGCACAGGGCCGTCCAAGCGTGCCGCGAGCGCACTGGCGATAGCACCGTCACCGACGATGCCGGCCGGCCTCCTGCCACGGTGGTCGTCCATGTGCTCACCCACCTGCTCACCCACCGGAAACGGCTACGTAGACGACGTGGGGCAGGACGGCTGCCACGGCCGGGTCGTCGTCGAGCGGCAGGACCACCGGGTGGCAGCCGCTGGCCATCAGCCTGGCCGCGAGCTCGGCTACGGTCAGGGTGGCCGGACCCGGTCCGCCCTGTCGTTGTCCCGGACAGCCGCGGAGCCGGCCAGGCAGCGGCCGGCTCACCGTGGGTGCGTACTCGGGCTGCTGGTTCAGCTGTGCCTGGAAGTCGAGGAGGGCCGCCTGGAGCCCTCGGGCCAGGGCGGCCTCGCGGTCCGGCCCGCTGACGTAGGCGACCGTCCGCTCTCCGCGGCAAAACGCGTAGCACGGCACACCAAGCGGCCCGGTCACATCGAACACCGAGAAGCCAGTCCCGGCCATCTCCAGTAGCTCCAGGTAGACGGCACCATCCTCGCCGACGTCTTCGGCCACCACCTCCACCTGGGGAAACGGTGTGCTGGCATACTCGGCTGCCTGCAGGGTCAGTTGCAGGCACACGGCGATGAGGCCGTCGCGGACCGCCGAGTCCCAGCTGTGACCGGACGCGACACTGGCCGGGACGGGCACCGCGGCCGGGAGCGTGAGCGGGCCAGATGGCACGTGCTGGGCCCCGCCGTGGGCCACGCTGATGGGGGAACACGGCCGTTCGCCCTGGGTGATGAGGTGGTGCGCGGTCAGCCAGGAGTACAGCTCGAGGCCCTTGCGCACGGCGTCCAGGCGCGCGGTACGGAAGTCCAGGCCAGCCCCGGTCACGAGCGCAGGCTTGGCGCCCGGAGGGTGGGCGAGGGCTGCGGCGATGTTGAGTGGGAGCTGCGCGAAGTCCCGTTCGCCAACGTCGGTGAGCAGCCCGAGCCGGGAGTCGATCAGCAGGGGTGAGCCCGCGTCGACGAGCGCCGCCTCGCGCTCGGCCTCGCCGGCGCCGCGCCCCTCCTCGCCGGTGGCGCGGCCCTCCTCGCCGGTGGTGCGGCCCTCCTCGCCGGCGCTGCGCCCCTCCTCGCCGGTGGCGCGGCCCTCCTCGCCGGTGGGGCGCTGTGCCGTGCCTGAGGCCGGTGGTGCACCTTCTCTCTCGTCCTGAACCGCGGAGCGGCGGTGGGCAGCGAAGCGGTGGCTGGAGGTGGCCAGCGTCGCCAGGTCTAGCCGGGTCATTCGGCCCGCCATGGTCTCCACGCCCGTAACGTGGCGGAAGGCGATGACGCCGACCGTGGCTCCGGCCAGCGACGCCGCCGCCCCGGCCACGAACTGGCCGGGCTGGTCGCTGCTGTGGTCGCTGAAGCCGCCGTCCGCCAGCCGCAGGCCGCTGTCCGCGCGGTCGGTGAGCCGGCGCCAGCCCGACTCCCAGTCCTGCCCCTGGGGCGTGACCGCGCTGACCGGCCCGAGCCACGCTTCGTCGCCGACAACGAGGCCCTGCACGAGCGGCACGTGCAGCGTCCGGCAGACCCGGTCCAGCACCAGTGCCCGCGCGGCCATGGGGTGGTCACTCACGTGGACTGCCAGGTCCACTCCTGAACACAGGCTCACGAGCCCGGCCTCGTCAGCGGGCCACTCGCGCATCGCGCACTGCGGGCCTGGCCTGCCCGCTGCTGTACGCCAGCCGCCGGGTCCCGCGGATGTCTTGCCCTCGGCCGTCACGACCGCCGTCAGGTCCACGACGCCCGAGTCGGCGAGCATCGTGACCAGGCCGAGGAAGGTGCGGCCGGAGCCGATGGCGAGGGTGCGGCACCGGTGCCATCGCTCGAAGCGGTGGGCCCCTGACCCTGACACCGCGTCGAGGAACGCGATCTGGGCGGCGTAGCGGTCGAGTTCCGCGGCCGTCAGCGTGTGCGGCCGTTCGTCTGTCGCGTCGACCACGAGGTCGCGGTCTGCGAGAGCCGCGACGATGTCCTCGACCATCGAGCGTTTCGCGGGGTCGAGCGCGCTGACCAGGTCCGCGAGTGCCGTCCTGCCGTCGAGGTAGGGCGCCAGCCGCTCGACCCACGCGTAGATGGAGCGGCCGGTGAACGTCTCAGCGCGCCCTGCCGTGAAGAAGCACACGCCGTCGGGCGTGGGCACGAAATAGGTGCCTGGACGTAGCCGCGGCCGCACCATAACCCCTCCTCGCGAGACCCGCTACCGGGCCGACGACGGGGCGAGGACACCCTCGCCCCGCTCGACG
>DASYYE010000532.1:0-3727 GCA_035946955.1 Streptosporangiaceae bacterium | reverse complement strand
GCAGCACCGGGCCGCGCACCGAGATGCGGTGGGAGTCCAACTGGACCTCAGGCGACCACCTGTGGGAAGCCGACGTCAAGATCCGTCCCGGCACCCAGGGCACCTGCATCATGCAGGTGAAGACCAACGCCGGCGGAGAGGCCATGTACCTCGAGACCCACAACCACGGCAACCTCTACAACAGCGTCGACACGCCGGTGGCGGCAAACCTGTGGGGGGTCTGGTTCCATCTCGACGTCAGTTTCGACCCAACCACGCACATCGGCCGCGTGTGGGTAAACAACCACCTCGCGCTCACTGTCCATTACGACCAGCTCCCGGGCGCAACCTGGTACTTCAAGAACGGTACCTACGGGATCATCGGCAGTGAGTCCGAAGCCCACTTCCGCAACATCGAGTTCTTCCGCTCCACTCGGTGACAAGCCAGGTGCCCCCTGCCGGGGCCGGTTTGTGGCAGGGGGCACCTGCCCCGATGACTCATCGGGCCGCAGCTCACCGCGCTTCCGCTGGCGCGTCACGGACGAGGGCTGCCGTGGTTACTGTTCAGAAGATCCTGTTTAATCCTGTTTGTTCTTGACAGATATTGATGCTACCTGTCGGACAGTGGTACGAAATGCCCACGATCACTGGCCGCGGTACTGGGTGCACTCACGGCCCGGCACTGAACCAGTGGTGACGCAGAACGAGAACACGTTACAGTTTTCGTGTGACTAGCACGGTCAGCTGGGAAGCCCCGGACGGTGACCACCCCGCACGCAGTGCCTCGCAGCGCTCTATGGCCGCAGTGGCCGAGGGGCGCAAAGACGAGTGGCTCGCCCTGTTCGCCCCGGACGCGGTCGTAGAAGACCCCGTCGGCCCCTCGATGCTGGACTCCGAGGGCAAGGGGCACCACGGGCACGACGGGATCGGGAAGTTCTGGGACCGGAACTTCGGCGCGGTCAGCCGGTTCCACTTCCAGGTCAAAGACTCCTTCGCCAACGGGCCGTGCTGCGCCAACATCGCCGCCATCACCATGTGGCTCGGTGACGACGGCACGACGATGACGGTCGATTGCGTGATGGTCTACACCGTGGACGACGAGGGGCGGATCACCTCGATCCGGGGTCACTGGGAGCCCGGCCGCGCCATGGCCACGCTCACCAGCCCATGACCCTCCGCTCGCGCTGATAGCAGCCTGGGGCCAGCACATGCTGGCCCCAGTCTGGTTGGGTAAATGCCGTCACCGGCTGGTCAGTGATGGGATCCAAGGGCCGCGGCAAGGAAGAACAGCGACCCGTTGGGGGTGCCGACGCCGGTTTCGTCGTCGTAGCCGGGGGTGTCGTGCAGGGTGGAGGCCTGGATGTCGATGGTCTGCAGCCGGTAGAGTCGGCCCTGGCTGTTGTCGAGGAAGTTGTTGTAGTCGGTACGGACCTCAGCCTGCGGGGTTTTGGGTGCGACGATGTCGTGCAGCGCCGAGGTACCGAGCATCCGGTCGTAGTACAACGGGTTGATGAACCCGAGCGCGTGGCCGCTGAACTGGTCGGCCACTGCGACCACACCGGCCATCATGGGTGAGGCCAGGCTGGTGCCGCCGATGCGGTACTGCGCCCAGAAGGTGCCCTTGGGGAACACCTGGGTCTCGCCGACCTCGAACCCGGTGTTGGGGTCGGCGGGCATGGCGATGTCCGGCACTGCCCGCATCGGGGTCTTCCCGTAGTACTCAGAGATGCTGGCCGGCACCTTGCCCCGCTGGTAGAACGGCTGCCCGAACAGCTGGCTGGTGCCGCCGCCACCACCTGAGGAGTAGGTTCCCGGCGGTGCCGGGTTCCAGGCGCCCTTGACCAGGCTGGTGTAGGCGTTCTGCCAGCCGTACTCGGCCAGGTGCTGCCCGTGGGCGCCGATGTAGACGCTGGTGCCGCCCACTCCGGTGACGTAAGGCAGGTCAGCGGGGAACTCCACGGTCTTGGCGCCCGGGTTGACGCCGCCGCCGGTGTGGTCGCCGGAGTCGCCGGTGGAGAAGTTGACCGTGATCCCGGTCAGTGCCGCCTCCATCGAGTACTGCTCGTAGAACTTCACGTACGCCTGACCCAGCAGCGAGATGCTGTCGGTGCCGTCGGTCCACGAGTTCGTGATCACATCCGCGACATGGTTGTCGATCGCACCGGCCCAGGCGTTGTCCAGCCCGCTGGCGCAGTCCTTGGCACCCACGTAAACGACCTTGGCGCCGGGCGCCATCGCGTGCACAGCCTCGACGTCCAGGGTCTCCTCGCCGTACCAGCCCTGCGCGCCGCACTGGCTCACCATGTCAAAGCCGTTGGGGCCGGGGGTGGACTGGGCGAACTGGCCCGGCGTGAACTGTGGCTGGCCGTGCACCTTGCTGTAGTGCTGAGCATCGCCAATGATCGTCGGCGCGGCGTAGGCGTCGGTGATCGCCACCGTGACACCGTGACCGTTGACGCCCTTGTCCAGCAGTGGAGTCTCGCCGTAGGCCGACTGGTACTGGCTCGGGGTGTACCCGCAGATCGCATACGGCCAGTGCTTGCCGTAGGCCTCCGGCTTGGTCGTGGCCATCTGCTGCCCGTAGTAGGCCGAGCACGGCTGCACCCCGAAACGCGCACCCGGCGGCGGCCCCGGCTCGGTGTCCGCTGGCCGCTTCAGGCCAGAACCCTGGTCGATGCCCAGCACCCCGGCCACCGCGCCGCGGACCACGGCGGGAGTGCTGGCCGCCAAGGTCAGCGCCGTGGCGTTGGCGCGGACCAGCTTGCCACGCCAGGAGTAGTTGCGCACCGTGGTGCTGAAGGCCCGGTCGACCTGCGCGACCGACCCGGCGGCTTCGATGTACAGGCCGCTCGGCAGTGTCGTGGTGACCCGGAAACCCTGCGAACGCAGCCATCCCTGCACCGCCGCGACGGTCGGCTTCGCCGGGCCGTACGCGCCGTCGAACTCCTTGTTGGACAGCCAGTGGCCGTAGCGCGCAGCGCCCGGGGCGGACACCGCCGCTAGCGTGGCCGCTGCCCCAGCGGCATCCCGCATGTTCAGCACGACACCGAAGTCGACCTGCTGCTGGGACGGGGTGGCGCCCAGATTCCGGGCCTGGCCCAGCCAGCCCGGAGTGCTCCCGGCGAGAGCAAACCGTGGCGAGGCGGCCGCCGAAGCCGCGCCGGCCGCGGCGAGGGCTATGACCGTGGCGCCAACCGACGCGCCAGCGATCAGCCTGAACAGGGCACCTGAATGGGGTCTCATACGGCTCCGCTCCTGGGACAGATAGACACAGTTCGTCCGGGCATGGCACCAAGCAGGGCAAAGGCGCCCGGATACATCAAGATCAGAGCATCCCACCAGCGCCCGGCCGCTGGCCACCCTAGGGAAGGCCCAATTCCCGCATGTGCGATGCAGGACAGCGGCCTCGTTGTGGGATCATCCTCCTGGACCACCTCGGCGACAGCGAGCCCGCTGCTGGAGCACTGCCTGCGCCCACTGCACCCCCGGGAGGCCGACGGTTCGCGTGCTTGACGCGCTCGGTCACGCCTTGGGCCTGGCCGGGTCGATGACCTGGCAGATCACCTGGTCGCTGATCCTGGGATTCACCTTGTCCGCGGTGGTCCAGGCGGTGGTGCGCCGGGAAACGGTGGCCCGGCTGCTCGGCGATGACAAGCCCAGGACGCTGGCCCTGGCGACAGGGCTGGGCGCCGCGTCGTCCTCCTGCTCGTACGCTGCGGTGGCGCTGGCCCGCGCCCTGGTCCGCAGG
>DASYYE010000531.1:0-30064 GCA_035946955.1 Streptosporangiaceae bacterium | reverse complement strand
GTGCCCGCCCGACCCGCCCGGCCACGTCCTGCTGTCTCGTGGGTGGGCCTTGAGACGGTGCGTGGTCGTTCGCTACATTGGCGGCCCGGGTTGTCTGTGGTTCACCGCGAGGATTGTGGATGGTTCGTAGCCCGGAGGGGGACGCTGCCCGACGGCTTGGGATTGAGCTCCGGAAGCTCCGCCGGGAACGTGGCCTGGCACAACGTGACCTGTGCAAGTCGCTCAGCCTTGCCTCGCACACCACGATCGTCGAGTTCGAGTCGGGGCGGCGGGTTCCCAGCCTCGACACATTAGCCGCCTATGAACGCTGTTTCGGGCTGGCGCCGGGCACGCTCCGGCCGCTGCGCAGGGACGCCTTGGCGCAGCGCGCTGCCATGGAGGCGCGGGCGGCGACCACCGCCGGTGCGCCTGTACCGGCCTGGCCGGCTGGACGTGCGACCGTGGTGCCGCGGCTGCTGCCGACGCCGGCCACGGGGTTCACCGGGCGCGGCGCCGAACTGTCCGTACTGGACCGTCACCTGGACACCGAGGCTGCGGCCCCCGTGTTGCTCTCGGCGATCAGTGGCATGGGAGGTGTTGGCAAGACGGCGCTGGCGGTGCACTGGGGGCACCTGGCCCGTCACCGGTTCCCCGACGGTGACCTGTACATCGACCTGTGCGGGTACCACCCGTCCAGGCTCCCAGTGCCTCCTTTGGAGGCACTGGGTGTGCTGCTGCCGGCACTCGGGGTCCCGGCTGGGCAGTTGCCTGTGTCCGGAGAGGAACGCGTCGCCGCGTTCCGCACCCTCATGACGGGACGCCGCATGCTGTTGGTGCTCGACAATGCCCGGACCGCCGAACAGGTCCGGCCGTTGCTGCCAGCTTCGCCGACGTGTGTCGTGCTGATCACCAGCCGCAGCCGCCTCCCGAGCCTGGTCGCCAGGGAGGGCGTCCAGCGCGTCGTGGTGGACGTGCTCACCCCGGCTGAGGCGCGGCGCCTGCTGCGTCAGGTCATCGGCCCGGAGCGGGCAGACGCCGAACCGGGCGCCGTAGCCGCGCTCGCCGAGGTCTGCGGCTACCACCCGCTCGCATTGCGCATCGCCGCGGAACGCGTCACCGCTGGCCAGCAGGGCACCATCGCAGCTGGGCTTGCCCGGCTCACCGACCAGTTCCACCGGCTGGACGCGCTGGCCACCGGCGACGACGAGACAACTGCCATCCGGGCGGTCTTCAGCTGGTCCTATGACGCGCTCGGCACAGCCCACCAGCAGCTCTTCCGCATGATGGGGCTGCACGAGGGCGCGGATATCACCGTGCCAGCGGCCGCTGCCCTGGCCGGGTGCCCGGTCGGGCGCTGCGCCAGCCTGATGGCTGACCTGGTGGGCGCCCACCTCGTGACAGAGCACAGCCAGGACCGGTTCCGCTTGCACGACCTGCTTGCACTGTTTGCCCGTGACCGGGCACTGGCGGAGGAGCCCGAAGCCGGGCGCTCCCAGGCCCTCGCCCGGCTGGGGAGCTGGTACCTCCACAGTGCGTGCGCGGCCAGGGTGGCGCTGAGCCCCCACCTGCCACCCATGCAACCGCCGCCGCCCGCGACAGCGGTGCCGCCGCAGGCGTTCACCAGCCACGCCGACGCGCTGTCCTGGTGCGAAGCAGAGCGGGTAAACCTGGTCGCGATGAGCGTCACCGCCGCCAGCCACCACGACGAGCCGGTGGCCTGGCAACTCCCCACCGCCCTGTACGCCTACTTCGACCTGCGCAAGCACTACTCCGACTGGATCACCACCCATCGCAGCGCGGCCTAGGCTGCCCGTCGGCTCTGCGACGCCGAAGCCGAGGGAAAGGTGCTGTGTAATCTCGGCAACGCCTACCGCCCGCTGGGCCGGCTCGAGGAGGCCACCGAGTGCTACGTGCAGGCGCTGGCACTGTTCCGTGAGGTCGGATATTCCCACGGCGAGGCGAAAGTCCTGGGAAACCTGGCCAGCACCTACCACGAAACCGGCAGACTGACAGACGCGGTCGCGGCCAACGAGGCGGCGATCGCCTCGTTCAGCAACCTGGGGGACCATCACGGTGAGGCGCTGAGCCTCGCCAACCTCGGGCGCGTCTATCTCAGCTCCAGCCGTTACGCCGAAGCGGCGGGGTGTCAGCAACGTGCCGCTGAACTGTTCGCTCACGTCGGGGACAGGCACGGCAAGGCCAGGGCAACGGGCAACCTCGGTGTCATCGAGTGCAGACTCGGGCACTTTGGGCTGGCACTGCGCCTGCTCACCGAGGCCAAGGGTGACTTCGCCGCGCTCGGCGACCGTCATGAGGAGGCTCGGACGTTCGTCGAACTGGCCGAGCTGTCCTCGGCCCAGGGCGAGACCGCCGAGGCCAGGCGTTACCTGGAGCGCGCCCTGGCCATCTTCCGCGAGATCGGTGACCAGCACAGTCAACGTGAGGTCACTGCCCTGCTCCAGGCCGAGGGCACTACGGCGACAGACTAGGCTGTCCCGCATGCCCCGACCGGATGGACGTACCAACCAACAGCTCCGCGAGATCAAGATGACACGCGGCTGGCTGGAACATGCCGAAGGGTCGGTGCTCGTGGAGTTCGGGCAGACCCGGGTGCTCTGCGCGGCAAGTGCCACCGAGGAGGTGCCGCGGTGGCGGCGTGGCAGCGGGCTCGGCTGGGTGACGGCGGAGTACGCCATGCTGCCCCGGGCCACGAACAGCCGTTCGGACCGCGAGTCGGTCAAGGGACGGCCCGGTGGCCGCACCCAGGAGATCTCCCGCCTGGTCGGCAGGTCGCTTCGGGCCTGCGTGGACACCAAGGCCCTGGGGGAGAACACGGTCATCATCGACTGCGACGTGCTGCAGGCCGACGGCGGCACCCGGACTGCCGCGGTCACCGGCGGCTACGTCGCACTGGCGGACGCGCTCGGCTGGCTGACCGCCCGCAAGCGGTGCAGGGGCAACCCGCTCGTGGCCTCGGTGGCAGCGGTCAGCGTCGGGATCGTGGACGGCGAGCCGCGGCTGGACCTGTGTTACGAGGAGGACGTGGCGGCACAGACCGACATGAACGTGGTCTGCACCGGCGACGGCAGGTTCGTGGAGGTCCAGGGGACGGCCGAGCGTGAGCCGTTCAGCCGTGCGCTCCTGGACGAACTGCTCGAGCTGGCGGTCGCGGGCTGCGCGGACCTGACCCGCCTGCAGCAGGAGACGCTGGCGCGGTGACCCAGGCCAGCCCGTCCCGGCTCGTCCTCGCCACGCACAACCCCGGCAAGCTCACCGAGCTGAGCCGCATCATCGCCGCAGCCCGGGTACCCGTGGCCGCGGTGGATCTCGACGAGTTCCCCGGCATGGCCGAGGTCGCGGAGACGGGTGCGACGTTCGCCGAGAACGCGCTGCTCAAGGCGCGCGCCGTCGCCGCCTGCACCCACCTGCCAGCGGTCGCTGATGACTCGGGCCTGTGTGTGGACGCCCTGAACGGCATGCCCGGCGTGCTCTCCGCGCGCTGGGCTGGCCGCCACGGCGACGACGAGGCGAATCTGCGACTGGTCCTGGCGCAACTCGCCGACGTGCCCGCTGGCCGCCGTGGGGCGCACTTCGAGTGCGCGGCCGCACTGGTGCTCCCGTCGGGGACCGAACACGTGACCGAAGGGACCGTGTACGGCTGGCTCACCGACGCGCCCCGGGGCAGCAACGGGTTCGGCTACGACCCGGTCTTCGTCCCGGACGGGTCTCAGCTGACCACCGCACAGATGAGCGCGGAGGACAAGGACAGGATCAGCCACCGCGGGCAGGCGCTGCGCCGGCTCATGCCGGTCATCGCCGCCTTGCTGGGCGGCTGACCTGGGCCTGTGTGGGCCCGGGTCAACGTGGACCGGTCAGAAGCCGGGCAGGGTGCCGACCTGGCTCGCTGGCGGGATCGTCACCGAGACCGGCTTGTTCACTGAGGTGATCAAGATGGTGACGGTGCTGTGGTTGCCCATCTCTGTCGTGGTGTCCACGATCTTCCTGATGATGTCCTGGCTGTCCACCCAGACGTTGAACTTGACCGTGCCTGTGACGCCCGAGGCCAGGGCGGAGCCCAGTTCCCGGCGCAGGTTCGGATCCTTTGCTATGGCCGCCGCCAGGTTCAGCGAGCCCGAATACTCGGTCGTGGGGATGCCGTTGATGGTCGCGGTGCCAACCTGGTGCACGTTGGTGGCGGCGGTGAGCATCTGGGCCTGGGTCGCCGGGTTGTCAGCCTGGAAGTCGCGCACGATCGGCGCGAGGGTGGCGCCGGTGGGGGAGTTCAGGCTTGACACGGACAGCTTCACCCACGGCTTCTTCGTGATGGTGCTCAGCCCGCTCACCTTCAGGTAGACCGCGGTGGAGGTGGCCACGATCGTCACGTTGCCCGCTGCGCCGCCCGTGGAACTCCGGAAGGTCATCTGTGACAGGAAGGGATTGGCCTGCGAGGCCATGGTGCCGTGCACGGTGCCGGCTTGAGTCCCTGTGGTAGTGACGTCCATGGTGGCGGACACCGAGGCGATCTGCCTGGCCTTGGCGGCCACGGCAGTGAGTACCTGGCTGGCCGGGCCGGCGTTGCCCGAACCGCCGCTGGCGGCTGCGGTTGCCGTGCTGGTGGCCGAGGGCTGGCTGCCGTGGGAGTGGCCGCTGGTGCTCGTCGAGGTGCAGCCAGCGGCGGTGGCCACCGCTACCGCGCACAGCACTGTGGACCGCAGGGGCCGGGCCACCAAGAGGCGCCACGCAGTGCCCAGCTGGGTGTGAGGGTGCGGAGAGGTCATCGTCCCCCCTGTTACTTGTAGGGTGCACGGAGGCCTACACGTTACTACCCGTAGGGACGCAAACCGGGACACACGATGCGCCGGCGACCGCCAGGCCATGGACACACCCGATGCTATGTGCCAGCCAGGCTGTGCAGCCCCTACGATGGTGCGTCAGCCCAGCGAGAGTCAGGCGAGGAGTAGGTAAGTGAGCGAGCACAGGCTGGCGCCTGGCGACAAGGCGCCGGACTTCGAACTGCCGGACGCGGACGGGGCACCGGTGCGGCTGTCGTCACTGCGCGGTGAGCGTGTGGTCGTGTACTTCTACCCTGCTGCGATGACACCTGGCTGCACCAAGGAGGCGTGCGACTTCCGCGACAGCCTGAGTGCGCTCAATGCCGCTGGCGTGCGGGTGCTGGGGGTTTCCCCGGATGAGCCGGCCCGCCTGGCGAAGTTCCGCGAGCGCGATGGCCTCACGTTCCCGCTGCTGTCCGACCCGGGCCTGGAGGCCCACCGGGCCTACGGTGCGTACGGCGAGAAGACCCTCTACGGCAAGACCAGGGTCGGGGTGATCCGCTCTACCATTGTGGTCGGGCCGGACGGGACGGTGGAACGCGCGTACTACAACGTCAAAGCCACCGGGCACGTCGCGAGGCTGCGCAAGGATCTGGGGGTCTGACTGGGGGCCGTAGCCCAACGGCAGGAGGCACAAGCCTTAGGAGCTTGACAGTGTGGGTTCGAGTCCCACCGGCCCCACCCAGCCCCACCGGCCTTGAACCACCGGCCACCCCAGCGGTGTCAGTGACGTGCTGGGTTCAGGCTCTAGAGGGGTGCGTACTTCGGCGTTCTTCGCTCAGCCCGATCGGCTGGCGACGAAGACGAACTCGCGGCCTGGCCTGTCTGGGGCGTCGCGAACGTCGTCCACGGTGAA
The DNA here is from genome assembly GCA_035946955.1 of Streptosporangiaceae bacterium. Classification (GTDB taxonomy): domain Bacteria; phylum Actinomycetota; class Actinomycetes; order Streptosporangiales; family Streptosporangiaceae; genus DASYYE01. The sequence continues at coordinate 24,397 of DASYYE010000531.1, read as the reverse complement.
ACCGGCCGCGAGCAGTGAGCCGGCAATGTCGGAGCGCTGGCGGAAACGCAGTGTCGAGTCTGACGTCAGGACCGTGCCATCAGCCTCGAACACGACCGTCGAGCGGAAAGAGACGAGTTCGCCGCTCACATCGGTCACGTCATGCCATGACTCAACGATCCCGGTCCCGGAGATGCTGACGCGCTGGAACGACTCCTCACGGTTCCATTCCCGCCACGCCTGCCGGGCCGGATCCCGCGTCTCGAACACCAACCGCCCGGCCGGGCGCAGCGCGGCACGGGTGCATCGCAGGACCGTGTTCCATTCCTGGTCGGTAAGGAACACCTGCGCTACGTTCCCCGTCATCGTGGCCATGTCCACCCGCAGCCGCGGCAGCGCCGTCACGTCGCCGTGCACCCATCGCACCAGGCCCGCACCGGGCTTGCCGCGGGCGACATCGAGTGAGGCCATGGCCGGGTCGACTCCGGACACCTGAATCCCCCGCTGCGCGAGCAGGCATGCGAACGTCCCGGTGCCGCAGCCGACGTCCAGGACCGACCCAGCCCGGAACTCCTCGGCCATCGCAACGTAGGCGTCCAGGTCGGAGCGATCAGGATCCAGCGGGTCGTAGACCGCAGCGAGCCGTGAATCCTCAAAGACCGCGTCGGCCATGGGCCAATCCTAGGAAAGGGTGCAAAACAGAAAGGACAGACCATGGGCCTTCGCCGCATCCTCCGGACCGGGCCGCTCGCCCTCATGTCACGGGACGTGCCATAGTCCCGTGACATGGGTGCGGACAACACGGCCTTGCGCGCTTACTACGACCAGGGCCGGGAGAGGGACCGCCTGAGCGACGGCCGAGGGAGCCTGGAGTTCACGCGGACAACCGAGGTCGTGCTCCGCCGGCTGCCAGCAGCGCCCGCGGTCGTCGCGGACATCGGTGGCGGGCCGGGCCGGTACGCACTGTGGCTGGCATCCCTTGGCTACCAGGTCGAGCACAGGGATCTGATGCCGCTGCATGTCGAGCAGCTCACCACGGACGCGGCCGGGGTCAGCGGTATCCACACGGCGGTCGGTGACGCCCGTGAGATCGACCTGCCAAGCGCTTCGGTGGACGCGGTCCTGCTGCTCGGGCCGCTGTACCACCTCACCGACGACGCGGAACGGCTGTGTGCGCTGCGAGAGTGCGCGCGGGTGGTTCGGCCGGGCGGCCCGGTGTTCGCGGCGGCGATCTCCAGGTGGGCCCCCCGCATCGATGGCATGCTCCGGGAGCGGATCTACCTCAAGTCACCGGACGCGGCCGGCCTCATCAGCGAGGTCGAGCGGACCGGGATACTGCCGCCGCTGCTCGACGGCGGTTTCCCCGCCTTTTGTCACCGGCCTGCGGAGCTGGCCGGTGAGCTGGCCGAAGCCGGGCTGGACGTCGCTGACGTGGTGAGCATCGAGGGACCGGCGTTCATACTCGCTGACCTGGACGCACGAATGGCGGACCCGGTGGATTGGCCGGCCGTGCTGGAGGTGGCACGGGCCGTGGAGCGGGTACCCGAACTCTCCGGCTTCGGGCCACACCTCCTCGCCACAGCGGTCCGGCCCGTGCCCGCGTGAGCTTCAGAGGGCTGGCCAGTCGAGGCGTGCCCACACGACGCGGCTCAGGCCGCCGCCATCGACCCCCCAGTTGCCGTCTCCAACGATGGCACGGACGATGTCGAGCCCGTGCACCCGGTCGGAATGGTCACCGTTACGCCAGGTGCCGCCCTGGTCTTCGACTTCGACCCACACGTAGTCCGCCGGGTGGACCTCCACGCGGACGGTGAAGGATCCGCCAGGCAGCCCCGACCTGCTGTGGGTTACCGCGTTCGTGCACAGTTCTGAGGCCAGCAGGACCACATCATCGGCCATTGGGCAGGCACCGATGGTCTTCGCAACGTCTCGCCTGACTTGGCCGACCTGTGCCGGGTCACCTGGGTAGCACCTGGTCTCGCTCAGGGGCTTACTCGTGGCCTTGGCCAGTCCTGTCGTTTCCATGTGTCCACTCCGAGCCTGTCGGACCGCGAATTTGCTGTCCCGCAGGCGATGAGCTCAGCTTGCGTGGTAGTCGCGTCGGGGGCTGCGGGCCGGGGCCGCGACTTCCTCACCGGGGGCGGTGGCAGTACGTCCACTGTTGCCGCGGCAGGACCACAGGCGTTAGTGAGCGGAGTACAAACCTGGTGGTGGCCCGATCACGAAAGCCTGCTGGCTGCGCTGCCGCGCCAGGGCGTCCACCAGCATTCTGCCGATTGACAATATTCAACGTTAACCATAAGTTTTGAGGATGTCCCGGCCGCCCGCTAGCACCGATGTCTTCCGGGCAGTAGCAGACCCAACCCGCCGCGCCATCATCGAGTCATTGGGCCGCGGCGGGGAGCAGACGGTCGGTGCGCTGGCCGAGGCGGTCGGCCTGTCCGTACCGCTGGTGTCGCGTCATCTCGCGGTGCTGCGCGCGACCGGGCTGGTGGCGGAGAGGGCGGCCGGCCGGCACCGGTTCTACCGGCTCTGCCCCGAACCATTGCGTGACCTGTATGACTGGTCTGCGCTGTTTGCAGACTTCTGGACCGAGCGGGTAGCTAACTTGCGGCGACACCTGGAGCGCAAACATGAGACGTGACCTCACGGTCGAAGCCGTCTTGCCCTACCCCGTCGAGGTGGTGTGGGAGGCCCTGACCGATGCGGAGGCACTGGCTGACTGGGTGATGCCCGTTGAGGGTTTCGCCCCTGTCGTGGGTCAGCGGTTCCGCTTCCGGGCCAAGCCGATGCCGGGCTGGGACGGGGTGATCAACTGTGAGGTGCTCGCCGTCGATCCGCCACAGCGGCTGGTGGTCTCCTGGCAGGGCAGCCGGATGCGCACGCCCACGACGCTCACCTGGACACTCACCCCATCCGGTGCCGGTGCCCGGCTGCGCATTGACCACCAGGGCTTTGACGGGCCCAGCGGGGTCATCCTCGCCCTCATGCACCGTCACGGCTGGCGCACGATGTGCCGCCGCCAGCTCACGGTCCACCTGCGGTCGAGGCAGGTGGCCTGATGGCAGCCATCCAGTGCGAGGTCCAGTTGACCCGGGAACGCAATGCGGTGCGGCTGTGCCTGCCGCCGGAGGAGTCGGCATGCCTCGGCAACGCCCGGCTGCTGCCCGCTGTCGTCACTATCAACGGCCACCGCGTGCAGGCAACGCTGCACAAGCTAGCTGGTGGGTACATGATGGCCGTCAACGCCGAGTTGCGGCGTCGCCTGGGTGTCGACGCGGGCGACCTGGTCGAGGTCAGCGCCGAACCCGACACCGCACCACGTGTCGTTGAACTGCCGGGTGACCTCACCGACGCGCTTGAAGCCGCCGGGCGCAGCGCCGCCTTCAAGGCACTGACTCCGTTCCGCCAGACGCAGATCGTCAACTCCGTCGCCGGCGCCAGGACACCGCAGACCCGGGCACGCCGTATCGCCCAGGCGCTAGCCCAGCTCAGCAGCAGTGGTGACAGTTAGCATCCTCACCGCTGGACCCGGCGGATGGTCGCCGCGGCGTCAGGAGGGATCGCCCAGCCTGGCGGTGGCGGAGGGCCGTTCAGGGTGCCAACGAGTTTCGCGGGGAAACCATCCAGGATGGACCGGTCACCGAATCGGTCACGCTGCTTGACGCAGGCGCCCGCGCGGACTACCGACTCGGCTCCGACCACGCTGCCGTCACATACGATCGCGCCCGGTTCTATGATGCTTGCCCGGCCGATGTGGCAGCCGTGGACCATCGCGCCCGGGCCGATCACCGCATCGTCCTCGATGACCAGTTCGTTGTCGGGCAGCAGGTGCAGCACGGTGTTCTCCAGTATCTGCACCCGGGATCCGATGCGGACCGGGCCGTGCGAGTCGCCGATGATCTTCACTCCAGCGCCGATGAGCGAGTCTTCGCCGGCCACTACGTCGCCCGTGACCTCGGCCGAGTCGAACAGCAACGTGCCTGCCCCGATCGAGGGGGTCTTTCCGCGGTAGGCGTAGAGCGTCCCCATGTGTTCTCCCGCTCGCATCGGCCCGCGCACGACTGTGCCTGGGTAGTCAGTGAGGTTGGTCTGGCGCTGGCGCAGCACCGCCAGCCGCTCGCGGTCGGCGTCAGTGGCCGACCGGATGACGTGTGGCGGGCGCCCGACCAGGACCGAGTCGGCGGCTATCACGGTGCCGGGCGGCACCAGGGTGCCCTCGCCGAGGATGCAGCCATTGCCCAGGCGGGAGCCTGGCATGAGGATCGCGCCATTGCCGATCTCGCACAGGTCACCGATGGTGGCGCCGACGATGGTGGCACGGTGGCCGAACACGGTGCGCTGGCCTACCCGGACCGGGTGTTCGGGTGTGCCGATCACCACCCCGTTCTCCAGGACGGCCGAGTGGTTGCCGATGCTGACCGCTGCGCCGTGTGCCCGCACGACCAGGCCCTGTGCCAGGATCGCGTCAGCACCGATATGGATGTCCCCCAGAAGCACCGCCGAGCTGGCGATCTGGGGCTCGGGCTGGTCTGCGAGCAGCCGGTTGAAGCTCATGTGGAACTCCGCTCTTCCCGCACCCTGTCAATGTAGGCACCAGCCATCTGGCCGGCACAGGCCCGAATTGACCCGGCGATGTTGCAGACGGATATCTCCGGGAAAGAGCGTGGGAGTGGGTGCGCTGCTCCCAGAGACCGGATTGACGCAGATGCAAGGCAAGCAAGGAGGTGGTCATGGTGGCAGGGGCCTCTCACGAAGCTGCCGACGATGCTCCAACCGTGCCCGTAGCGGTCGTTGGCAGTCGCGTTGCGGCGGAACTGGCCGCCGGCATGCTGCGCACCAACGGCGTGCCAGCAGTCGTGTCAGCGGACGACGCCGGGGGACAGCAACCGCCACTGGCGGCTGGGGGTGTCCGCGTGCTGGTCGCTCCCGTTGATGAAGCTCTGGCCCGTCACATCCTGGCCGCCGCCGACGCCGGCGACGACATCCCTTCGTAGACCATCCGGGGCGACCCAGCCCATTTGATCAATGGAGGAGCCGAGATGGCGGGGCCTGGGAAGCAGCGCCGCGTGGTGGTCGTCGGAGCGGGTTTTGCTGGCTACTTCGCCGCGCGGAGACTGTCCCGGCTGGTGGGTGACACCACTGAGATCGTAGTGATCAACTCGACTGACTATTTCCTGTACGTGCCGCTGATGCCGCAGGTGGCAGGCGGACTGCTGGAGCCGGGCCATATCCGTGTCTCACTGTCCCGCAGGTTGCGCAAGGCACGGTTCGTGCTTGGCACGGTGGACCGCGTTGACGCTGCCCAGAAGGTAGTGAGCTGGACGGGTCCGGAGGGCTCATCGGGCCAGGTCAGCTACGACCGGGTCATCCTGACCGTCGGCAGCGTGAACAAGCTGCTGCCCATCCCAGGCATCGCTGACTACGCGCACGGGTTCCGCAGCATCACCGAAGCCGTGTACCTGCGCGACCACATCATCCGGCAGCTCGAACTGGCCGACGTGGCGACCAGCCCCGACGAGCGCGCGGCGCGCTGCGCGTTCGTGGTGGTCGGCGGGGGCTACACCGGCACCGAGGTCGCGGCACACGGTCAGTTGCTGACGACCCGGCTGGCCAGGGCCCTGCCCGGCCTGGCCGGCCAGCAGATCCGGTGGATGCTGCTGGACACCGCCCCGCGACTGCTGCCCGAACTGGACCCGCGGCTGTCGAAGACGGCCGAGCGGGTGTTGCGGCACCGCGGCGTGGAGGTGCTGACCGGCGAGTCGGTGGCTGAGGCCGGCGACGGATACGTCCAGTTGACCACGGGGGAGAAGATGGCCACCCGGTCGCTGATCTGGTGCGTGGGGGTCCGGCCCGACCCACTGGTTGACCGGCTGGACCTGGCGGCCAACCGGGGGCGGCTGGTCGTCGATGAGTTCATGGCCGTTCCGGGCACCCAAGACATCTACGCTTGCGGGGACTGCGCGGCAGTGCCCGACCTGACTCGGCCCGGCCAGGTCTGCGGCATGACCGCCCAGCACGCGGAGCGTCAGGGCAAACGGGTCGCCAGCAACGTCGCCGCCTCGCTGGGGACCGGGAAGGCCAGGCCATACAAGCACCACGACCTGGGCTTCCTGGTTGACCTGGGCAGGCTCGCCGCCGCCAACCCGCTGGACATCCCGCTGTCCGGGCCACCCGCCAACGCCCTCACCAGGTGCTACCACGTGTACACCCAGCCGGGGAACCGGATGCGGGTACTCACCGACTGGGCACTGAACGCGCTCACACGCCCGGAGCTGACATCCCTCGCGACGATCAGCGCCGAATCGGTCCCGCTCGACGTGAACAACCCACGGCCCTGACCCCCCGCATCGTTGGTCCCGTCATGGCCGGGCTGGCCTCGTCGCCAGGTGGAACAGGAGGTTCCGGTCGGAGTCGAGGACCCAGAGCCCGGTTGGCCCCGGCGCGATCGCGGTCGAGTCGCCGTATATCCCCGGGATGGGTTTGCCGAACGGCACCGGGGCTCCGGTGACCTGGTTGGTCGCAGGATCGATGCGCAGGAATGTGAGTGACCGCTGCTGGGTGAGCGCCCAAGCCGAGCCCTTCCAGAAGGTCAGTTGTGATGCGCCCAGGAAGTCCGATGCGGTCGTCTTGCCGGTGGCCGGATCAACTCTCAGCACCTGCGAGGTCCACAGTGAGCCAGCACCCACCGCTTGCACGTCGGTGACGATGGGGTTTGCGAGCGTTCTCACCGCGCCGGTCGCCGGGTCGACCCGGTAGATGGTGCTGGAATCGTCGGTGTTGTTGCTGGTCACCCACAGCGCACCCGCGCCCGGGATGACCAGCCCGGTGCCGGCGCCGACCGGTACGGGTTTGCCGATGATCTGGCCGGTCCGCGGCTGGATCCGCAGCAGGCCGCGGTCGCTGGTCACCCACACCAGGCCACCGGCGACCGCAATGTCGCCGCCGGCACCGGGCGCCCGAAGCGAGGCGGTGACCCGCCCGCTGTGCGGGTCGATCCGGTAGATGCCGTGGCAGCCATGGGTCACCCACACCGCGCCAGCTCCGGTGGCGGCAACGCCGCTGCTGCACGGGCACGTCTCCAGGGTGCCGGGAGTGGAGATCGTCCGTACGATCCGCCCGCTGACGTCATTGATCTCGTAGGTGACGCCCACTCCGGGCACCCAGACCGCCCGGTACCCGACGGCCAGGCTCAAGTCGTTGCCCGGCAGGCTTGTCTGGCTCACCGTCACCAGCCCCGCGGTGTGCGCGGGTGCTGCCCGCCGGGCATGAGGGCCTGCTGGCCCATGAGCAACCGGTGGCCGCGGGTGGCTCCCCCCGCCCACTCCCGCGATCACAGCGGCCGCGCCCCCGGTCAGCACCGCCATCGCCAGCCCGGTCGCCAGCCAGCGGCGGTGCTGGCGGCGGCGCGCCTCCCGGATCAGCGCCGCCGGCTCAGTACCGGGCCCGGCCCGCCAGCCAGGCGGGGCGACGGTCATGACAGCCCCGCCGATACCTGCTCGACGATCTGCGCCAGCTCATCCGGCCGCACCCCATACCGGCGTGCCACCGTCACCAGCTCCCGCGCCGCTGCCACCACCGGGCTGCGCCGCGCTGCGGCCCCGGTCACCGACACCCCACGGCCGCGGCGGAACTCCACCAGTCCCTCCTCCCGCAGCGTCCGCAGTGCCCGGAACACCGTGTTGGCGTTGACCCCAAGCACCGCACCCAGGTCCCTCGCGGGCGGCAGCCGCTCACCAGGGCCGGCCTCGCCGTCGGCGATCGCCCGCCGGATCGCCGACGCGACCTGCTCATGCAGCGGCACCAGGCTGGAATGATCGATCCGCAACGTGGTATTAGTGCTACGCACATTAGCATCATAAGCCCGTGCGCCCTCGTTCGCCAGGCCCGGCGGAAACCACTCGACTCGGAGTCACCAGGCCGAGCAGACTCCGAGGGTGGGCAGTTGCGCTCTGGGTGGATGGCCGGCGGTGCCGGCGTGATGGACGTTGCCTGGGGGAGTGCCGCGCTGGCCGGAGCCAGCGAGGCGCAGCGGGTCGTCCTCGTGGAGGGCGGGAGCGACAAGGCCGCCCTCGAGGTGGTCGCACGGCGGCGCGGCCAGGCCCTCGGCAGCGGCGGCACGTTCATCGTGGCCATGGGAGGTGCTACCAACATCGGCCACTTCCTGACGGTGCTCGGACCGCGCGGGACCAACGCCAGCCTCGCTGGCCTGTGCGACGCCGGTCAGGAGGACTATGTCCGGTCCGCCCTGGAGCGTGGCGGGCTCGGCTCCGCCACCTCCCGCGCTGGCATGGAGGCACTCGGGTTCTACGTGTGCACCGCTGACCTGGAGGACGAGCTGATCCGCGCCGTTGGCACGGCCGCGGTCGAGGCCATCATCGAGGCGCAGGGCGAATTGCAGTCCTGGCGCACCCTCCAAAAACAGCCTGCCCAGCAGGGGCGGACCACGACCGAGCAGCTCCACCGGTTCATGGGTACCCGGTCCGGGCGTAAGAGCCTGTATGCGCGTCTGCTGGCGGAAGTCCTCGATCCGGCCAGCGTCCCCCGTCCGCTGGACCGCGTGCTCGCCCACACCTGAAGGGTTCAGGTGGTGCGGCTGAACACCACCACCCCGTTCGCTGGGACCACGACGTTGAGCTGGCCGTTGGCGGCGCGCAGCGTCGCGCCGAGGTTGCCTGTGTTCTCACCGCCATACGCGCTGCCGTCGCTGTTGAGGCATTCACGCCACCCCCAGTCACCGAGCGGCCCGTAGGAGAGGAGGTAGCCGGGTGAGCTGAACGGCGAATTGTTCAAGCTGCCGACCACCAGCAGCTCGCCGGTGTCGTCCCAGCGGCGGAAGGCTATGACCCGCGCGTCGTCGTTGGCGTGGAAGACGTCGATATTCGCGGACCGGATGACCGTTGAGCCAAGACGGAAGCGGATGATGTCCTGGTAGAACCGCCACAGGAACGCCCCGGTCGAGTCCCGCAGTCCTGGCAGGTCTTCCTTTTCCTCGTTGAACTTGTTGTAGGTGTAGGCGTTCTGTGCGCCTACCTCCTCACCCATGAGGAACATGGGGGTCCCTGCGGACAGCATGGTCATGGCGCAGGCGAACCGGCACCGGGCTTCGGCGTAGGCCCGTGTCTGCCCGGCCAGCGGTGCCCCGTTGACAGCGGTGAGGATGGTGCGCTCGGTGCTGGGGTCGTTGCCGGCCTCGTCATGGCTGGATTCGTAGACGACCTTGTGGTCGCCGCTGGCCGCGAGCGCGCCAGCGAAATAGCTCATGTGCAGTGGCCCGTCTGGGTCCCGGCCGGCGTTCAGCAGCAGGCCGGCCCACTGTGGCCCGGCGTCCGTCTCGCCGACGAGGTGGTGGTAGAAGTTCACGTACCACGTGGCGTCGAAGCCGACACCGCCGGTAAAGGCGGGCATGGTCACCTGGTCCCAGCCTGAGTGGTCCTCCGCGATCAGGACAGCGGCCGGGTAGAAGGTCTTGACCGTCTGGCACAGCTCCCGCAGGAACTTGCGGCCGGCGATGTTGGCGGCGGGCACGGCTGCGCCATCGGCGTGGCGCGCGTTGTACAGGTGGATGGAGGCCGTCTGGTCCACGCGCAACCCATCCACGTGGAACTCGTCGAACAACAGCATGGCGCTGCTGACAAACAGCGCCCGGACCTGGTCGGCGGAATAGCGCGGCGCCCACCCGCTGGAGACGTTGTCCAGGTACCCCCCGTCGGGCGAGGGGTACTGGCCGGGCTGGCCCTCATACCAGTAGTAACAATTGTCCTGGGGGCTGGTGCTGTCGTACTGCCAGGCCGCCCTGTCGGCGCGGGGAGTGTAGTGGTTGTAGACGACGTCCATGATGACCGCGATGCCGTGCTGGTGAGCGGTCTTGACGAAGTGCTTCAAGGCATCCCGGCCGCCGGCCGCGGACTCGATAGCCAGGAACTGGGAACTGCCGTACCCCCACGACAGGCTGCCGTCGAACTGGAACATCGGCATCAACTCGATCGCGTTGACACCGAGGTCTTCCAGGTAGGGCAGGAAGCCGAGGGCGTCGGCGAAAGTGCCCGCCGCCGTGGTCTCCGGGTTGAGTGCACCGACGTGCAGTTCATAGACCACAAGGTCTTCGACACGGTCTGGCACGGGCCGGGCCGGGTCGAACTCGTCGCGCCAGAACTCCTCGGCCGGGACCGCCGTGGCCGCGGGGTCGGCCGGGTAGGCGGCCACCATGCCGGGGTCGGTCACGACCGAGCTGCTGGGCCGTCCGTCAAGCAGCGAGACAGGCCCGTCGTAGCGGGCGCCCCCCGGATCGAAGTCACCCATGCCGGACTGCTGCCGGGAGAACATGTCAGTGGCCCAGTTGACGCTCCCGTCCGGCCGGGTGACCCGGTACATGTAAAGGGCCCCGACCATCCGGTCGAATGCGGGCAGGGCAGCCGTCCAGGTACCGTCGCTGCCGCGGTTCAGCGGGATGGTGGGCTGCCCGGAGTCGGTGCCGTATCCGTCATCAGCGACGTAGCCGCCCGGCCGGACAAAGACGACCTCGACCGCGGTCGCGTCCGGGGCCCAGACGCTGAACCCCAGCCCGGGCGGTGCTGTCCCAGGCGAGGCCAGGTAGCGCTGGGCCCCCCGCGTACGGTGCCAGCACAGGCGGTAGCTCTCCCGCTGCGGGCCATCCGCCGAAGGCACCGCGACGGTCAGGGTCCTCACCTGTGCCGTCGAACTGAGGTCGGGCACTTCAGCCGCAACCCCCCAGACCTCGGCGCCCCCACCCAGGCGGAGCCAGGTACCCCATGACAACGAGGCCCCGGCCGTCCCCTGGCCGAAACAGACGTCGGCGGTGAAACAGGCCGCGCCGGTCTCGTCTGCGGCCAGCGTCATCGGGTGGCGTGACCAGGCTCCATCGCTGGGCGTTCCATCCAGCGCCCAGCTGCCGCACAGGTCAACCAGGGTGCCCGCGGGAAGCCGGTCCACACCTGGGTAATAGGCAAACGAAACTACCGGACCTGCCATGACGACCTTCTGCGCGAGTGGTCAGGAACCGTCGCCCAGCGGCGGCAGTGCCTCTATCTGCTGCTTGCTCAGGCTGAGGTGGAATCCGTCGTCCTGCACCGTGTCCTGGTCGGTGAATGGGACAGCCACTTCCTTGTGACGAAGGCCGTGCCACTCACCCAGGAGCACGTGGGTCACGTGGTGACCGGCGTCTGTGAGGACACCATGGACACGCCCGAACTCGTGGCTGCCAGCGTGGATGCGGTACTTGCGGCCGGTCTCGGCGCTGCCGGCAGGAACCTCCACGTCGCCTTCGGGGACATTGTCAACGGTCTCAGTCGCTGAGAACCCCGGGACAGCCCCGCCTACGACCTGCTCGCCTGCGATCGGGTCGTACTCGGGCTCCTCGACCACCTGTTCGGCGCCATAGAGCTCGTAGCCTTCGGTGTCCGCGGCGAACTCGGTCACATCGGAGGCCTCGAGCTCCCGGAAGTCCGCCATGGTGCCGGCGAACTGGATCTCGTGTGTCTGGCGGTCAACGTGGACCCGGGCGGTGGGGACCAGCCGGCCGAGCCCCAGCCGGTCCTTCTCCTCAACCGCCAGGTGCGTGAGTGTGTGCGCGCGCCGGTTGATGTCCAGGTAACGGACCTCGCCGCAGACCTCCCCGCTGGTGCACCTGACCACCGCCCCGATCCTGAACTGCTCCTCTTCTCCCATGCCGGCCCCTTCCTGCGCAGCGGCCCCGCCGATCGTCGGGTTGGGTTGCGATGCGACGTTGTTAGGATCCCCCGCCCTGCTGCCACCAGACCCACCCAGGCTCATCTTCGCCTGAGAAATCTCGGCGGTCTCGTGAACCGCAGGCTGCCGGGGTGCAATAGAGATGCGATGGGTGACGACGAACTGGTCGCCGCGGTGGCGGCCGGTGATGACATCGCGTTGCGGGAGTTGTTCTTCCGGCACGCGCCATGGCTCGCGGCCCGGCTGAGGTCGGTGCTGCCAGCCGCGGACGTCGAGGACGTGCTGCAGGAGACGTTCCTCGCGGTCTGGCGGGGCGCGCGCGGCTACCAGCCGGAAGGCGCCGTGGGCGGCTGGCTGTGGGGTATCGCGCGCCGGCAGGCGGCGCTGTTCCTGCGCCGTCGTGGCCCTGCCGCCCTGGTCCTGCCCGCGGTGGTGGCCGCCGACGGGCGCGGGGCCGGGGATCCGGCGGAGGCTGCGCTGTCCCGGGCCGCCCTTGCCGACGCGGTGGCGGCGCTAGGGCCGCAGGGCAGCCCGGAACGCGAGACCTGGCGGCTGATGTGCGTCGAGGACCGGCCGGTCGCCGAGGTGGCTGAGCTGATGGGCGTCCCCGAGGGCACCGTGAAGAGCCGGGCCCACCGCGCCAGGCGGCTGCTCCGTGCCGCACTGCGGGACAAGGGGACGCTGCCAGGCGGCCAGGTCGCGGAGGGAGGAATCCGATGAACGGTCCCGATCCGGGCTGGGACGGCCTGGACGCCAGCCTGGCCGGGCGCCGCCAGGCCGAGCCCCTGGACGTGGACCTGGGCCGGGTGTGGGCCGGGGTGGCCGCACAGGTCTGGCGCCGCCAGCCTGGGCGGCTGGAACGGGTGGCTTCGAGGCTGCTGCGTTCGCCGGGCCTGGGCAGGGCACTGGTCACCACGCCGGCGCTGCTGCTCGGCTGGGTGATCGCCACGGTGGCGGTGCTGTTCGCAGGCATGGTGGCGACCCTGGGCACCGGGACGCCATTTGTCCCGCTGCTCGCGCCCGCGCTCGCGGCGGCCGGTATCGCCTACGCCTACGGGCCTGGGATGGACCCGGCCTGGGAGCTGTCCCAGACCACGGCTGTCAGCAACCGGATGGTGCTGCTGGTGCGGGCACTGGCGGTGTTCGGGCTGAACGCGGCCCTTGGGCTGGCCGCCTCGGCGGCCTCGGGCATCGCGGCCGCACTGACGTTCGGCTGGCTGGTGCCGATGACCGCCGCCTGCGGCCTCGCGCTGGCCGCGGCGACGCTCGCCAGGTCGGCGAATGTCGGTGTGGCGGCGGGCGTGGCCGGCTGGGGGATGACAGTGCTGGCTGGACAGGCGGCCAGCGGACAGCCCACCTTCGTTGTCACGGACCCTTCCCTCGTCCTTCCCTACCTCGCCTTCGCAGCCTGCTGCGGAGCGGTCGCCATCTATGCCACCCGGATTCCGAAGGGGACACCATGAACGTCGAAGCCAGCGACCTGACAAGGCGGTTCGGCCGGACCCAGGCGGTGGCAGGGGTCAGCCTGCAGGCCGGACCTGGGGTGTTCGGGCTGCTGGGCCCGAACGGCGCGGGCAAGACCACACTGCTGCGGATGGCCGCCACAGTGATCCCACCCTCCTCAGGCAAGCTGCGGCTACTGGACCGCGACCCCGCTGCCTACGGGCCCCGGCGGGAGGTCCGGCGCAGGCTCGGGTACCTCCCGCAGAACCTCGGCTACTACCCGGGCTTCACGGTGGTGGACTTCGTCGAGTACTTCGCACTGCTGAAGGACATGCCGCCAGGGCAGGTGCCGCGGGCGGTGGCGACCGCGATCGAGCGCGTCGGCCTGGGGGACAGGGCCAGGGCCAAGCTGCGCACCCTGTCCGGCGGGATGTTGCGCCGGGTCGGGATCGCGCAGGCGATCGTCAACGACCCAGACCTGCTGCTGCTGGACGAGCCCACCGCCGGGCTGGACCCGGAGCAGCGGGTGGCGTTCCGCGGACTGCTGCGCGACCTCGGCCAGCGGGCGACCGTGGTCGTCAGCACCCACCTGGTCGAGGACGTGGGTGCCGCCTGTACCGAGGTGGCCCTGATGGACGCCGGGCGCATCGTGTTCCATGGCACCCCGGACGAACTGAAAGCCAGGGGCGAGGGCAGCGGCGCGGCAGGCGACGCCCCGCTGGAACGTGGCTACAGCGCAGTGCTGGCGGCGGCCCGGTCAGCTACGGAGACGCGGGTATGACCGCCACCGCCGATGCCCCGGTGCGGCACCGGCCGCCGCTGGCGGTACCGTCCGGCCCGCTGACCGCGGCCCGGCTGGTGTGGCTGGAACTGCGTCACAACGCCATGCCGTGGATGCTGCCGTTGGTCGCCGGCCTGTTCTGGTTCGACTCCTGCCGGCCAAGCACGGTAATGCCGCCGATATGGGTGGTGCGCACGTTCTGGAACATGGGGCAGGGTCACACCTTCATCGACTTCGGGCCGTTCGTGGCCGCGGTGGCCGCCTGGATGGGGTCGCGGGACGGCAGGCGCGGCGTGGCCGACCTCGTGACGGCCACCGCCCGGCCGAGGTGGGCGGGCCAGTTGGCCACCTGGGCCGCGACCGCCATCTGGGCGGTAGGTGCCTACCTGGTCTTCGTCGCTGTGATGTTCGGTGTCTACGCGTACCAGGGCGTCCAGGGATCGCCCCCGTGGTGGTGGGTGGCGGTGGGCGCGGCAGCCGTCTTGGCGTTCAGCGCGCTTGGGTTCGCGGTGGGTGCGTTGTACCCCAGCCGGTTCGCGGCGCCGCTGGCTGCCTTCGGCGCCTTCCTGGCGCTGGCCCTGTCGTCGCAGACCGGGTTCAGTTCCCTCACCGGATGGGCGCAGATCCTGCCGACCAACTCCAACGGCAACTACCAGCCCCCCTCCGGCACCTTCTATCCCTACCTGCCTGACGTGCCGATCGCCCGGATCATGTTCCTGGCCGGTATCGCGCTCGCGGCGCTTGGCCTGACCGGCCTGCCTGCCTGGGCGGGCAGCATGTGGCCGCGGCGGGCCGCCGCAGGGGTCACGCTCATCGGGCTGGCGGCCGCCGGGACCGCTGTCGGGCTGGTGGAGGAGGCCTATGTCGGACCACACGGCATGGTCGTCCCCGGCCTGCACGACGCGGCCAGCGACCGCCCGATGCCTTATACGCCGGTGTGCGGCCGGGCCGCTGGGGTGCCGGTATGCCTGAACCCGGCCTACCCCAACACGCTGGCGGGAGTGACCGCCGGGTTGCGGCCGGTCTTCGTTGAGCTAGCCGGCCTGCCCGGCGCGCCGGCCCGCGCCACTCAGGTGGCTGGGCTCTACTCGTCTGGCGAGGGAGGGGCCGGTCAGGCGATGACGCTCAGTGGCCAGCCGCCAGTGCTCCGAATGCCGCTGGATTCGCTCAACCTGCCCGGCTCGTTCGGCGTGACCCAGACGCAGTTCGCGCAGGAGCTACAGGTGCTGGCGGTGCACGCATTCGTGGGCGCTGGGAATGGCGCAGGCACCCCGGCGCAACAGGCCCTGCAGGCAGCCCTGCTGCAAGGCGTGGGCATGCCGTTCGCCGAGCAGCCCGCGATCCTGAGCACGACCGGCCTGCCGTCATGGGCGTCGCTGGGAGAGGCCCCGTCACCCCATGGGCAGGGGCCGCCGAAAGCGGGCGGGCCGGTCTATGCCGCAGCCCGGCGCTTCGTCACGCTGCCCGGCCCGCAACGCCACGCCTGGCTCGCGGCCCACCTGGCCGCGCTGCGCTCAGGTGGCCTGACCCTGGCGCAACTGCCATGACCGCTGCCGGAGTCCACGAGTCAGCGCCGCAAGCGGCCCACGCCCCGATAGCGGGCCATCCAGTCACCGCCGGGGCGCGACTGGCATGGCTGTACCTCACCAGCCGCCGGGCCCCGGCCGCCGCCGGCCTGCTGGCTGCCCTTGGCGCCGTGCTGTGGGCAGCGCTGTACTGGCACTGGAACATCGCTGGCGGACGCGCCGCCCAGTTGTTCATACCGCTGGTGATCGAGACCGGGATAGCCGCCGTGATCGTCGTCACGACCTACGGACCGTTCGGCGACCCGGAACGCGCCACCGGCCGATGGCTGCCCTGGCTCCGGTTGGGCGCCCCGGTGGTGCTGACGGCGGCCGGGGTCGGCGCACTGGCGGCCGGGGCGAGCGCGGGGCTCATGCCCGGCGGCAGCCTGGCCTGGGTCCGCAACCTGGCCGGCATGGTCGGTGTCGGCCTGTTGTGCGCAGTGGTGCTGGGTGGCGCGTTCGCCTGGGCCGCCCCCATGGCCTACCTGATCGTGAGCGAGGGAGCCCTGGTCAGAGGCTGGACCACGCCATGGGCATGGGCAGCCCGCCCGCCGCACGACTTCGGCGGGGCGCTCTGCGCGGCCGTCGTGTTCGCGGGCGGGCTGGCCGCCTTCACGCTCCTGGGCGCCCGCGACTCCGGCCGCCTTGCGGTCCGCGAGTGAATACCCTTTCCCAGGCTTGTCTGACCCGGGCTCAGCCGCTGGTGAGCTTGCGGGCCAGCGCCGCGGGCGGCAGGCCCGCAAGCCGCGTTGTCTCCCGGGTCAGATGGGCCTGGTCGGCGTAACCTGCCTGGTAGGCGAGGGTCGCCAGGTCGCTGGTGGGCCGGGCGGACAACGCTGCGAGCACTTGGCGGAAGCGCAGCACCCGCTGCAGCGTCTTCGGGCCGTAGCCGACCGCGGCGTCGAACCGGCGCCGCAGGTGCCGCTCGCTCACCTCCAGGGCCTGACCGAGGCTGGCCACGCTCACCTCGCCGGTTGCCAGCGCGGCCGTGGCCGCCACCACGACAGGATCGGGCGGGCACTCGCTGACCAGTTGCCCGCACACGCGCGTAATGCGGTCCATAGCGTGGCCCGGTGTCAGGTCGGCGGGCAGTTCGCGGGAAAGCCAGGGCACCACGTCGGCCAGGTCGACCCGCTGGTCACGCAGTTCCGCGAGTGGCACTCCGAGTGCCGCGCCCCCGGCGCCGGGCCGGAACCTCACCCCGGCCAGGACGGTGCCCGCTGGCGTGAGGGCTGGCGCCGGACCGGTGTCCGGCCCGGCCACGAACGCGCCGAGGCCCTGCTGCCAGATGAGGTCGGTGCAGCCGTCCGGCAGCACATCCGAGAAGACCCCATGCGGACCCGGCGGGACGACACGGACCCACAGGCAGGCCAGGGCGCCGCGCGTCCCGGCCGGTGCTGGCCACTCGCGGTACCCCGGTGCCCAGCGGTCCGCCTGCATCGGGCCCACCTGACCAGTATGGCCGATTCCTTCAAGACACCCCGCCTTCGCACCTGCTCAGATGGGGGTCATGACAACTCCTGACCTGGACGGCGCAGCCGCGTTCCTCGCCGGTTCGGCGCGCGTCCTCGAAAAGCGGCGCTTCGAGCGCCTGTTCGCTGACGGCGCCCCTGGGCCGGTCCGCGATGCGGTGGCCGCCTACCGCAACCCCGATGGTGGTTTCGGGCATGGGATGGAGCCCGACTGCCGGTGCCCGGCCAGCCAGCCAGCCGCTGCCGAACTGGCGCTGCGCATCCTGGACGAGGCCGGCGAATGGGACAGCGTGCTCGTCGGCGGCGCCTGCGACTGGCTCCAGCTCAACTCCGCAACCGGCGGCGGCGCCACGTTCGTGGAGGCCACGGTGGATGGCTGGCCGCACGCGCCGTGGTGGGTTCCAGAGGAAGGCAGGCCAGCCTCGCTGATCGCGACCGGGCTGATCGCTGGGACGCTGCACCACAGGGGTGTGGCGCACCCGTGGCTGGACCGGGCAACCGAGGTGATGTGGGCACGCATCGATGAGCTGGTCAGCCCGGGGGCTTACGAGATGCTCGGTGTCATGCGGTTCCTCGACTGTGTGCCTGACCGGGCACGTGCTGAGCGGGCCTTCGCCACAGCGGGTCCGCTGCTGCTCGATGGCAAGCTGGTGGCGCTGGACCCGGACGAGCCCGGCGAGGTGCACTCACCGCTGGCCTTCGCACCCGCACCGGGCTGCCTGGCCAGGCAGCTGTTCGATGACAAGACCATCGCCGCCCACCTCGACAAGCTCGCCGCCGGGCAGGCCAGCGACGGCGGCTGGACCTTCAACTGGCTCCAGTGGTCGCCAGCGGCCACGCTCGACTGGCGCGGTTTCGTCACCATCGAGGCACTGACCGTCCTGCGCGGCAACGGCAGGCTCGGTGCTCAGACGCTGCCAGGGTGGACCAGCCCGGCCTCGTAGGCGAACACCACGGCCTGCACCCGGTCACGCAGGGCGAGCTTGGTGAAGACGCTGCTCAAGTGGGTCTTGACCGTCGTATCGCTGACGTGCAGGCGCGCCGCGATCTCGGTGTTGGACAGGCCACGGGCGAGCATCCGCAGCACGTCACACTCTCGCGGGGTGAGCGCACTGACCTGCGCTTCGTATTCCGCCGCGCGGGCGGGGTGGCGGGCGAACTCCTCGATGAGCCGCCGGGTGACCGACGGGGCGAGCAGTGAGTCCCCGGCGGCCACGACCCGGACGGCTGGTGCCAGCTGCTCAGGGGGCATGTCCTTGAGCAGGAAACCGCTGGCACCAGCCCGCAACGCCTCGTAGACGTACTCGTCGAGGTCGTAGGTGGTCAGTACCAGCGCCCTGGGCCGCAGCCGGCCGCGGCTGGCCAGCCGCCGGGTGGCGGCCAGCCCGTCCATGCCCGGCATGCGGATGTCCATCAGCACCACGTCCGGGTCCAGCCGCTCCACCGCGGCCAGGGCGGCTGCCCCGTCGGATGCCTCGCCGACCACACTCACGCCCGCGGACGCTTCGAGGATGAGCCGGAACCCGCGCCGCACCAGCACCTGGTCGTCCACGACCAGCACCCGCACGTCAGTGGTCACCCGCGGCTCACCCTCCGCCCACGGGGAGGGTGGCCCGCACCGCGAACCCGCCTGCCGGTTGCGGGCCCACGTGGATGCTCCCGCCGGTCATGGCCACCCTTTCCCGCATGCCGATGATGCCGTGGCCGCCCACGTGGGTGGCTGACGCGGCGGGCACCCCCCGCGCGCCCCGGCCGTCGTCGGTGACCTCCAGACTGAGCCCGTCGCCGTCGTAACACAGCTCCACCGTGGCCGCGGTGGCACCGGCGTGCTTGAGCGTGAGGACGGCCGGTGAAGATCGCGGTTGCGCCTGGCCGGCCATGTTGGTGACCATGGAATTGATATGGATGCACCCACCCCGGTGGCCCTTGGCCAGGCACGTCCCGCAGCGCCGACCCGGCGCATGCGGTCGGTGGCCGCATGCCTGTTCACCCGGCAGGGGCTGGTGTGGGCCGCGGCGACCGTGGGGCTGCTCGCCTACAACTGGTGGCTGCTGGTCCCACTGCGGCCCGGCCTCATGCGCTCACCCAACGAACTGTTCAGCAACCTCGAGGTGACGGGCCAGCCGTTCGCCCTCGCTATGCAGCGCGCCGACACCGTCGCCGGAATGCTGCTCCTGGTGGCCTTCGTGGCCGCGGGGGCGGGCAGCATCCCGGGGGGACGCAGGGAATGGCTGGCCATGACCGTGTTTGCCGTGGCCGGGTCAGTCGGCGGGCTGTTCCCGCAGACATGCCCCGACCAGGTCAGTGCGACCTGCCGGCGCCTGGAGTGGACCTTCGGGCTGCCGCTGCACACCTACGTGCACGCCGTCGCGGGCATCGCCGAGTTCGGAGCCATCACGCTCGCGCTGTTGTGGGCGATGCTGCGGACCCACGCCGGCTGGACGGCCAGCGCCCGGATATACCGGGCACTGACCGCCGGCGTGGCTGCCGCCTACCCCTTGTTTGGCCTGTCGTACCTGCTGGCCCGGTTGGGCGGCGTCTTGGAGGCGTTCTTCTTCACCGGTTTCACCGTGGTCGTGGTGACCCAGCTCGCCGAACGGACCGCCAGCCAGGTGGGTCCGCCGGACACGCCGGTCATCCCCGGGTGACCGGGTTCTGCAGTTCGGTGACCCACTGGTCCTGGTCCTCCGGGCATTCCAGGTACAGCTCGCGGGGGATTCCGCACGAGCGGTAGCCATTGGCATCGATCCACTGGGCCAGCGTCTGGATGGTCGGCAGGACGTTGTCCATGGACCCGCGGTGCACGATCGTGGCCGCCTGGCTGATCGCGGGCAGGTCCACCACCTCGAAGTCGTGGCCGCCGCCGACCTCGCCGTTGACCGGGATGGTCGCGTGGACGACCACCCCCTCGCCGTCGGGTGCTTCCTCGTAGTAGGCGATCCCCGGGCCCGCGGGGGCCAGCCCTGCCCGGCCGAGCCGTTCGCCCAGTTCCCGGTACAGCGGCTGGATGACCGGGCCGATGGATGAAGGCTCCAATGCGGCGGCGGTCGCACTGAGCTCGGCTACCCGCACTGCTGGGATCTTCTTGACCTGGATGTCGTCGGTAGGCATGGCGCCCTCCATCTCGATGATCTGGAGCCTCACCTCGACCTGTGCCAGCCGCGACGTGTCGGCTGCTATGTGGCCCTGCAGCTCGGCCTGGCGCAGCCGTAGCATCCCCCGTAGCTGTTCAGTACTCAGCTTCTCGTCGAGCATGGCACCCACCTGTTCGAGGGTGAAGCCGAGGTCTTTCAGCGCGATGATGCGGTTGAGCCGGGCGAGCTGGGCGGCCTCATAGAAGCGGTAACCGCTGGCCGGGTCGACCCTGGCCGGGCGGAGCAGCCCGGTCGTGTCGTAATGACGCAACATGCGGACCGACACCCGGCCATGTCTGGCGAAGTCTCCGATGGTGAACATGACGCCTCCAACTCGACAGCCTCACACGGTGTCAGAGTCAAGCCATCCTCCGCAGGGCCTGCCGTCGGCGGGTGGGGATGATAACAGCAAGAGAACGCGGCGGGTCGCGGTTGCTGCCCTCTGCCCGGGGGATGGCCGAGCTCATCCGGCCGGAAGGGCCGGACGGGCCTGAGCTGGCTGGGTTCGGCTCCCTGTCTTCACCGGGCCCCATCGTGCCGAGGCCGCGTTCCTGGTGGCCGACGGCCCTCGACCTGGTGCCGGCAGCTGGGAGCCTTGAGCTGGCGGCGTGAACGGGAGCCCGCGAACATATGCCAGAATTCGAAAGCTGAGTCACCCTGGAAAGAAAGCCGGGCCTACGTGCCGCCTAGTGCAGGTGAAGAGTTGCTCGGTGCGGTCGGGCGGGTCACGGTCTCGATCCCCGAGCACGGGCCGGGCGAGGTCCTGCTGCCTGTACGGGGTGGGTCAGAGGCGTTCGCAGCCTGGTCTGACCAGCCAATCGCCAAGCACACCCGCATCGTGGTCGTGGAAGCCATATCGGCCCGTTCTGTCTTTGTGACACCGTTCAGCTACAACCCTCTGGCAAACCCCTAGAGCCCCCGCAGGGCAGGAGCCCCACCGTGTTTTTCTGGCATGTCCCAGCGCCGAATGAGGCGCTCCTTGTCTCCGGCTCCAAACGGCGCCGGGAAGGTACTCAGTTCCGTATCGTTACCGGGCACGGCTGTTTCGTCACGCCAGTCAAGCAACGAGCCCGCATCCTGTCTCTGGCGTTGCGTGAAGCCGAGATCATCGAGGACTGCATCACCAACCAGGGCATCCGGCTCAACGTGCGGGCGGTGGCCGCGTTCAAGGTCGGCGACGACGAGGTGTCAATCGCCAATGCCGCGCGCCGTTTCCTGTCCGAGCAGAACCGCATGGAGGAGCTCGTCGGCCGGGTCTTCGCCGGTCACCTGCGTTCCATCGTCGGTGGGCTCACCGTCGAGCAGATCATCCGGGAGCGGGACCGGGTCGCCCAGGAGGTCAAGGAGGGCAGCCACGCCGAGATGGAGAAGCTCGGCATCGTGGTCGATGCACTCGAGATCCAGGAGATCGAGGACTCTTCCGGCTACATCGACCACTTGGCCGCGCCGCATGCCGCCGCGGTCGCGAGCCAGGCGCGGATCGCCGCCGCCAGGGCCGACCAGGAAGCCGCCGAACGTGAGCAGGAGGCTGCCGCGCTCAAGGCACAGTACGACCGGGACCTGGAGATCAAGCGCGCCGGGTTCCTCGCCGAGACCCAGCGGGCCAAGGCAGAGGCCGCGCAGGCTGGTCCGCTGACCGAGGCCAAGGCGTCCCAGCAGGTGGTCGAGCAGCAGACCGAACTCGCCCAGCGGCAGGCCGAACTGGCCGCCCAGCGCCTGGAAGCCGAGGTCCGGCGCCCGGCCGACGCCGAGGCGTACCGTACGCGGGCGATCGCGGAAGCCGAACGCGACCAGGCCAAGTTCAACGCCGACGCTGAGGCGTACCGGCTGACCACGCTGGCGGCCGCCGAGGCGGAGGCCGCCAAGACCAAGGCGGACGCCACCGCCTACTCCGAAAAGGCGACCGCACAGGCGGACGCGTACGCCAACACGGCACGCGCCCACTCGCTCCGGGAAGGCAACCAGGAACTCATCGCCGCCAGCAAGATCGTGGAGTCACTGCCGTCACTGGTCGCGGCGGCGGCCAGCGGGATCGCCGAGTCGAACCTCACCATCTTCAACGGCGCCGACGGCGTCGGCCAGATGGTCGCCGAACTCGTCGGCCAGGGCATGTCAGTACTGGACACGCTCAAGCGGAACACAGCCGCCGCGTCACGCGACAGCCGGGAGCTGCCGTCACGGACGGATCCAGCCGACCCCCCACAAGGAAACGGCAACGGCCGCCACTAGGCGGCTGTGACCTTCACCCCCCGCCACCCGATCTTCATGACCGCGGTGTTCTTTACTGCACATAGCAGTAAAGAACACCGCGGTGGTCGATGAGAGCCACTATGGGAACCCATGCTGCTGACGATCACCAACACCACGCCGCCCGCGGCAGACTTCGGTTTTCTGCTCCACAAGAACCCCGCGGCGCTACGGAGTATCGAGGTGGGCTTCGGGTTCGCGCACGTGTTCTATCCGGAGGCCAGCGACGAGCGCTGCACCGTGGCGCTGCTGTGTGAGGTCGACCCGGTCGCCCTGGTCCGGCGCAGCCGGGGCGGTGCGTTCCCGCTGGCCGCCTACGTCAACGACCGGCCCTATGCGGCCTCGTCCTTCCTCAGCGTGGCGCTGCGCAGGGCGTTCGGCACGGCGATGCGCGCGGCCGGTGGCGAGCGCCCAGCCCTGGCCCAGCAGGACCTCGCGCTGAGTGCCCGGGTGCCGGTCCTGCCGTGCCGGGGCGGAGAGGACCTGCTGCGCCGGCTGTTCGAGCCCCTCGGGTACACGGTCACCGCTCAGCCGGTCCCGCTCGACCCGGCGTTCCCGGCGTGGGGTCCGAGCCCGTACTTCGATGTGACGCTCACCAATCAATGCCGGCTCGCTGACCTGCTCGGCCACCTGTATGTCCTGTTGCCGGTGCTGGACGGAGCCAAGCACTACTGGGTGACCAGGGACGAGATCGACAAGCTCGTGGACCGGGCCGCGCCCTGGCTGGCCGGGCACCCGGAGCGGGAGACCATCATCCGCCGTTCCCTGCGCCACCAGCCCAGGCTCGTCCAGGAGGCCATCTCGCGGCTGCTCGACGGCGACGCGGCCGCCACCGAGGCTGAGACCGGGGCGCTGGACGGGACTGCCGCCACCGAACACGCCAGGCTCCGGGACCTGCGGGTGGCGGCTGTGGCCAGCGCCCTCAAGGAGGCCGGTGCGCGGCGTGTCCTCGACCTGGGTTGCGGGGACGGCCGTCTCATTGCCGCGTTGCTGGCGGACCCGCAGTACCGGGAGGTCGTGGGCGTGGACGCCTCGGCCGCCGCGCTGGAGCAGGCGGGCCGCCGTCTGGGTCTGGACGAGATGGCGCCCCGGCAGCGGGAACGGGTGCGCCTGCTGCTGGGCGGGCTGACCTATGCCGACCGGCGGCTGCGCGGATATGACGCGGCCGTGCTGATGGAGGTGGTCGAGCACATCGACCCTGGTCGGCTGGAGTCCCTGGCGCAGGCGGTGTTCGGCGCCGCTGCTCCCGCGACCGTGGTCGTCACCACGCCCAATGCCGAGTTCAACGTGCGCTACTCCGGGCTCACCCCGGGCGCGCTACGTCACCCGGACCACCGGTTCGAGTGGGGCCGGGCCGAGTTCCAGGCCTGGGCGCAGCAGGTAGCCGCCGGTTATGGCTATGCCGTCCACTTCCAGCCGGTCGGGGCGGAAGACCCCGACACCGGCCCCCCGACCCAGCTGGCGGTCCTCACCAGGGACGGCACCCCGTGACCACGGTGAGGGTTCCAAGCCTGAGCCTGGTCGTGCTGGTGGGCACCACCGGGTCCGGCAAGTCGACGTTCGCGGCCAGGCACTTCCGGCCCACCGAGGTGCTCTCGTCAGACGCCTTCCGGGCGATGGTCGGCGACGACGAGAACGACCAGACCGTCACGGCAGAGGCGTTCGAGGCGCTGCACGCCGTGGCCGCACAGCGGCTCAAGCTCGGCCACCTGACAGTTGTCGACGCCACCAGTGTGCAGGCGGACGCGCGCCGTCCGCTGGTGGCGCTCGCGCGGCAGTACCACGTCCTGCCGGTGGCCGTTGTCCTGGACGTGCCCGAGGCGGTGTGCATCGCACGCAACAGCACCCGGCCGGACCGTGACTTCGGCCCCAGGGTGGTCAAGCGCCAGTCCGCCACCCTGCGGCACTCGATGGGGCGGCTGGAACGTGAGGGGTTCCGCCGCGTGTTCGTGCTGCGCGGGGTTGACGACATTGAGGCCGCTGAGGTGGTCCGCGAACCCGCCTGGACGGACAAGTCGGACCTGGCGGGGCCGTTCGACATCATCGGCGACATCCATGGCTGCCATG
>DASYYE010000530.1:0-41810 GCA_035946955.1 Streptosporangiaceae bacterium | reverse complement strand
GGCGCGGCCGCCCTGCTCGCCGCGTTCGCCCTCTGGCAGGCCCGGGCGGCCGCGCCGCTGCTGCCGCTGCGGGTGCTCGCCGACCGCGACCGCGCCGCCTCGATCATCGCGCTGACCCTGGCCAGCGCCGGGATCTACTCGGTGTTCCTGTTCCTGACCTACTACCTCCAGGCCGTCCAGGCCTACACCCCGGTCCGCACCGGGCTGGCGTTCCTGCCCATGGTCGCCACCACCATCGCCGGCGCTGTTCTCGGCGCGAACGTGCTGCTGGCCCGGATCGGGCCGCGCCTGACCCTGCCGCTGGGCATGCTCGCCAGCGCCGCCGGCATGGCCTGGCTGACCCGCCTGACCGTGACCAGCAGCTACCCCGCCGCCGTCCTCGGCCCGCTGCTGATCCTCGGCCTCGGCCTCGGCCTGATCGTCGCCCCCGCCATCAGCCTGGGCACCGCCCGGCTCCGCGGCCAGGACACTGGCGTCGGATCCGCGCTGGTCAACACCACCCAGCAAGCCGGCGGCGCCGTCGGCATCGCCCTCCTCAGCACCCTGGCCGCCAGCGCCACCACCAGCTACCTGCGCCACCACGGCCCGATCATCCCGGCGGTCCTGCAGCACGCCGCCGTCCACGGCTACACCACCGCCTACTGGACCGCCACCGCCATCTTCGCCGCCGGCGCGCTGCTCACCGCCCTGCTCTACCATTCCGGCCGCACCGACCCGGCCGTGCTGGCCAGCACCGTGCCCGCCTGACAACCGCGCACCCACCCTGGGCACCGGCCTCAGCCTGGCGCCGGCCAACACGACACCCCCCAGGCCGAGGCCGGCGGCAATCCCTCCAAGCGTGGACACCGACGGCTAGCGGATTCACGTGATTTCCCAGCTCCTTGCGGCTATCGAAGCCAGCGGAGCAGCGACCGGGGGAATCCCGGCCGACTACAAAGACGCCTGCCGAAAAGGAATTCACACGGAGTTCTACTTCCCAGCCCAAACCAAGACCGGACACCGTGTCGGCACTGCGCCACGTAACGCCCAAGGATCAGCGCCATAAAACTCTGAAAGTCACAGGTCACTGGTCTTTATGTGTGGGCTGACCATCCCTCACCGTGGACTGCAGGTCACCATCCACGATGGCCAACCGCGGTTGACGTTCGGCGTACGCGCGGTTTACCGGCAGTGCGGCGCGGGCCGGCCACCTAGATAAGGTGTGCAACCCCCACCCTGCCCCGGCGGCGCCGAAGTCCCGGGCTGAGCGACTCGGCATGCAGCGGATCTCTCTCCTTGCCGTCCATACCCCCGTCGACATAATCTCGTACAGAATTCCTGTACGAGTAAAGTGAGGCCCGGTGACCGCAGTCAGCATCAGCCACGCCCGCGAGAACCTGTTCCCGCTGGTACGGCAGGTCAACGAAGACCACGTTGTCATCGAGATCGTGGCGCGCAACGGTGGCAACGCCGTCCTGATGTCCGCCGAAGACTACGAATCGCTGCAGGAGACGCTCTACCTGTTCTCCACCCGCGCCAACGCCGTGCACATCCTGCGGGGACTGGCTGAGGCGCGCGAAGGCGCCGCCCAGCCGACCGAACTCGAGGCCCTGGCCGACCGGTGCAACGTGCAGGCAGACGGGTGAAACTGTCAGTCACCTCCGGTGCCCTCGAAGACCTCGAGGCCTGGTCGACCACGAACCCCAAAGTGCCCTCCAAGATCATCAGGTTAATCGCGGAGACGACACGCACACCCCGAACCGGCACGGGCAAGCCGGAACGCCTCAAGCACCTAGGCGGCGAGGTCTGGTCACGCCGGATCACCGAGAAGGACCGGTTGGTGTACGACATCCAGTCCGACGTGATCACTGTCATCGCCTGCCGCTTCCACTACGACGACCACTGATCCTCCCACTTGGCCGACCGCTGCCAAGAGCCGGACCAAATGTTCTGCCCCGCGAGTAGGACTACGTGTCGGCACTGGAGACGGTGGGGTTTCGGCTAACGATCCGCGAGTCAGTACAACCAGCGCAAGCAGCAGGTCATCCGGGAGATCTACCACCGTGCGTTCGTGGCCTCAGGTTTGCTCGAAAAGTGAGGCCACGGCCGGGCATGCTGTGACTCATGGCTGTGTGGGCCGGTGTTGACGTGGGCGGAAAGCGAAAAGGCTTCGACGTCGCGGTCATCGATGACCGCCGCGTCCTGGCGCTGCGGAGCGCCTTGTCGTGCATACAGGTCGTTGACCTTGTCATTGAGAGTATGCCTGCAGTCGTCGCGATCGACAGTCCTCGCTCCTTCGCACCCGAAGGGCAGACCGCTCGCGACGATGAGCGCCAGCTCGCGAAGTCCGTCTGCGGGATTCGCTGGACACCCGATGCGGGCCATGTCCATGCGAGCGCCTACTACGCCTGGATCATCGAGGGACTCGCCCTGTTCGATGCGCTGGCTGCCCATGGTGTCGAGGCCATCGAGGTCTTTCCGACTGCCTCATGGACTCGCTGGCACGGCAAGCGAGGCACCCGGACTCGCGCCGCCTGGACGCGGCAGGGACTGGCGGCCCTCGGTCTGGCAGGCGTGCCCCCGCGTACGAACCAAGACCAGCGAGACGCTATTGCGGCCGCGGTGACGGCTCGCCAGCACAGTCTGGGCCTGACGGAAGCCATAGGGGAGATCGTCGTGCCCGCGGGCCGCTGGTGACAGGCAGTGCTAGGCGGCGACTGACGGGTTCTGGGCTGTCGCGCTGGCGTGGACGATGGTGTCGTACTCCTGCGCGGAAGGCCTGCCGAGGTGAATGCCGATGCGGAAGATGACAGCCGCTGGGGGCAGCGTGGTCTTCCTCGTGATCGCGCCTGGGGTGGTGGCAGGGCTGGTTCCCTGGTGGCTGACCCAGTGGCGGATAGGCGCTGCCTACCCGGTGCCGCTGCGGGTCATCGGCGCGGTGGTGACAGGTGCGGGCGCTGTGACGCTGCTCGGTGCGTTCACGCAGTTCGCGGTCCAGGGCCGGGGCGCGCCTGCGCCACCCGTGCCCACCGAGCGGTTGGTGGTGCGCGGGCTGTACCGGTACGTCCGCAATCCCATGTACCTGGCGGTGCTGGCGGTCATCACCGGCCAGGCCATCCTGCTGGGCCGCCTGGTCCTGTTCGGCTACGCCGCCGCCGTGTGCGCGGCCTTCGTCGCGTTCGTCTACGGATATGAGCAGCCCACACTGGCCCGGCGCTACGGCGCCCAGTACGAGGCCTATCGGCGGGCGGTGCCCGCATGGTGGCCTCGGCTGCGGCCGCGGAGTCCGTCCTAGGGATTGCCTGGTGGGCTGTTGGCGGTGCCGCCGCGGGTCAGTTCGAGCGGGTTGACGACCCGGTTGTACAGGTCCTCGCTGACGCCGTTGGCCAGCGCGGCCTCTTTCAGGGTGAGGTTGTGGTCGATGGCGTAGTGGGCGATGACCGACGCCTGGTCATAGCCGATGACCGGGGACAGTGCGGTGACCATCATCACCGACCGGTCGATGTTCTCCTTCAGCTTGGCCTCATTGAGCTGGGCGCCCTCCACCATGAACTCGCGGAAGTGGTCGCACATGTCGGCCATGATGAGCGCCGAGTGCAGGTAGTTGCTGATCAGGATCGGGCGGAAGGTGTTGAGCTCGAAGTTGCCCTCGGCGCCCCCCATGGTGACCGCCACGTCGGAGGCGATCACCTGGATGGCGACCATCAGCATGGCTTCGGCCTGGGTGGGGTTGACCTTGCCCGGCATGATGGATGACCCGGGCTCGTTGGACGGCAGGATCAGCTCACCCAGCCCGGTCCGCGGGCCCGAGCCCAGCCAGCGCAGGTCGTTGGCGATCTTGTACAGGCTGACGGCGGCCGTCTTGAGCCCGGCGTGCGCCCGCACCATCGCGTCCAGGGTGCCCTGGGCGGTGAACTTGTTTGACGCGGTCTGGAACGGCGCACCGGTCATCGCCGCGATCTGCTCGGCGACGTGCTCGCCGAACCCCATCGGGGCGTTCAGCCCGGTGCCGACGGCCGTGCCGCCCATGGCCAGCTTGAGCAGCCCGGCTGTGGCGTGCTCGGCCTCGGCGATCGCGTCATCGAGGGCGCCGGCGTACCCGGACCACTCCTGGCCGACGGTGAGCGGGGTGGCGTCCTCCAGGTGGGTGCGGCCGATCTTGACCACGTCCGCCCACTGTGTGGCCTTGCGGTCGATGGCATCGCGCAGCCGCTGGAGGGCGGGGATCGTCCTGCCCGTCGCCATCGTGTACGCAGCGATATGCATCGCGGTCGGGAATGTGTCGTTGCTGGACTGCGCCATGTTCACGTGGTCGTTGGGGTGCACTGGCTGCTTGGAGCCGAGCGTGCCGCCGACCAGCTGGATGCACCGGTTGGAGATGACCTCGTTGACGTTCATGTTCGACTGGGTGCCGGACCCGGTCTGGAACACATACAGCGGGAACTCGCTGTTCAGCGCCCCGCTGATCACCTCGTCGCACACCCGGGCGATCAGCTCGCCCTTCCAGGCCGGCAGCCGGCCAGCCCGCGTGTTCACGATGGCGGCGGCCTTCTTCACATACCCGTAGGCGTGGTAGACCTCCACGGGCATCCGGTCATTGCCGCTGTTGAAGTGCTCCAGGCTGCGCTGGGTCTGCGCCCCCCAGTACCGGTCCGCGGGCACCTCGACCTCGCCGAGGCTGTCGGACTCCTTCCGCGTCCCGGTGCCATCCAGGCCAACGGGGAGGTCGAGGATCTGCGGTGCCTTGCCGGTCTCGGTCATGGTGTGTGCTCTCCCGCCGGGTAGGCGGGCTGCCACATGGCGTCCTGCACCGCCTGCACCAGGTTGTCCGGCTTCCTGGTCGCCACGCCGTCGGCCGCTGCGGCCTGGGCCACCGCCACCGCCGTGGTCGCTGAGGAGGCCCGCAGGTTCTGCACCGGCGGCACGAGTGCCGCGCCGGGTGCGCTGACGTCGACCTGGCTGGCGACCGCCTCCGCCGCGGCCAGCAGCATACCCGCCGTCACCTTCGATGCCCCGGACACGATCGTGCCCAGGCCAAGCCCCGGATACAGCAGGGCGTTGTTGGCCTGCCCGATCTGGTAGGTCACTCCCTGGTACTCAACCGGAGAGACCGGGATGCCGACGGCGACCAGCGCCCTGCCACCGGACCAGGCGATCACGTCGGCGGGCATGGCCTCGATCCGCGAGGTCGGGTTGGAGATCGGGAACACGATCGGCCGGTCCACCCCCGCGCTCATCGTCTCGATGACCTCGCGGGTGAACGCCCCGTGTGCGGTGGAGGTGCCGAGCAGGATCGTCGGTTTGACGTGCCGGACCGCATCCAGCAGCGTCACCGGCCCGCCGTCCGGCGCCCAGCCTTGGACCTCGGCGGGATCGCGGGCGTACGGCTGCTGGAAGTCCCGCAGGTCGGTCATGTCGCTGGTGAGCAGCCCCTCCTTGTCCACCAGCCACACCTGGGCCCGGGCCTGTTCGGGGGAGGCGCCGTCGCGGACCATGGCATCGTGGATCTGGTCGGCGATGCCCACCCCGGCCGTCCCCGCGCCGAACACCAGCAGCTTCTGCTCCCGCATGGGAACCCCGGTGACCTTCACCGCCGACAGGACCGCAGCCAGGGTGATCGCCCCGGTCCCCTGCATGTCGTCATTGAAGATCCGGTACCTGTCGCCGTAGGTGACCAGGATCCGCCGGGCGTTTCCGGGCCCGAAGTCCTCGAAGTGCAGCAGCGCGTTGGGGAACAGCGATGACGCGGTCTGCAGGTACTTGGCGATGAACGCGTCGTAGGCGGCGCCGCGGACCCGGGAGTGACGGTTGCCCAGGTACAGGTGGTCGTTCAGCAACTCCTCGTTGTCGGTGCCGACATCCAGCGACACCGGGATCACCCGGCGCGGGTCGATACCGGCCGCAGCGGTGTAGACGGCAAGCTTGCCGACCGCGATCTGGATGCCGCCCACACCCCAGTCACCGATGCCGAGGATCTCCTCGGCGTCGGTGCACACGATCAGGTCCACGTCATCCGGCCCCAGCTCCAGCGTGCCGAATGCGGTGGCGATGTCGTCGGGCTGGTCGATGGACGCGAAGATCCCGCGCGGGCGCCGGTACTCGTGGGAGTACCGCTCGATCGCGTCCCCCACCGTCGGGTCGTACACGATCGGCAGCAGCTCAGCCAGGTGATCGGCCAGCACCTTGTAGTAGAGCACCTCGTTGCGGTCGTGCAGTTGCTCGAGGTACACGTTCTTGGCCAGGTCGCTTCCCTGGCGGTGCAGCTGGCCGTAGGCGCGCAGCGCCTGCTGGTCCAAGGTCAGCACCGCTGACGGCAGCCGCCCGGTCAGGCCACGTGCCTTCCGCTCGGCCGCGGTGAATGCCACCCCGTGGTTGCTCATCGGGTCGTCCAGCACCGCGGGCACCGCCGGAGTGGGCCCACTGCTGCTGTTCGCGGTGTTCTCCTCCACCTCGACCAACCTCCCGGTTGCGTGTTCGTCAAACAGCGCGCGACCATGGCGTCCCCGGAGCCGGCCGCGATGGCACGGACAGGTTCATGCCCAGATCCTGGGTGTATCACCCTGCGTGGCGGCTGCTCTCACTACATATCGGCGAAGTCCACCCTGCCGGGCGCCAGCCAGGTGACAGCGCCCGGCTGAGGAGCAGCCATGGCTCACGAACCCATCTCGACACGGCCACCGGACCCCGTGGAGCGGCGCGTGCTGGAGGCCTTCGTGACCGCGGAATGCTCGGCCCTGCTGCGGCGGCACCGCTTCGAGGACTTCCTCCGGCTGCGGACCCTGGCCGACCACCACCAGCACGCCGTGACCGAGGCCAGGCTCGGGCACCTCACGGCCGCCCGGGCTCAGCTGCGTGCGCTGGACCGGCAGTGCCCGCGGGACGAGGAACTGGCGCTGGTCTACCGGCTGACCGCGGGGCCGACCTGGGCCCTGGTCGAGTGGAAGGCAGGTGACCTGGTCCGGGCCCGTGCCCACATGAACGGAACCCTCCACGCCGCGGCCCGGCTCGCCGCGTACTTCGGCCACGACTATCTGACTGCACACCGGATCTACCTGGCCACGAACCTGGCCCGGGTCGAGGCGAGTGCCGTTCGCCTGCATCTGGCCGCTGAGCGGGTCGAGGCCCTGCGCGCGGTCGCGGACGGCACCCGGGACCGGTGGCCGCACACCGGCGCGGGCACCTTGCAGGTGCCGCTGACCGGCGACGAGGCGTTGCTGGTCAGCGATCGCCTGAACCTGCTGGCGGCCAGTATCGCGACGGCCCTGCGGGCGGCGACCGGGAGCAAGCCATGATCGTCGCCGACGCCACCTCTCAGCTACCAGGCCAGATAGGGCTGCGGCCGCCGGATCCCAGCGGCCGCATCCCTGCCAGCCTCAGCGGCTGGCCCCTCTGACAGGCCCGCGCCGACCGCCGCGGATCTGCCTGGCTGGCAGCCTCAGCACGCGTACCCGGTCCGGACCGCGCGGATCGCGTCCGCGCCCACCTCGGCCGGGTACACGTCCCCGCCCGCATCGTCGAGGGTGGCCTGGGCGGTCCCGTCAGTGGTGCACACCGCGCCGAACATGGCCCAGGCATTGGTGTAGTTGTTCTGGTTGACGTAGCCGTAGGCACAGCCGCCACCGGGCGAGCAGTAGTAGTAGCGCGCGTTGCTGGCGTCGGAGTGCCCGTTGGGGATGTAGGCCTGCAGATCCCAGACGTGGCTGGTATCCAGCCCGCTCAGGTTGTAGACCGCGGTCGAGGTGGGTGTGGTGCCGTTGGCGTAGGTCCAGATCTCCTGCCCGTCCAGGCCGACCCCGCCGCCGGAGAACCACACGTTCTGCGATGGCGGGCCGCCCGGCGGCGGCGCGGTGTGGAACCCGATGCAGGCGTTCGGGCCGGTCAGCGTCGAACCGCCATAGTCGGTACAGGCCAGCGACCCGGTGCGGGTGGTGTATTTCTCCCACGGGCCGATGCTGGCGGCGCGGGCGCGCAGCATCGCGTAGCTCGCCCCGGTGTAGCCGAGCTCCGCGGACACGTAGTGGCCGTCGTCGACGGACTTGACCGAATAGGTGCCGTCGGAGTTGTAGGTGACCTGGAACGCCTGCCGGGGGCCGATCGTGGGTGAAGAGGCGGTCAGTTCCCCGTAGCTGGGGTCGGTGGTGGCTACCTGGTCGTTGACCGTCACGTACAGGCCGTTGGCGACCGAGCGGAACGCGACGTCGCCGTTGGGGAGACTGAGTTCGTCCCAGGTCTCCCACGGGCCCTGGGTCGTGGCGCGGGCGCGCAGCTCACCGTAGTTGCCGCCGGTGTAGCCGAGCTCCGCGGACACGTAGTTGCCGTTGCCGCTGGTCCAGGACCTCAGCACGAACGGACTGGACGGCGGCGCCGGGGCGGTCACCGCGCGGTTGAGCAGGGTGGTGATTTCCGATAGCGAGCGGGCCGCGGTCACCGGGGAGCCCGCGAGGAACGAGGTGTCAGCGCACGATCTGGTGCACAGCCACGCCTTGGTGGATGTGGTCCCACCGTCGTTGAGGTAGAACGGCCCGTCGAAACACACGTTCGTGGAAATCGGGCCGATGACCGACAGGTTGAAGCAGGGGATACCGTACTCGTGCTCGTATTGGGTGCTGATGTCGGCGTAATTGGCCGCTGACTGCACCCCGTACGCGATTTTGTAGTCGGCGGGCATGCCCATCTGGCTGTCGGTAGGTACTATCCCGTCGCCATTGCCGGCCAGGCAGGAGATCAGGTTCGGGCCGTCGTAGGGAGCATTCGGCGGGCCGTCCGGGCAGATCGCCGAGTTGCCGTATGGCCCGTCTGAGGCTCCCATCAACGCCCAGAAGGTGCCGCCATAGCCTTGTGGCCGCTGGAAGGCGGAGCCGGACAGCATGGTCATGAAGCTGCTGGACGGGTCCATGTCGTCCAGTTCAGCGCCGTTGGTGCCGTTGTCGCTCTGCGTGGCCACCCGGTACAGGCCGTAGATGCCGCCATGCGGGGTGGCGACGGTCACCACGCGGGCCACGAACAGCTCAGGCGGGAAGTCCTGGGCGTGCCGGGACACCTGGCCGAGCGCGTCCCGGATGAGCAGGCCGCCCATGCTGTGGGCGAGGACATTGACCGGCTGCCCGTACTGGGAGTACCGCTCCCAGACGTACCAGGCGAGCAGGCAGCCGAGCCGGTCTATCTGCTCGTCCTTGGTGCCGTAGGTGGCCGACGCCCGGCGTCGGGCAGGTTGTTGCACTGCCGCATGCTCGGGTCGCTCTGGACGAGGGTGTTCAGGTCCTCACTGCAGGACGAGGCGTCGGCGGTGTCGGTATGGGTACTGCCGCTGTTCGGGCCGGGGGTGTAATAGCCGATCTCGTCGATCCAGCCGAACCCGTGTGCCGTCAGGTAGCCATGGGCGGTCTGGCCGCTGGACGGGGCGTTCGCGCGGAGTAACATCCCAGGGGATCGCGTTCGTCTCTCGACGAGGTGCGCCGTGGACTGGGTCCAGCAGCGTGTGGGCACCGACCGTGCGAGCATCTACCGGGTCTATGACTGTCTCCTGGGGGGGACCGACAACCTGGCCGCTGACCGCGAGGTCTTCGCCAGGCTCGTGGGTGCGGTGCCCGATGCCCCCCGGATGGCAATGGCCAACCGGGCGTTCTTGCGGCGCGTGGTGTGCTTCCTGGCGGCTGAAGCTGGCATCAGCCGCTTCCTCGACATCGGTTCCGGCCTGTCGGCGAGCGGGAACGTCCACCAGGTCACGTGGGAGGCCGGCTGCCCGGCCCGCGTGCTCTACGTCGACGACGACCCCGACGTGGTCGCGCGCAGCCGCGCCCTGCTCAGCGACAGCAGCACTGCCGCGATCATCAAAGCTGACCTGCATCGCCCGGAGGAGATACTGGCCAGCCCGGAAGTCCGCGAACTGCTCGCTCCCGGGCAGCCGGTAGCGCTGACGCTGCTGGCGGTCCTGCCCCTCATCGACGACGAGGACGATCCCGCGGGCATCGTCGCCCTGCTTCGCGAGGCGATGCCGCCGGGCAGTTACCTGGCCATCTCACACTTCCGTGACACCACCACATCGCACCCCACCGACGCCGCGCGGATCGCGGGCGCCCAGAAGCTGTTCAGGGAACTGTTCGGGACCGGGAACTGGCGCAGCCATGAGGAGGTCCTCAGCTACTTCGGCGACCTGGAGATGGTCGACCCGGGCCTGGTGCCGCTGCCCGAGTGGCGGCCCAGCCCCGGCGCTACGCGTTTCCAGTACGCCGGCTACCACGCGTGGGTCGGCGGAGTGGCCCGCAAGCGGTGACACCGGCCGCTGCGCCCGGCGCTGGCGGCGGCTCTGGGTTTCGTCACGCAGTGGCTGGCCTGCGGTGACGTAGCCACAATGCGATCCCGGTGACCGCCGCGGCAGCGGCTGCGAGCGCTGCTATGAGCCAGGCAAGTGCTGCCGAGCCCGCTTGGTGCCCTGCCGTGGGACGTCCGCCAGGGGGGACGTGGGCTGGTGGCACGCCGAGCTGGGTGAGGGTGCGGGTCAGCTGGTGGCTGGCCCGGAACCAGCCGGTGACCTGCAGCGGCCCGCCGAAACCAGCCTGCCCCGGTGGCGTGTAGATGACCGGCCCGTCGGCCGCGAACGGGTAGAGGTCTTCGCGGACCCGCCCGAACTGCTCGCCCGGCTTGGGGGTGACACCAGGCACCGTGTAGATGACCGTGTACCGGGGGCCGAGGGAGGCTCTCGGCAAGGGGGTGCGCACCCGGACCGGTGCTGGCAGGCCATTGCCCGCAGGGAACATCACGGAGAACAGACTGGTCTGCCCGGCAAGCGTCGCGAGCCTGCCCAGCTGTCCCGGCTCGCCGTCGCCGGAGACGACGACCGGGTGGGTCAGCCCAGGTCCGGTGATGCTCGCCTGGGTAGGCCCTTTCGCGAGCGCTGGCGTGGCCAGCGTCACGGCGGCGGCGATGCTCATGCCTACGGCAAGAGCGCTGACAGCGATCAGCCTCCACAACATGGCTGCTCCCTGTTTGCTAGTCCCTGTATGCCAGTCCGGGGTGTGGCCCGTTCCTGTTACACCGCTGCCGGGCGGCAGGTTCCCGTGCCTGGGCCTGGGCGGTGTCAGTGCGCCGAGTCAGCGATGACGAGCGCGGCTGACTCGCTGAGGTTGCCCTCGAGGCGCAGCGCGACCTGCCGGGTCGCCCAGATCAGGGTGTTGCCGGTGGTGAGCCGGGCCGAGGCAGCGGCCAGGGCGCCGTCACGGGTGACGTACAGCAGTTCCTGCGGGCCCTTGACCCACAGTGCCCTGGTGCCATCCACCCGTACCCTGGTCACGCTGCTGAAATGGACCAGCTTCTCGAACACGACCTGGTTGATGTATCCGGCGAACTCATCCACCCGCACCAGGCCGTGCGGCGTCCGGCGGTAGGTCAGCGACACGACCCGCCCGCCGTCGCTGACCACGACCTGGCTGGGCTGGCCGAGCGCGGCCGGCACCAGGATGGGGAAGGAAACCTGGTGGCGGGCCCTTTCCAGCGGCATCTGCCGCTGACCGGGAAGGGCGGCGCGGCCCCCCGGCGGCCGTGCCGGCCCTGGCTCCTGGCGGAGCTCGATACCGGCGAACCGGAACACGTGCGTGATCACCGCCCGCCCCTGTGGGGTGGCGACCAGCAGAGCCAGCAGGGTGATCAGCGCGACCAGCGCGGCACGCCACACCAGCCGGCCGCGGATCCGACCAAGCGCGGGTCGGTGACGGTGGCCGCCGGTATTGGGCGCCGCCTGCCCTGTGAGCCGCTGCCGGACGGCTACGGTGAGGTCGCCAGGGGATGGCACCTCCAGCGCCTGGCCCAGCGCCCGCAACTCGGACTCCATCTCGTCCAGCCACCCGGCCCGGTCAGCCATGAGGGACCGCCTTCTGCTCCCCGGGCACGAGCAGCCCGCGGAGCCGGTTCAGCGCCCGCGACGTGCGTGACTTCACCGACCCGAGGGGCCAGCCCAGCACCTGCGCTGTCTCCGCCTCGGACAGCTCGAGGAAGTAACGGCAGACCAGTGCCTGCCGTTCGCTGCCCGGCAGCGCACCCACCGCCGCCAGCAGCCGGGCACGCCGCTCAGCGGCCAGCACCTCCTCGAGGGGACCGCCCGCTGCCTCCTCACGCGGTTCCGCGGCGGACAGCCGCAGGGCCATCGCGGCGCGCCGCCTCCTCGAACGGGTCAGGTTCTTGGTCTCGTTGACGACGATCCGCAGCAGCCACGGGCCGAACGGCTCACCCAACCGGAACCGGGACAGGTTCCGGAACGCTTTCACGAACGCTTCCTGCACGACATCGTCGGCCTCCTCCCCGGCGCCCAGCAGGAAGGCGGCCCGGTGTGCGCGCAGCGTGTACCGGGCGACCAGCACGGCATAGGCGTCAAGGTCGCCGTCACGGGACCGGGCTACCGCCTCCTCGTCCTCGATGGCACTCCTCACTCAGCTCACTCAACTGGGCGTACGCACTCTGGAATACACCACTGGCAGCCGCCAGGTTCTGGCTGCGCAACAGGGCTTGACCTTGACCCTGCGTCAACCTTCGAGCATGGGTGCATGACACAGCAGAACCCAGCCCTGGCGGTCTCGGCCAGCGGGCTGCGCAAGTCGTTCGGTGACAAGACCGTGCTGGACAGCATCGGCCTGACGATCCCGGAGGGGACGATCTTCGCGCTGCTCGGCCCGAACGGGGCGGGCAAGACCACCACGGTCCAGATCCTGTCCACCCTCATCCCCGCCAACGCCGGCGAGGTGCGCGTGGCAGGCCACGATGTGCGCACCGAACCTGACCTGGTGCGCGCGGCGATCGGCGTCACCGGCCAGTTCTCGGCCGTGGACAACCTGCTCACCGGCAGGGAGAACCTGCTCCTGATGGCGGACCTGTGCCACCTCGACCGCGGCGAAGGACGCCGGCGGGCAGCGGACCTGCTCGAGCTCTTCGAGCTGACCGACGCGGCCGCCAAGCCAGCCATGACCTTCTCCGGCGGGATGCGGCGCCGGCTGGACCTCGCCATGACACTGATGATCCGCCCCCGGATCCTCTTCCTCGACGAGCCAACGGCCGGCCTGGACCCGCGAAGCCGCCGCCGCATGTGGCAGATCGTCCGTGACCTCGTCGCCGTCGGCACCACCGTCTTCCTGACCACGCAGTACCTGGAAGAGGCCGACCAGCTGGCCGACCGGATCGCCGTGCTGGACAACGGCAGGCTGGTCGCGGAAGGAACCGCGGGCGAGCTCAAGCGGCTGGTCCCGGGCGGCCACATCCAGCTCCAGTTCACCAGCCCGGACGAGCTCGCCGCAGCGGCCCGCGTGCTGAGCGGCGCGTCGCCAGACGAGGAAGCACTCACGCTCCGGGTGCCAGCCGACAGCAGCGCCAGGTCAGTGCGTGCCCTGCTGGACCAGCTCGGTGCCCAGTCCGTCGAGGTGGCCACCCTGACGGTGCACATGCCCGACCTCGACGACGTCTTCCTCGCCCTCACCGGCCAACCCGACCACGTCAACTGAAGGACAGCCACGATGAGCACCAGCTCCTACGCGATCCGCGACTCGGTCACGATGCTGCGCCGTGACCTCCTGCACGTACGGCGCTACCCGAGCATGACCTTTGGGGTGCTGCTTATCCCCGTCTTCATGCTGCTGCTGTTCCGCTATGTATTCGGGGCCACGCTGGGAGCTGGCATCGGCGCCCGGACCGGCGGCTACATCAACTACCTGACCCCCGGGATCATCGTGCTGGCGGTGAGCTCCGCTTCGGTCGCCATCGCGGTCGCGATCAACATGGACATGACCGAAGGCATCATCAACCGCTTCCGGACCATGGCGATCGCCCGGGTCTGCGTGCTGACCGGACACGTGCTCGGCAGCGTGGTCCAGACGGTGGCCGGTGCCGTGCTCGTCACCGGCCTCGCCGTGGCGCTGGGTTTCCGGCCCGCGGCCAGCGTGGCCGGCTGGCTGGCCGCGATCGCCCTGATCGTGGTCCTCGCCTTCGCTCTCACCTGGGTGTCCGTGGCGCTTGGGCTGCTCGCCAAGAACCCGGAGGGTGCCAGCAACGCACCCTTGCCGCTGGCGCTCCTGCCGTTCCTGGGCAGCGCCTTCGTGCCCGCAGGGACGATGGCGCCGGGGGTACGGTGGTTCGCCGAATACCAGCCCTTCACGCCGGTCATCGAGACGCTGCGGGGCCTGCTGCTGGGCACGCCAGCCGGGGACAAGCCGCTGATCGCGTACGCCTGGTGCGCCGGGCTGGCCGTTGCCGGTTACCTGGGCTCGCGGGCGCTGTTCAACCGGGGCACCACCACCAGCCGCAGCCGGTGAATACCGTGGAAGCGGGTCGGCCACCATCGGCTGCCACCATCGCAGGAAGGCCCGCGATGCTCACCATCAGCCAGCTGGCGGACTACGTCGGGGTCACCGTCCGCGCCGTCCGGCACTACCACGAGCGCGGTCTGCTGTCTGAGCCCGAGCGGGACGCATCGGGCTACCGCAGGTACGACGCGGACGCGGTGATCGACCTGATCCGGATCAAAGCCCTCGCGGACGCGGGGGTGCCGCTGGCGCGGATCCAGCAGTTGCTCGCCGCCGAGCCTGCCGAGTTCGCCGGTGCCATCACCGAGATCGACAAGGCGCTGGCCGTCCGGATCCGCGAACTGCAGGCACAGCGGCACCGGATCGCCCAGCTGGCCGCGGGCGACCGGCTCTTCGTGCCAGCGGAAATCGCCGACCTCTTCGACCGGATACGCGGTCTCGGCGTCAGCCCGCAGGCGATGCGGATCGAGCGGGACAGCTGGATCATGCTGGCCGCCCGGTACCCCGGGCAGGCCCGGGACTGGGCACAGAGCAAGCTCGAAGCCCTGACCGACCCGGAGTTCGCGCACGTCTACCGTTCCTACTACGAGACCTTCGACTGGGATCCGGCCGACCCCCGGCTGGCTGAGGTCGCCGATGTCATCGTGGGCTACGCTGAACACCACCGCGCTGAACTGGAACACCACCAGGTGGACATGGAACAGGTATCGGCTGGGGCGGCAGTAGACGACCCGGTCGCCATGGCCCTGGTGCTGTCCCGGACCGCCGCCATGCCGGCCGCCTGGGAGCGGCTGGATGAGCTCTGCCGCGAGAAGGCCAAAGCCAGGGGCCTGGCACCACGGTCCGCACCCAGCCCACACTGAAACCCATGCCTGCCAAAGCCCACATCGTGCAGTAACGCGGTGGTGGTGCGTGGCGGAGACTCCCGCATCCAAACCGCATATCGCGCAGTAACGCGGTGGTGTTGCGTGGCGGTATGCAGAGCAGGGGAGACCGGCTGAACTGAGAGGAATCGGCCGTTGCGAGGCTCCGCGCACAGCGGGGCTCGAGCTCTTGGGGACCACAGGCGTCAGCGGTGCGCGCCGATGTGTGCCGCTATATCCCGAGAGGTGATCCGATGAGCCAAAGTGCCAGTGCCGCCGAGAGCGCGCAGACATTGCTGCGGGAACTCGGGAACCGTGCCGGGCAGGTCAGGGACCGCTGGTGGATACCGCTGTCCGCTGGCCTGGTGTCGGTCGCCCTCGGGCTGGCGGTCATGGCGGCCGGGTGGGACGTCGGTTCCCTGAGCGTCGTGGCGGGTGTGCTGTTCATCGTCCGCGGGGCTGCGCTGGTCCTCAATCCCGCCTATGCGAACAGGACTTCCGGTGAGCATGTGCTGGCCGGTGTCGCCGGGGCTCTCGCGGGGCTTGTGCTGCTCGCCTGGCCTGGCCCGACCACGCTGGTGCTGGTGCTGTTCGCCGGGGTGTGGCTGGCAGTATCGGGCGGTTTCCAGGTCGTCGTGTCCGTTGCCCGCCGCCGTGAACTGCCGTCCTGGGGGTTTACCCTCGCCCTCGGCGTAGCGGAGCTGCTGCTGGGGTTGTGGGCGATGGCGGGGTCCGGTACCACGTTGGTCCCGGCGAGCACCGTCATCGGCGTGTGGGCAGTGGTGACCGGCGTCATCTACTGTCTGCTGGCCTTCGAGACCCGCGGGCTGCCAGCGGAACCGCAGCCCCGGCCAGCGCGAAAGCACAGCCAAGGCTGAGCCGTCCGGTCGTGCCAAGATCGGCCCCTGGCGGATTCCGCCAGGGGCCGATCTCATGCCCAGCGACGGGGGCGACGACGGCCGCCGTGCAGCTGAGGCCCGCGAGCGCTACCACACCGGCAGCCGCCACTACTATCCCGGAGCCCGGATTGGCTGCTTCTTGCCACTGATTGACTGCTTCTTGCCATTGGCTAAGACGCACCGGTGCTAGCCAGTAAAGTTACAGCCAACAGCAACTCGGCCGCGGACCATGAAAGTAACAAACTACGGCTTCAGCACCAATCAGTGTTTGACAGCCCGAACTGACTGTTATACATTCCGAATGCGTGCTCAATGGTGACACACATGCCGGTATCAGCGATGGTGGCATCTGGGGGTTGGGCGATTCGGAAGTTCTCTGGCGTCTATCTTTCGTAGGCCCGGCCACTTGGTTCTCCTGAGTGGCCTGTTCTGGCAACGTTGAGATATTTGAGTAAGCATCCTCGCGCGTCAGCGAGACTTTGTATTGCTTCTTACGGGGAGAGTAGCGTGCCTCAAACACAGCGGGATCTTGAGCGGGTGCATGACTTCTATTGTTTGCCGCGGTCGGCTGGGGAATCGAACGCGAGCATCTATGAGATCTGGGAGAGGGGCGAGGCGTTCAAGGACTCGGTGACGCCCTCCACCTACGTCCCGGAGTACAGGTCGCACATCGTGCTGAAGGTCCTTTCGCTCACCCCGGCCGGGGGGACCGTCATGTCGCTTGGCTGCGGCAACGGCTTCGTAGAAGGTGACCTGGCAGCCCACGACCGTGTGGTCAGGGCGATCGACTGCAACGAGGAGGCCGTGGCGCTCACCCGGGCGAAAGGGGTGGACGCTTTCACCGCCGACTTCTTCGCGCTTCAGCCGGAGGATGTCGCCGCCGCCGACCTGGTGTACGCCGACGGATTGCTAGGCCATCTGTTCGACCCGT
This sequence comes from Streptosporangiaceae bacterium, assembly GCA_035946955.1. Taxonomy (GTDB): domain Bacteria; phylum Actinomycetota; class Actinomycetes; order Streptosporangiales; family Streptosporangiaceae; genus DASYYE01. The sequence goes on along the minus strand of DASYYE010000530.1, from coordinate 24,856 downwards.
CGGGTGATATGAACCCGTCGCTCGCCAAGCTCGCCAGCCTCGGGCTGAAGTCCGGCGCCCACCTCCTGCTCTCCAACGACTCGCCGCGGGATCCGGGAGTGCCGTACGCGCCGCATGACAGCGTGGAGGGGTTCTGGTTCATCTCCAAGGACTACCTCCGCAAAATGCTGGTCTCTTTCGGCTTCGAGCCGGATGAATGCTACTACTTCCCTTACAAGCGCCCACTCAGCGGAATACGCAATCGCACGATTTGCGTAGCACGCGTCCCATAAAGCGCGCTACCCGGCTACCCGTGGGATATTGAATGCCGATATCTGACGAGTTCTCAGCTCGCCTCCTCCCGTTGCTCGAAGACGTTGCCCACAGCTACGGGACGCCATTTCACGTCTACGACGCCCAAGGCATTGTGCAGACGCACCTTGCCATGGTCCGTGCGTTCGGCGGTGAGCCGTTCCGCCAGTACTTCGCCGTCAAAGCGCTGCCCAACCCCACTGTGCTGTCGCTCCTGCTGGGCGCGGGCAGTGGCCTCGACTGCTCGTCTGCGGTCGAACTGGAACTGGCCCGGCGGGTGGGGGCAGTTGGCGATGACATCGTCTTCACGTCCAATAACACTTCTGTGGCCGAGTACCGGCGTGCCCTGGCCATGGGTGCCGTCATCACCTTCGACGACCGGTCATTTCTCGCCAAGCTGGACACGGTGCCGGACGTGGTCTCCTTCCGCGTCTCTCCCACGGGACTGGCCGCGGGGTCACGCCTCATGGGCGATGCCACGCACTCCAAGTTTGGTGTGCCCGTGCCGGAGCTTGTGGAGGCCTACCGCGACGCACAGCGGCTCGGCGCGACCCGGTTTGGCATTCATGGCATGACATGCGCGAACGAACTCGACACCGACCGGGCGATCCGGGCTGCCACCGACATCATCGAGCTCGGTGCCGATGTCGCGGACGCGCTCGGCGTAGGACTCGACTACATCAACGTCGGCGGCGGCCTGGGTATCCCGTACTACCGCGAGGACAGGCCCATCGATTTCGGTGCCTACGCGGCCGCGATCATCGAAGCCCGGGACCGGTGCCACGGCCCGGCAGCGCCGCGCATCCTGATGGAATGCGGCCGCTACGTGAGCGGCCCGCACGGCGTGCTGGTGACCCGGGTCATCAACCGGTGCCGCAAGGGACATGAGGTCGTCGGCGTGGACGCCTCCATGTCCGCGCTCATGCGGCCTGGTTTCTACGGCGCCTACCACCATCTCAGCCTTCCCTTCGCTGATGGACGGCCGGTATCGCCGTTCGATGTGGTCGGGTCGCTGTGCGAAAACATGGACAGGTTCGCCGTGGACCGGGCCCTGCCCGACCCGCGGGTAGGCGATATCGCGCTCATCCATGACACCGGCGCGCACGGGCATGCCATGGGCTTCACCTACAACGGACGGCTGCGGCCGGCCGAACTGCTGCTCATGGGGAACGGCGACCTGGTGGAGATCCGCCGCGCGGAAGACTTCGACGACTACATCGCGACTGCCTGCTTCCCGGCGCGTCCCGTGCCTCTCAGCCCGGCCGGGCCCGTCGGACAGCCAAGACGGGGCCACTACATGTCACCAGCAGGAGTCGGACATGGCGACTGACGGCGAACTGCGGACGGCTATCGAAGCGGCATTCGACCGCCGCACCGGTCTCACCCAGGCGGGCCTGACGGCCTTGACCCCGTACATCGAAACCGGCCTGGCCGCCCTGGACCGCGGCGAACTGCGCGCCGCCTGCCCCGAAGGCAAGGGCTGGGTGGTGGACACCTTCGTCAAGAAGCTGATCCTGCTGTCGTTCCTGACCAGTCGTTCCGCGCTCGCCGCCGCGGGACCGGGCCGGCCCAAGACCTTCGACAAACTGCCGCTGAAGTTCGAGGCATGGCAGGAGGCGGACTTCCAGGCGGCCAGCATCCGGGTCGTGCCCGGCGTGGTGGCCCGGTACGGCTCCTACATCGGGCCCGGCGCTGTACTGATGCCCTGTTTCGTCAATGTCGGCGCCTATATCGGCGCTGGCACGATGATCGACACCTGGGCCACGGTCGGCTCGTGCGCGCAGATCGGGGCGCGCTGCCACATCTCGGGCGGTGCCGGGATCGGCGGCGTACTCGAGCCCATCGGCGAACAGCCGGTGGTGGTCGAGGATGACGTGTTCGTCGGCGCGCGCAGCGAGATCGCCGAAGGGGTCCGGGTCCGGTCTGGGGCTGTCATCGGCATGGGCGTCTTCCTCGGCCGTTCCACGCCGATCATCGACCGGGCATCCGGCGAGGTCAGCTACGGCGAGGTACCCGAGAATGCCGTGGTCGTGCCGGGCGCGCGCACCGACCCGCGGCGGCCGGAGATCTCCGTGTACGCGGCAGTGATCGTCAAGTACGCCGATGACCGCACGCGTGGCAAGACCGCCCTGAATGACCTGGTGCGGGACTGACCATGACCGTGCCCGAAAGCCCGTTCGACCGCCTGCGGGACCTGCTGCGTGACGCCGTGCCGCCAGCGGGCCTCGAACCCATCGCGCTGCACCTCGGTGAGCCGCGGCTCAGCCGCCCACCGTTGGACAGCAGTTCGCTGGCTGACCCACAGGGATGGTCCCGCTACCCCCCGCTGGGAGGCACCGCCGCCCTGCGCAGCGCCTACACGGGCTGGCTCGAGCGCCGGTTCGCCATCGGCGCCAGCCTGCGGGATGGGCGGGTCGCGGTCGAGCCCACCCCCGGCACCAAGCAGGCGGTCTCGGTGGCCATCATGCAGGCGGTGCTGGCGGCAGGCGGGCACGGCTCACCCGTCGCACCCGCCGTGGTAATGCCGAACCCGGCCTACCCGTCGTACTACGCCGCCACCATCGCGGCCCGGGCGCGGCCCGTGTTCTACGGCGCCGGCAACGTCGACCATGTGGCCGAGGTCGCGGCGGCCGTGCGCGCCGCCGGGCCGCCGGTGGCAGCGGTTGTCGTGTGCAACCCCGGCAACCCCCAGGGAGACATCATCGGGCCGGGGGGGCTGCGCGCGATCGGTGAGGTCGCGCGGTCGGCCGGCGCGGTACTGCTGGCCGACGAGTGCTACACCGACCTGTCAGTGAGCGGGGAGGTCCCTGGCTATCTGCCTGTCGCGGCGCAGGACCGGGCCGCTGGCCAGTCGTTTCTCGTGCTGCACAGCCTGTCCAAGAGGTCGGGTGCGCCCGGGCTGCGGAGCGGTTTCATGGCTGGGGACCCCGCCCTGGTCGGCGGCTACGCGACCTATAACCGGGCCTGCGGTGTCAGTGTCCCCGGCCCCGTCTGCGCCGCCGCGGCCGCGCTGTGGGCCGATGACTTCCACGTCAGCCAGCTCCGGTCGGCGCTGACCCGCAACTGGGAGGTCGCTGACTCGCTGCTCGCCGGCGTCCCGGGATACCGCCGACCCGGGGCCGGCTTCTTCTGCTGGCTGCCGGTGGCCGACGACGAACGCTCGGCCCACCAGTTGTGGCAGCGTCACGCGGTCTCGGTGATGCCAGGCCGGTACCTGGCCGCCGAGGACGCCACCGGGGCCAACCCCGGCGCAGGCTACCTGCGCATTGCGCTGGTCCATGACGAGGACACCACACGGGAAGCGCTGACCCGGCTGCGGACGCAGCTGACGACCGAGACGGAGATGTCCGCATGAGCGAGCCGGAGGGGCGCGGTGCCGCCTGGACTGAGGAGCGGGGAGCGAGCGCAGCGAGCGTGGGAGCGAGGAGGGAAGGCGGCGCCTCCCAGGCGCCCCGGAGGCGAGCGGGAGAGCAGGCATGAGCGGTTTGGTGGGCTGGGCTGACTTCCAGCGCGACCTCAGCCAGGGCGGCAACGCGGGCGTGGTGCACGCGATGACCGAGACGATGCGTGACCGTGGGCCCGATGGTAAGGGCGTGTGGCTGTCAGCGAGCATGGCGCTTGGCCACCGGAAGCTGAGTGCGGGCGACCAGGCCGAAGGCGAGCAGCCGGCACTGGCCGAGGTGGGCGCTGACACCATTGCGCTCGCTTACGACGGCGCGATCTACAACCTCCCCGAGCTGCGCAGGGAGGTCGAGGGAGCGGGTGCCCGGCTGAGGACCGGCTCCGACACCGACATCCTGCTGCAGTGCTACCTGCTGTGGGGCACGGACTTCGTGGCCCGGCTCAACGGGATGTTCGCGTTTGCGCTGTGGGACGGCCGGGCCCGGCGGCTGCTGCTCGGCCGCGACCGGATGGGTGTCAAGCCGCTCTTCTACGCCGAGTACCCAGGCGGCATTCTGTTCGCGTCCCTGCCGAAGGGGATCATCGCCAACCCCCTGTTCGAGCCCAGGCTGGAACTGTCCGCGCTGCCGGTGCTGCTCCAGCCACGGCTGGCCATGCCCGGCGAGACCCCACTGGCGGGGCTGCGAGAGGTCCCACCCGCGCACGTGCTGGAGTACTCCCCGGCGGGCCTGGCATCCCACCGGTACTGGCGGCTGCACAGCGCGCCGCACAGCCAGACACCGGCGGAGACCGCCGACCATATCCGGATGCTGCTCGGCGACATCGTCAGCAGGCAACTGCCCACCGCTGGTCCGTGCGCGGCAATGCTGTCCGGCGGGGTGGACTCCACCGCGGTGGCCGCACTCGCCGCGCAGTTGCTGCGGCAGGAGCCCAGCCAGCGGCAGCTCGGCACCTTCTGCGTGCGTTTCGACAGCGACCAGGCACACTTCACGCCGACCGAACTGCGCCCTGACGTGGACGCGCCGTACGCGGCCGCCGCCGCGGAATACATCGGCAGCCACCACAGGACTGTCACGGTCAGCCTGGACGACCTGACGGCCGCTGTCCCCGCCACCCGCCAAGCCCGCGACCTGCCGGGCTGGGGGCAGTTCGATGCCTCGATGTACCTGCTGTTCCAGTACATGCGGCAGGAGTCGGCGGTCGCGCTGTCCGGCGAGGCGGCCGATGAGTTCTTCGGCGGGTACCCCTACCTCTTCGACCAGGCCCTGACGGGGCGGGACACCTTTGCCTGGCTCGGCGACGGCCCCCGGCTGTGCGACTACCTCTCGCCGGAGGTAACCGCCGTCGTAGACCCACGCCGCGACGAGCGTGACCGGTACGCGCAGGTGATGTCGGAGGTTCCCCGGTTGCACGGTGAGGATCCGGTGAACGCGCGGATGCGCGAGGTCCTGTTCGCGGGCATGGCCGGGCCGCTGGCGAGCGTGCTGGACCGCAAGGACCGGATGAGCATGGCGCATGGTCTCCAGGTCCGCGTGCCGTTCTGCGACCACCGGCTCGTCGAATACGCCTGGAACGTGCCGTGGCCGATGAAGTGCTCGGGCGGGCTCAAAGGCCTGCTCAAGGCCGCGGTGGCCGACCTGGTGCCGCCCACCACGCTGACCCGGAAGAAGTCCGCCTACCCGCATGTCCAGAACCCTGACCACGACCAGGCGCTCGTCCGCGAGGCGACATGGGTCGTCAATGACCCGGCCTCGGCCATCCGCGGACTGTTCGACACCGACCGCCTCAATGGCCTGCTGCGGCGGATCGGCTCCAACGAACTGACCGCGACGCTGCCGGGCGGGGCCAGTGGGGCACAGTTCCTGATCCAGCTTGCCGAGATGCGTCATTGGATCGACGACTACCAGGTGGCACTTCCATGACGGCAGGCAAGACATGACGGCAGGCAAGACAGGCACGGCCGGCCCCAGCGAAACCGTGAGCGAGGTCCAGGATGCTTGAGTTGATCCCCATCACCGAAACGATCGGAACCGAGGTCCGGGGCATCGATGTCACCGGTGACATGCCGGCCCGTGATTTCGAGCGCATCTATGAGGCATGGATCGACACCACCATTCTGCTGATCCGTGGCCAGTCGATGAACCCGGCCCAGCACATCGAGTTCACCAAGCGTTTCGGCGAGGTGGTCAAGTACACCCGGTCCGAATTCAGTGAGAACGCCCAGCCCGAGATCCTCGTCCTGTCCAATATCACCGAGAACGGGAAGCTGATCGGCTCCCCGGTCAGCGGGCGGGTATGGCATACCGACGGCCACTACCTGACCGAGCCCCCGGCTGGCTCGATGCTCTACGCCATCGAGATCCCGCCGGCCGGCGGTGACACCTGGTACGCGAACATGTTCGCGGCCTACGACGCGCTGCCGGAGCCGGTCAAGGACCGGATCGAGCACCTCAGGGTCGTGATCAGCCGGGTGCAGTCGCGGCCCTACAACTACCCGGACCGCCCGCCGGTGACTGCCGAAGAGCGTGCTTCCTGGCCGGACGTGTCACAGCCACTGGTGCGCACCCATGACGTCAACGGGCGCAAGGCCATCTACGCGGGCGGGAACGTGCCGTGGCGCATCGAGGGGATGCCGCAGGCGCAGAGCGCGCCCCTGGTGACGTTCCTGCAGGAGTTCGCCATCCAGCCGAGGTTCACGTACCTGCACAAGTGGCGCCCGGGCGACATCATCGTCTGGGACAACCGCAGTGCGATGCACCGGGCCACCCCCTATGACCAGTACCACCGGCGGCTGCTCAACCGCACCACGTTCGGCAGCCGCGTAGCGGGGCAGCGGCAGCCTGCGCTGGCGGGACAGTCCGCCGCGGGGACGATGCCGTGACCGTATACGACTACATCATCGTGGGCGCCGGTGCGGCTGGGTGTGTGCTGGCCGCCCGGCTGACGGAGACCCCCGCGGTCAGCGTGCTGCTGCTGGAGTCGGGCCCGCGGCGGCACAACCCGTTCCTGGCGGTCCCGGCCGGCGAAACACTGTGGATGGGCAACCCGAAATACGACTGGTGCTTCCAGACCCAGGCCGACCCGACAATTGGCGACCGCCGGGTCGGTATCCCACGCGGGCGGCTGCTCGGCGGCTCCAACGCGATCAACGGCATGCTGTTCGTCCGGGGCCAGCGGGAGGACTACGACGACTGGGCAGCCCTCGGCAATCCCGGGTGGTCGTGGGCTGATGTGCTGCCGTACTTCCGCCGCCTGGAGCATGTGTCAGGGCTGGCCGGTGAGACCCGCGGCGCCGATGGCCCGATCTCCGTCGCGCCGCCGCGCGATCGAGACGAACTCACGGACGTGTTCCTCGCCGCAGCAGTGCAAGCGGGCTACCCGGCCAACCCTGACTACAACTCAGGCGACCAGGCAGGGTTTGGCTACTACCAGGTCATGCACGACCGGGGGCGGCGCTCATCTGCGGCAGGCACCTACCTGAAGGCGGCGCGGCGCCGCCCCAACCTCACGGTCACGGTGGACGCGCACGTCACCAGGCTGGAGTTCAACGGCACACGCTGCATTGGCGTGCGTTACCGCAGCGGCGGCACCGAGCACACCGCCGGCTGCACGCGGGAGGCCATCCTCAGCGCCGGCGTGGTGCAGTCCTGCCAGCTCCTCGAACTGTCCGGGGTGGGGTCGGCCAGCCTGCTCAAACGGTTGGGGATACCGGTCGTGCACCACCTCCCGGGTGTGGGGGAGGGCTTCCGCGACCACTTCGCGGTCCGGCTGCGGTGGCGGGTCCGGCAGCCGATCACGTTCAACGAGCGCAGCCGGGGTGGGCGGCTGGCACGCGAGGCCGTCCGCTACGCGCTGGGGCGGCGCGGCATGCTCAGCCTGCCGATCGCGCTGGGATACGGGTTCGTGCCGGCCTCCGCCGGGCAGCAGCGGCCCGACATCCAGTTCCACTTCGCGCCAGCCAGCTACGGGCCCGGTTCCACCCGGCGGCTCGACACCTCTCCTGGCATGACCCTGGGGGTGTACCCGTTGCGGCCGCAGTCCCAGGGCTCGATCCACATCACCTCGGCCAGCCCGCTCGACCTGCCAGCGATCAGCCCGCGGTTCCTGGACAGCGAGTACGACCAGGCCACGCTTTTGACCGGGGTCCGGATCGGCCGCGCGATCGTAGCGGGCACTGCACTGGACGCCTACCGGGAGTCCGAGCTCACCCCAGGGGCGGAGGTGCAGACGGACGAGGATCTGCTCGCCTATGCCCGCGCCACCGGCGATACCTCCTACCACCCGGTCGGGACCTGCCGGATGGGTGCCGACCCGATGGCCGTGGTGGACCACCGGCTGCGGGTGCACGGAGTGGACGGCGTGCGTGTGGTCGACGGCTCGGTGATGCCGGCCATGGTGTCGGGCAATACGAACGCGGCCACGTTCATGATCGCGGAAAAGGGCGCGGCAATGATCATGGAAAACCAGACAGCGCCCGTGGCGGTCGCCAGCGACGAGCGGAGGAGCGGGTGATGGAAGACACCATGACGGATGAGGCGATCTGCCGCCTCATCGGGACCGTGGTGGGCCGGGCCGCCGGCAAGTCCGGCGTCACCGCGGGCATGTCGCTGCGGTCGGACCTGGGCCTCGACTCCATCGGGCTGATGAGCGTGGTTTTCATGCTGGAAGAGCAGACGGGTATCGACGCTTTCAGCCACGTCCAGGAGTTTGTCGGCGCTGAATATGTTTCCGACATCATCACAATCGTCCGGCAGGCATGAGGGGTGGCATCCATGAGCACACGGGGCCCGAATGGCATGCACAAGCTAGGTGGCGGCGGTAAATGACACAGGAAATAGTGACGGCTGATCGCTTCGACTACGCGCTCAACCTCAGCAGGGCCGGTTCCTACCATGCCTGGCGTGGGGCCTTCTGGCCACCCACCGACACTTATGCGGTCTCACATATGGACCTGGCGGAGGCCACGCCGCCACTTGGCGATGGCTTCCTCCGTGGGCTGGCCGCGCTGAAGGCCACGATCGAGGCCGAATGGGCAACCGCCAAGCGCAATGGCGGTCCCGACCTCCGCCGCTTCACCGACCCGGACGCAGTCGCGGCCGCCATGCGCGACCTCGCGCAGTTCCTTCCCACCGAAGCCGACCGGCGGGCGCTGACGCTGCGGGCGCAGGCGGTGTGCGACGGATACACCCCGGATGCGCTGGCCGAACTCTTCGGCGTCGCCGAGGACGTCGCGGTGGTCGGGGGTCACATCACGACCTGGCCCGGCAAGCAGGCGGCGGGACTGCCGACCGCGTTCGCCTGTGCCCGTGACAAGGGCCGCCAGGACATCGTGGCGGACGCCATCGCGGACAAGACCGCGGTCACGGACTACCTGCGGGACCTGCACGCGGACCTGCGCCTGGGCGAGCTGCCAGTCTTCACCCCGACGAACCTGTTCTTCATGGCCGGGGAGGGCAACTTCCACCCCAAGCACATCGCCTACTTCCTGCCCGAAGACGAGGGGGTAAAGGGCAGCGCCTTCAACAAGACCTATTACTTCGCCAATACCCACAGGGCATTGCTGAGCTGCCTGTCGGCTCCGCTCGCCGCCCGCTTCCTGCGGGTCGGCGTGACGTTCGACCCGGCGGCCCCACAGTTCAGCGCCATTCCTGTGCTCGGTGTGCTCAGCCATGAGTTCGGCCACTTCGTGCACCGCCCCGCAACCACCTTCGAACCGCTGCACGCCGAAAGCAGCTGGATATCGGGGGTCCTGCAGGAGACAGCCGCCGACGTGTTCGGCGTGTTGGTCCTCACGGAGGTGTGGGCGGACAGGCTGGGCCTGTCACCGGCCGACGTGATCGCCTACTACCTGGCGGAATGCCTGCGCTACACCAGCCGGGGGCTGGGCTGCTTCCCCGACAGCGACGGCATGTTCCTGCAGCTTTCCTACCTCGTCCAGCTCGGCGCCCTGTCGCTGGAGCCGTCGCCGCGGCCCTGCCTGTCCGGCGACCCCGGCACGGTGCTGGCGGGGCTGCGGTCACTGGCACGGGTACTCGCGGACGCGCTGCTCGCCGGCGAGGCCGCGCCCGCGCTCGCCCTGCACAGCGGGTTCGGCCCTGGCACGCCCTCCCCGCTGCGGGACCTGGTCGCGGAGGTCCGCGGGCTGCCGCTGACCTCCGTCGAGTACCAGCAGGACCACATCTACGTTGCCTAGGAGGCCCGCCATTACTCCGGACACCCTGCTCGCGCAGGGCCCCCCGCTGGCCCTCGCCAGCCTGCCTGAGCTGCTCGCGGCGAACCCTGGCCACCGCGTACGGTTCCTGTCACTGGACGGGGAGCTGCTCACCAAGAGCTTCGCGGACATGCATGCCGACGTAACCCAGCTCATGTCAGAGCTGCAGACAGCAGGCATCAAGGCCGGGGACTTCGTCGGGGTGCTGGGGCCGAACTCCTATGAATGGGCGATCGCCGACCTGGCCCTGCTCGGCTTGGCATGCGTCAGCGTGGCGCTGCCGGTAGAACGCAATGTCCAGCCTGATGAGCTGCGGGAGCTCACCGAACGCTACCGGCTGTCTGCGCTGCTGGTGACGCGGGCGGTGCCCGCGGACGCCGAGCTTCCCCCCGGGTGCGCGGTACTGGAGAGCAGGCCCCTGCGGCTGAGCCCGGCACAGTGGCCGGTCGGCGAGCGCCCGCAGTTGCCGCCGGACGTGTTCACCATCGTGTTCTCATCCGGGACCACCGGCAGCAAAAAAGGCCTGATGCTCACGAAAGAGGGGATCGAGAACACCATCCGCACGTCCATGGACGCGTGGCAGGTCGGGCCCGCCGACGACATCCTCATCGTGATGCCGTTCTCCAACTTCCAGCAGCGGTACCTGCTGTACCTGGCGGTCGCGGCCGGCTGCGACGCCAGCGTGGTGGCGCCGGAGCGCATGTTCTCCAAGCTCAAGAGCCTGGAGCCGACGATCATCCTGGGACCACCCTCGTTCTTCGAGCTGGTGTGCAACCGGGTGACCGCCGAGGACCTGCGCGGCCGGCTGCCCTACCACGCCGCGGCACTCCTGCACGCGTGCCTGCCGGGCTGGGCGGGCCGGGGTGTCCAGGCACGGCTGGGCCGCAAGTGGACCGGCATGTACGGGTCGCGGGCGCGGCTCATGTTCACCGGCTCCGCGCCGGTCCCGCCCCGTATGGTGAAGCTGTTCCAGCAGCTCGGAGCGCCATTGTTCGAGCTGTACGGCAGCACCGAGACCGGGTGGATCGCCATGAACCTCCCCGGGCGGGCCCGGGTCGGTTCGCCGGGCCGGCCGGTCAACGGGGTGACGGTGGAGATCGGCTCCGACTCGGAGGTGGTCGTCCGGTCCCAGCACCCCCAGTCAGCGGGGTATGTGTTCGAGGGCGTCGAGTCCAATCCGTCGGTGTTCCTCGGTGACGGCCGGATCGCCACGGGCGACCTCGGTTACCTGGACGGTGCGGGCTTCCTCAGGCTGACTGGCCGCAAGAAGAACATCATCATCACGCGCAGCGGCGTGAAGATCAATCCGGAAGAGCTGGAGTCCGGCATCGAGAACGGCTGCCCGGTCACCCGGGCCATGGTCGTGCCGTCGGACGCCAGCGGCCTGCTGGCCTGCATCGTCTGGCTCGATGATCCCGAGTCGGTGGAGCGGATGGCCGAAGTGGACGCCTACATCAAGCGCGCGAACCAGGCACAGGACGCCCCCCGCCGGATCACGCAGGTGATCTTCCGGCCAGCCAAGGAGCTCACGGTCGAGAACGGCTTCCTGACCCGGAACTTCAAGATCGACAGGGGCGCGGTCGTGCGCGCGGTGTTCGGCACCGACGGAAGGCCCGTGCGGTGAGCGGCACCGGGGCCCCTGGGGAGGTTGACGCAACCATGAGCACGGAGCAGACCATCATCGACTTCCACTGCCACGTCGCGGCGCAGATGTGCTTCCCGCCGTCGTTCCGGGACGGCGTCGTGGACAGCATGACGCTGGCGCTGGCGTGCAAGGGGGTGCCGGTCACCAAGGACAAGGTCGCCCGGATGCACGACGCCACGCTGCAGGACCCGCTGTGTGACCAGCTCGTCAAGGAGATGGACGAGGCCGGGATCAACGAGGCTGTGCTGCTGCTGCCCGACTTCACCTACGCGATGAAGGACAGCACGCACACCATCGAGGAACTGATCGACCACCACAAGCTCGTGACGGACCGCCACCCGGGCAGGTTCCGGGTGCTGGTGGGCGTGGACCCGCGGTGGGGTGCGGACGGCATCGCGCTGTTCGAGCGGGCCATCGTGACATACGGCTTCGATGGCATGAAGCTGTACCCGCCCTGCGGGTACCGGCTGTCGGACAAGCTCCTGTACCCGTACTACGAGATCTGCGCGCAGTATTCATTGCCGGTCCTGTCACACATCGGGGCCACCGCACCTGCGCTCGACTTCGAGATCGCGCTCCCCATCTATGTTGACAAGCCAGCCAGAGACTTCCCGGGGGTCGATTTCATCCTGGCGCACGGCAGCGTCCACTACCCCGACGAATGCGCCATGCTGTGCAATAACAGGCCCAACGTCTACATAGATGTCAGCGGGTATGAGGCCGGCGGCGTGACCGGCCTGAACACACTGTTCCGCAGGGGCATCACCCACAAGGTTGTCTTCGGCACGGACTGGCCGATTTTCCGGCTGCAGGGGCGGCAGGCCGAATTCATTTCCAGGCTCACTGCCGAGGGAGCATTCCCCGCCACCATGACCGATGCCGAGCGCGAGCTCTTCTTCCACAAGAACGCGGCGCGCCTGCTCGGCAAGAAGAAGCTTGACCAACCCCTCCGGCTGGCTACCAAGGAAGGCGCACGATGACCGAGACAATTGACAGCAGGCTGCAAGGCCTGACCGACGAGCAGATCGCCTTCTTCAAGGAAAACGGCTTCGTCGGGCCGTTCGACCTCTACGACCCCGAAGAGGCACCACGAAAGTGGAGCCAGGCGATGATCGAGATGGCGCTGTCCAAGAACAAGCCACACAACTCGACCATCATCAACTACGACCGGCACCTGGACTGCAACACCCTTTCCGAGCACATCTCCCGGCCCGAGATCGTGCACAAGATCCGCAGCCTCATGGGCAATGACATCATCTGCTGGAAGTCGAACATCTTCCAGAAGCAGCCCGGCGACAGCGGCACCGGCTGGCACCAGGTCGAGAAGTACATCGTGGGTGAGACCACCACCGCGGCCACTCCGTCGCTCACCTTCACCCACGACCGCAACGACCCCAACGTCATCCAGGACGTCAGCGTCTGGACCGCGTTCTCCCCGGCCCGGCGCGAGAACGGCTGCATGCGCTTCATCCCCGGCAGCCAGAAGCGGTGGTACTACGACGAGGCGAAGCGGCTGACGAAGAACCCTGAGAAGAAGCAGGACTTCTTCGGCTACGACTACGCCGAGCTGCAGCTCGACCCGAACTGGGACCCCGACGCCGAAGAGATCTTCGACATGGAGATGGAGCCCGGGCAGTTCATCCTCTTCGTCGAGAAGTGCGTCCACGGCTCGCTGCCGAACATCAGCAAGGAAACCCGTCTCGGGTACGCATCCCGCTACGTAGCCCCCTCGGTCAAGGTGTACGAGCACGTCGACTCACTGGTCGAATTCGGGGACACGATCAGCCTCGACTACCACGGCTGCGTGCTGGTCTCCGGCGAGGACCGGTACGGCTACAACCGCATCTACGAGGAGAACCTCAACGGTTTCAAGTTCAAGAAGGAGGAGGGCGCTCATGCCTGACAGCGACGCCGGCGAGGCCCTGCAGCACTTCGTCGACTTCCTCCAGACCAGCGACCTCGGCCCGAGCCTCAGTTATGAGGACGTGTCACAGTGCACGACCCGGGCCGAGCTGGGCATCAGCTCGCTGACCATCCTCCTGCTGATAGCGAACTACATCGATGCCAATACGGGCGGCGCCATCACGCTCCAGCCGGAGTGGGTGCCGCGGCTCGACGAGGTCGAGGGAATCCTGTCTGTGATCGCCGAAATCGACCGCAGCAGCCTTCTGGAATCACCGGCCTGACGTGGCTGCGCCAGACCCTGACAGCATCGGGATCGGCTCGTTCGCAGCCACGTTCGGTGAGCTCGAATGCCAGCCGGGCAATATTCCCGGGTTCGCCGAACTGTGGCGGGAGGTGCTGCCCGGCACCGAGTTCGCCACGATGGGGTGCGGCACGTTCCGGAAGATGGCCAAGCCCATCGGGGGCTACGTGGCCGACTGCGTCGAGCGGGTGCTCGCCGGCCAGGGGCTAGCAGCGGCCGACGTCGACCGGCTGGTCGTGGCGACGTCCGATGCCTGCCTGGCGCGGCTCGGCCGCGACCTGGCGGTCGATGTCATGAGTTCGGTGGGCCTGACCCGCTGCGTCCCGGCCAGCCTGTCCTTCCAGCAGTGCTGCAGTTCGCTGGAGGCGCTGCGGTACGGCTGGGAACTGTTCGCCGACCCGGACGTGCACAACGTCGTGCTCGTCGCGCTGGACTTCACCCCCGATGACACCGAGCGGGTCAAGTCGTTCGCACTGTTCGGTGACGCGGTGGCGGGCTGCCTGATCAGCCGGCAGCCTGCGCCGGGATCGCTGAGCCTGCTCGGCTCCGCACTCACCGTGGACTACGCCGGGCTGGTCGGCACCGATTCGTTCGGTTCGCGGCAGCAGGCCGCGCAGGCGGCGCTGGACAAGGTCTTCGGGGAGGCAGGGGAGAAGCTCCCGAACGTGATGAAGGTCTTCGGGCCCAACCTGTACCGGCCGGTGGCGCTGTTCAACGCGATGGCCGCCGGTGTGCCAAAGCCCCAGTTGCATTTCGGCGAGCCGATGCAGCGGTACGGCCACTGCGGGAACGCCGACTGGATCATCAACCTCATGGATTACGCCGGCCAGCACGGCCTGGCGGCCGGGGAACTCTATCTTGCTCATGCCACGGCACCGGGCTTCTTCGCATGCGGGCTGCTCCGGGGACAGTGACGGGGCAGACCCGAGGAAAGGAGGGGCAGAGATGAAGATCATCGTTGACGACTTGTCCGGGCCGGAGATCGCGGCGTTCCTGGAGGAGCACGTCCAGGAAATGCGGGCCATCACGCCGCTGGAGAGCAAGCATGCCCTCGATCTGGACGCGCTGCGCAGACCCGAGATCACCTTCTGGTCGGTCTATGACGGGGACATGCTGGTCGGCTGCGGAGCGATCAAGAAACTGGACGACGAGCACGCCGAGGTCAAGTCGATGCGCACTGCGGCCGACCGCAAGCGCAGCGGGATCGCCTCCATGGTGCTCGAGCACATCTTCGCGGAAGCCAAGGCCATGGGGTTCGGCAAGCTCAGTCTCGAAACCGGCGCCACCGAGCCGTTCCAGCCAGCCCGGAGCCTGTATGAGAAGTTCGGGTTCGCGTACTGCGGCCCGTTCGCCAATTACAAGCTGGACCCCAACAGCGTTTTCATGACCAAGGTGCTGTAGCTGTGAAAGAAGACATCTACCCATACGACGCGCAGCTTTACGACCGCTCTTTCCTGAACTGCTACCAGCGACAGGCCGTGGTGAAGCTGGCCGAGCGAGTCCCTGATCTCCACCTCCTTTTCTACACCTGTCTCATCAGCGTCGATGAGATCAGCGAGCACATGTTCCGGCGCAACCTCCCGAAGTACGACTTCCGGGGGGAGGTCTTCGCACCCGACGTGCTGGCCAGGATCGGGATCACCCGCAAAGACGAGCCGTTCGACACCTATGCGGACGCGAAACCGGCGTTGCTGGACGCGGTGGCGAACCAGGGATATGCCATCCCCTGGATCGACGTTTTCTACCTGCCGCACACTCCCGAGTACTACAAGGAGCACGTGGTCCACACCGTCACGCTGACGGACTACGACCCCGGCACAGGGCAATGGTCGCTGCTGGACGACAACCGGGCGAGCGTGCTGTGCCGGTACTCCTACCCAGAAGCTGTGATCGCGGCCGCCTACGACAACAACAAGCTGCGCCGGCTGAGCTGGTTCCCCACCAGTGAGTATGACGCCGGACAGGCGCGCCGCGGGGCCATCGACGCCTTCGCCGGCCGGGTAGAGCAATACAAGGACAGCCATGCCCTGCTGACGGGCGTCAGCGATCTCCTCGCCAGCCCGTGGTTCGAGCCCAGGCGGGCGTTCTCGCTGCTGTACGACACGTTCTCGCTGTTCGAGGGTTCACGCACATGCCTGCGCGAGTACCTCGCCCGGCAGCCGGGCTACGCGGCGGCTGTCCCCGCCACCGCCGACGTCGCACAGCGGTGCCGCGATATCCGTAATCAGCTCATGATCGGCCGAGCCACCGGGCGCGTCGACCAGGCATGGCTGACCTCTGCCTGCCTGGAACTGGCCGGGGCAGACGACGACCTGGTCAGCCGCCTGGGGCAAGGGCCCGACGGCGAGTAACGGACAAGGAGTGCTCAGGTGGCGATGGAACCCCGCCTCATCGTGACGGGATTCGGGCCGGATGGGACGTCGACGGTGCTCCATGACGCCGCTGCGGCGCCAGTGACGGTCCGTGCCCTGCCCGGGCAGGACCTCTACCTGCTCTGGGGGACCGCGGACGGAGGCGCCACGGTCGGAACCCAGCCGCAGGAGCCTGTGCAGTTGCCCTTCTTCCCCGGCCCCGGCGGCACCCGGCTGCTGATGGTGCGTTTCCCGCCCCGGTCAGCCACTGCCGTGGCCGCAGGCGACCCCGGCGACATCGCTGCTGAGGCCGCCGCGGAGCTGCCAGGCCTGATGGACACGTTCGAGTCCGACGACTCCGGCATGCACGCCACCGACACCCTCGACTACGGCATCTGCCTGGAGGGCGAGCTCTGGCTGGAGCTCGACGGCGGCAAGGAGGTCCGGCTCACCCCCGGAACCTGTGTGGTCCAGCAGGGCACCCGGCATGCCTGGCACAACTACGGCGACGCACCGGCGCTGATGTGCTTCGTGGACATCGGCGCCCGCCGCGAGGCCGCCGGCCGTCCGGCCGGGGCGCCATGAAGCCCGCTGGCAAGCCCGTGCTGGTCCTCATCTCCACCGGGCCACGGCTCTACCGTGAGTACCTGCTGCGGTCCATCGCGGCGCGGTACCGCATCCACCTGCTCACAGGCTCAGACCCGGCCTGGGCGTTGCCATACCTCGACGGCGTCGTGGTCCTGCCTGATATGGGCACCGACGCCGTGGTCTCGGCCGCCCAGCGGTTGGCCGCGCAGCTCCCGGTGGCCGGCGTCCTGACCTGGGCGGAGGACCACACGGTCGACTCCGCCCGGGCGGCGGCTGCGCTGGGGCTGCCTGGTCCCAGCGCAGCCGCCGCATTGGCCTGCCGGGACAAGCTGGCGACACGGTCGGCGCTGGCCGCCCATGGCGTCCCGCAGCCGGAGTTCGCTGACGTCAGCGACGTCGACGAGGCGCAGACAGCCGCCGCGAAGATCGGCTACCCCGTGGTGCTCAAGCCACGCGCCGGTGTGGCGAGCGAAGGGGTCGTCAAGGTGGATGACCCCACCCAGCTCGCGGAAGAGTTCCCGGCCTCCCGCGACGTGCCGGCCCCGGATGTGCCGCTGTCCAGCCAGGCGGTGCTGGTCGAGGAGTATTTGACCGGTCCCGAGATAAGCGTCGACTCCGTGGTCCAGGGCGGCCGGGTGACGCCGGTGTTCGTGGCACGCAAAGAGATCGGGTTCGCCCCGTACTTCGAGGAGACCGGCCACCTGGTCAGCAGCGGTGACCCGTTGCTGACCGATTCGGGACTGCTCGGCGTGCTGGCGCGGGTCCACGCCGCGCTCGGTTACACCGATGGCTGCACCCACGCGGAGCTGAAGCTGACTCCGGACGGCCCGAAGCTGATCGAGGTGAACGGGCGGCTCGGTGGTGACCTCATCCCGTACCTGGGCATGCGCGCCACCGGCATCGACCCGGGCCTTGCCGCGGCCGCCGTCGCCTGCGGCCAGCCACCGGACCTCAGCCCCCGTGCGGAGGGCGTCGCCGGCATACGGTTCTTCTACCCGCCGTGGCCCCGCACGCTCATCTCCTCGGTCGGCTTCGACCTCACCTGCCTGCCCGCCGCCGGGCTGGACCTGCTGGACCTGCTGGCCCCGCTGGTCGATGCCGGGGCCACGGTCTCTCAGCCCGGCCGGGGGCTGATGGACGGCAGAATCGCGCTCGCCACCTCGGTGGCACCCACCGAGCAGGAGTGCCGGTCGGCGCTCGACCACGCGCAGGCAGCGCTGAGCTGCACCTGGTCGCCGGCCGTTCCTGACACCTGATCCCTCCTCCCTCCAGCTGACGGAAGACGCCATGCACATCCTCGTCATGCACCGTGTCCCTGACTCCTTCGTGCTCTACGCCAAAAACATCGACCACACCAAACACGACGTCACCTATGTCAGCGTCCCGGACCGGTGGGCCACCCTGCCCGAGGGGGTCCCAGCCCGCAGGCTGGAACGTCCGGGCACCGGCGACACAGCAGCCGAAGTCCTCGCCGCTGTGTCCGGCCTGCCAAGACCAGACCTCGTCATCGCCCTGTCCGAATACGACCTCATCCCCGCTGGCCGCGTGCGGGAGGCGCTGGGGGTCCCCGGCGACACCGAACGCGACGTGCTGCCGACCAGGGACAAGGTCGTCATGAAGTCGGCGGTGGCGGCAGCGGGGCTGCGCGCGCCACGGTTCATGCCGCTCAGCGAAGCGCTCGCCACAGGTACCGCGGGGGTGCCATGGCACGGGCCCACGGTGCTCAAGCCACGCGCGGGTGCGTCCAGCGAAGGAATCTCCACTCACACCAACGTTGCTGCCGCCCTGACCGCGGCGTGCCGCGAGGACAGCCTGGCTTCCCCCGACACCTTTGAAATCGAGGAGTACGTCGAAGGGCCCATCATCCACGTCGACGGGCTGCTGACAGCGGGAGAGCCGGTAGCCATCCAGGCAAGCCGGTACATCAACACCTGCCTGGGCTACGCTCAGGGCACGCCGCTGGGCTCGGTGCAGGTCGATACCGGGCCAGCCGTCGTCGACTGGGCCCTGCGCTGCCTGCGCGCGGTCGGCATCAAAAACGGCCCCTTCCACCTGGAGGGTATCGAGAGCGCTGAAGGCCTGGTCTTCCTCGAGGTCGGGGCCCGGGCCGGTGGTGCGGACGTGCCCGGCACATTCGAGCTGGCAACCGGCGTGCACATGATCTCCGCGCAGATCCGCTGCCTGATCGAGGGCTCGGCTGCCCGGCCCCCGGCGCGGGTCCCCGAACCTGACGAGCGGTATGGCTGGTTCGTAGTCCCAGGCCACACCCTGGGTACCCGGTACTGCCGGATCAGCGGGGAGCAGATGTTCCGGGACGACCCGCTCGTGTGGCGGTGGGTACAGCGCCAGCCCGACGAGCCGGTCAAAGACGTGATCACCTACGCGGACAGCGACATACCGCTGGCCGGCATAGTCGGCCCCGCCCCCGCGCCTGTCCTCGAAGACTTCCTGACCAGGCTGTTCAAGTCGGTGGAGGTGCAACCGTACAGTCCGCCCGAGACGGCTACGGCGGAAGCCAGCCACGATCGGCAGTGAGGACGCCAGTGCTCTCAGCAGCTCGCCTGCGCGCCTGGTTGCCGCCAGGCCGTCATGTGCGGCTGCTCATCGGCGCCTCGTTCGTCGATTCCCTGGGCACTGGCCTGTTCATCGCCGGGTCGGCCGTGTTCTTCACCCGCGTCCTTGGCCTGAGCACCGTCCAGGTCGGCATCGGCTTGTCCCTGGCTGGCCTGGCCGGTTTCCTCGGCATGGTCCCGGTCGGCTGGCTCGCTGACCGGTTCGGGGGCAAGCGCACCATCATGGCGCTGTACCTGTGGCGGGGGTGCTGTTTCACCGTCTACCCGTTCATCCGGACCCCGGTGGTCTTCTACCTGGTCGCGTTCCTGATCGGTATCGCCGAATGGGGTGGCGGCCCGGTCATCCAGGGCATCGTGGGTGCTCTGGAGGGCGACGACTCACGAGTCAAGACCATGGCCGTGATCTTCTCCACCCGCAATGCGGGTTTCAGCATCGGTGCTGTCCTCGCGACCCTCGTGGTGGCGCTGGGAAGCAAAGCGGCGTTCGCCGGCCTGGTCTTCGCCGACGCGGCGACCTTCTTCGTGACAGCGGCGCTGCAGTCCCGGCTGCCCGCCGCCGCGAACGCCAGGACCCGCAGCGAGCGGACCGAGAAGCGCGGCGTGCGAGTGCATGACCTGCGCTTCCTCGCGCTGGCTGGGCTCAACGGCATCCTCTTCCTGCATGCGACCATCCTGACCGCTGGCCTGCCGTTGTGGATCGCGACCAGGAAGACCGCGGCTCCGCTGCCACTCGTCGGCATCATCGTCCTGATCAACACCATCGTGGTCATCGGGCTGCAGGTCCGGTTGAGCGCGGGTGCCTCTGGTATCAGCAGTGCCGCGCGCCGTCAGAACTGGGCTGGCTGGGCCCTCGCCGCCTGCTGCGTACTTGTCGCCCTGAGCGCCAGGACCGGCAGTGCAGGGGCGACGGTCCTGCTGATCGGCGCGACGATCGCCTTGACCCTGGGTGAGATCTGGCAGGGAGCGGGGGCGTGGCGGCTGTCCTTTTCCCTGGCGCCGGAAGACCGCCGGGCGACCTACCTCTCGGTCTATGAACTCGGGATCAGCGCGGCCTCTGCCGTCGGCCCGGCGCTGCTGACGCGGGTGGTGATCGGTAATGGCAGGAGCGGCTGGATCGGGCTGGCCGGGTGCTTTCTGCTCACCGGGCTGCTGGTCGTGCTGGTCGCCGAGTGGGCGCGCCCGGCAGCGCGGCACCGGAAGATCGCCGAGCCTATCGCTCCTCGGTATGTGAACTCAGGACCAGTGCGGTCGGCCCGGCAGTGCTGACGCGGATGGTGGGCGGGTCGAGCCACGTCCGCGGTGGTCCTGGCAGGTGCCGCACGCAAGTAAGGACACGGAGGGTGAAATCATGCAGGAACTACTGCTTGTAGGAGTGGGCAGGACGGGGCCGCCCTACCTCGCCGCGGCACGTCGGCTGGGTGTCCGGGTGCATCTGGTGGAGCTACCGGAACGTGCGGCGCTGGTCGGCGACCAGGTTGAGCGGGTGACCCTGTGCCGGGGCACATCGGATGAGCTGTGGGCGGAAGCCGCCAGCGCGGCGGCACGCACGTGGCGGCCGGACGGGGTGCTGGCCTTCAGCGAGCCACATGTGCTCGGCGCCGCCCTGGTGCAGGACGAACTCGGGCTACCCGGCCCGTCACTGCGGGCGGCTGTACTCTCACGCAACAAGGCGCTGCAGCGAGGCCGATTCGCTGCCGCGGGTATCGGCCAGCCCGACTACCTCATTACGGACCGCCTTGCCGACGCCCGTCCATGGGCGCAGGCGCGGATGCCCGTCGTCATCAAGCCCTTGTCCTCCGCGGGCAGCATCGGCGTCGAACTCGTGCCGGATACCACCGCCTACCTGGCGGCAGCCGAACGCCGCGGGCCGGAGGGCAGGCTCCTGGTGGAACAGGCAGTGGCCGGGCCGGAATACAGCTGGGAAGCCCTGGTCCGCGAAGGGAAGGTCTGGTTCGCCAACCTGACCGCCAAGGAGACAACCGGCCCACCGCAATACGTCGAGGTCGCCCACCGCGTCGCAGCCGACGTGGACGAGCGCACCCGGGCGCTGGTCACCGAATTCGGGAGTGCGGTCCTGGAAGCCCTTGGGATGCAGACCGGCATTGTGCATCTGGAGTTCCGGCTCACGCCCGATGGGCCGGTGGTCATGGAGATCGCGGTCCGCACGCCTGGCGACTGCCTCATGGACCTGCTGGGACTCTGCTACGGAGTCGACTGGTACGAACTGGCGGTGCGGCTGGCGCTCGGCCTTGAACTGCCGCCCGCCCCGCAGGAACCCACCTGCTTCGCAGCCAGCTACCTTCCCATCGCGGCGGCCGGGACGGTCACCGCCGTGCAGGGCCTAGCCGAGGTCCAGGCCTGGCCTGGTGTGGTCGAGGCCACCGTCACCGTCTCGCCTGGTGATGTCATCGCGCCCGCGCGGTCATCAGACGGCCGCGTCGGGCAGGTGGTGCTCACGGCCAGCAGCCGGACGGGGCTGGAGACCTCACTCCAGGAGGTCCGGCAGCGCCTCCAGGTCGTCACACAGTAGACGGCCAGCCCTGCGGCGCCGCGGATCAGGGTGCTTCGGCGAGGGCCGCGAGCCGGTCGAGCGAGGCGTGGAGCTTGTCCGCCGTGGTCGCCCTGGCCCGCGGCAGGCGCTTTTCGTCTGTCAGCTGGGTCCAGTCGTAGGTGTGGCTGACCCGCGTGCGGGAATCGCCGACCGGTTCGAGCTCCCATCGCCACAGGTGCCCGGGAGGCCGCCGCCCCGGTTCAGCGGGCATCCAGGCAATCCGGCGGCCCTCTTCGAACTCGACCACGTGGTTTTCCCGGATGGCGCCCTTGGTCAGGGTCATCTCGAACATGTCACCGACGCTGCGGGCACGCTGCCCGGCCGGTGCTTCGCGGAGGTTGTCGTTGCCGTCCCAGCGTGGTTGCTGGGCCGGGTCCGCGATTAGTTCGAAGATCCGCTCCGGCGTGGCCGCGATCTCGCGGTTCGCGCTGACCACACGTGGCGGCTCCTGCCCGATTGTCATGCCCCCATCCAAGCACCCAAGGACTGGCTGCTCAGGTGAACGTGGCGCTCGCTATCTCGGTGCCGCCCGGTCCTACCAGCCGCGCACCGGTCAGATCTCGTGGAGGCATAGGCGTCCGGATCACCCATGCTCCGCCGCCTCGGTCAACATGGAACGCTCCGGCAAACGCCTGCCGCCCGCCGGAGGTACGCAGGTAACAGTGGTACCAGCCGCGTGCCGCGCCCGGGTTCAGCACCATCACCAGCAGGGGATACGGTGCACCCGTCAGCACCATTTCGCCGGTAGGTGCACCTGCCGGCGTGCTCAGTGCGGCCACCTCCGCGTGGCTGTAAGCGGGCTCTTGCGGCGGTGCGCCGACCTGGTAGAGCCCGAAGCCCAGCGCGCCCGCGGTGGCCGCTGCGGCGGCGGCGAGCCGGTACCGCCGCCGCCAGCCTGCCAGCCGGCGGCGTACTGCCTTCCCTTGGTGGCGCCGGGCGGCTTGTCCCGGCACCGACTGGCGCAACGCCGTAGCCATCCGGCTTTCGAACCCGTCCGGCGCGCCCCGCTCAGGGACGAGGTCCAGAAGGTGGTCCGCAGCCGCGGCCAGCGAAGCCAGCTCAGCCTGGCAGCTTGCGCAGCGCTCCATGTGCTTCAGGGCAGCCGCCCGGTCTGGCCCGGTCAGTATGCCGAGCGCGAGTTCCGCCGCGGCATCCTGGAACACCGCGCAGTCCATCTCGTTCATCGGCGTGTCTGGAGTGTCTCCTCGGCCAGCGTCGACCGCAACCGGAGCATGCCGTCGCGGATTCGGGTCTTCGCGGTGCCAAGCGGAATCTGCTCCATTCTGCTGATCTCCTCGGCGGTCCGGCCGAACCAGGCCGCCAGCGCGACTGCCCGCCGCTGCGGCTCGGGCAGCTCCCGGACGGCGTCGCGGACCCGCTCGGCGTCCTCGAGCCTGGTGATGTGATCAGACAGGTCGCCGTCGGCGAGTGCGAGCTGCGCCAGTAAGGCGTCCGCATCCACCGGTTCTGCCCGGCGCATCCGCAGCGTGTCGATCGCCAGGTTCCTGGTGATCGTGCACAACCAGGACCGCACGCTGCCCTTGCGGGCGTCGAAGCTGGCACCGTGAAGCCACGCGCGCAGGAAAGTCTCCTGAGCCACGTCCTCGGCTAGGCCGGGGTCACCTACCAGCGCCCAGGCCAGGCCGAACACCCGGGACTGGTGCCGTCGGACGAACGCCGTGCCGGCTGGGACAGCGCCGGCGGCCATTCCGGCGAGCAGCGCCTCGTCGGATAGCCCGTCCGGCAGCGAGTCATCTGATGCCATCGCGCTCATCCACATCCCCCACCGGGGGCACTGCAGCGAGCGGCAGTCCCCTTAGGTACTACGGATTCTGGTGGCTTCCGGATTGGTCTGCTGCCGGCGATTTCCGCTGGTGCCGTATTAAGCACCATTTCGCCCTGTCTGCCGCCCTGCCGCCCGCCCGGGATGTGGGTACCCACTAGGCGCCGGCTTTCCTGATCGCGGTTGTTTTTACTGCACATAGCAGTGGAAATCACCGAAATCATGGGAAACGCCGCCCTCGGTGACCGGAGTCGATGGCCACCACATCATCAACTGCCATAGAGCAAACGTTTGCCGGTGGCGGCACTAGGTTGCGGACGCTCCTTGTCGGGCAGTCTGGGGCCACCATTGCCAGGGCGAGGTCGCCGAGTCGGCCACGTCGCTAGCGCGTAGCCGGCAGGGAGCTGCTGGCTGACGGCCGGCGCTGTCCCTGGTAAGGAGGCTGGTCCCGCACACCGACACGAGCTGGGCTGCCGCAGTGGCCGGGGCAGAGATTTCCCCGCCGCACAATCCAAATGCGGGCACAGCTCGTTATTAACACTGCCGGGTAATTCTGGCTCCAGGAGGGAGAACGCGCTGAGGCCATAGCGGGCCCGGCTTTGAAGGACCGCCCCGCTGGTTGTCGTTGCTGCCTTTTTCGGCTGATGGGCGCGGGATTCGCGTCCGGCCGGTCACTGTCACCAGGTGACGGCGGTGCCAGCGGACCAGAGATGCGTGATGTTTCTGTCAACTCGCGTGCGTTGGGTGAGGTGAAATGGGAGATGTGGGAGATGGAGGCCAACGATTTCTGGACGTTCGTCGGCTTGGTGATAGGCGCGTTCGCGGTCGTCGTTGCGCCCAGACTGTTCGAGCCGGGGCACACGGCCAACTCGGTGATTTACCTCATCGGTGGCACGGTGGTGATAGTGGTGGCCTCGATCGCGCGCTGGCGGACCCGGCTCAGAGAGACCGAGGCCGCTGAAGCCACCGCTCATGACCAGCGTGGCCAGGGTGCTGTCCGATGACGCTGGTCGAGGACGGCCCGCCGGTCCGCGCCGATACCCGAGGGGCCGCCGCCCAGCCGCGGCGGCAGTTGCTATTCGACTGGGTAGTCAAGCGAGGTGTGCTATTCGCCCTGGTCACAGCGCCGCTAGCCTCGCTGTTCCTCGGCCTGCTCCGGATTACGCCGCCCCGGATCGGATACCTGTACCTGTTGCTGGCCGCGACCGCGTTGCCGGCCTGGGTGGCCTGGCGGCGGGCTCGATCGACCGATCCA
>DASYYE010000529.1:0-33844 GCA_035946955.1 Streptosporangiaceae bacterium | reverse complement strand
CGGAACATCGCCATCAGCCTGCTCCACCTCGCCGGCATAACCGAGATCACCCGCACTCTCCAGGCCATCACGCGGGACCGAACCCGCGCACTGAACGTCCTGCCCCTATAAGACCCGAAAACGACTTTGCCGATCCCGTGGGTTCGCCCTAGCCTCAATATTAGCCGGCCAACACGACAACTATATCCGCGAGTGGGCGCACGCCATCGCCAGGCTTGACAAGCAGTTTTATCTCTGCCCGCTGCCGGAAACGAACGGCTTCTGGAGCGGCTGGAGCAAGGTCACGGGCGGGGCAGACCCCGGCTGACTATACCGCCGCCTAGCGACACATACACGACATATTCTCCGACACTGGAGCAAACGTACGGTGGGTATGGAATGCGAATGCCGGTGACGCCCCCGAAGACAATCACATGGAAGACTACTACCCAGGCAGCGACTACGTTGATGTGCTCGGACTCAGCGTCTACAACTGGGGGACCAGCAGGCCATGGAGCAACTGGCGTTCATTTAGTGACATCATACGGCCATACTACGACCGCATCGCCAAGCTCGGAAACCAGCCTATATGGATCGCCGAGATGGGCTGCACGCCCAGCGGGGGCGACAAAGCCGCATGGGTGCACGACATGTGGAAGTACATGCCATCCCTTGAACGCCTCGACACGGTGCTGTGGTTCAATATGAAAAAAGAAGCTGACTGGCGGGCGACGGAAATTGCTGAGGCGTTCTGGCCGCCTGATCAGCAGCGTTGAGACGCGGTATCACCGCCCCGCGCGCCCGCGAGCACGGCACTGGCCACCCGGACGGCAGCCAGGCCCCGTCCGGGTGTCGTGTCAACGATCTAGGCGTGCCGGGGGACGGGCAGGCCGAAGGCGTAGAGGACGGCGGGGCCATTCTGCGGGCCGCCGGACGCCCATAGTTCTCCGTTCACCACGACAGGGCCGCTCAGCAGGTAGTAGGTGCCGCCATTGCCCTGCCACAGCGGTGAACAGGTGCCTCCGCCTGTGTTGCATGTGGCGGAGAATGCGTCGATGCCCACGGTGTTGACACTGTTCGACCAGCTCACGTACACCACGCCATTGGCCACCGCGGGGCTGGAGTGGCCAGAGTCCTCACCACTGGTCAGGAACGCCTTCCACGTGGGGGTGCAGGTGATCGCAGCGCACTTCTCCGGGAAGGCATAGAGGTAGCCGTCATCGGAGGTGACGTAGACCTCCCCGTTCGCGACAGCGGGATCGCTGCGGACGTTGCTGCCCGTCACCGCGGTCCAGACCGCGGAGCAGGTCGGGCTGCCGCAGCCGGTGGCCCGGAACGCGAACAGGTCGTCGTTCTGCGACCCGACGAACACCATGCCACCACTCACGGCCGCACCCGAGGGCCCGAACTCCCCGGTGTTGCCCTGCCATGCCGGCGAACACGTCCCCCCACCCGTGGCGCAGCCGACCTTGAAGGCGTCGATGTTCCCGTCATAGTCGGGGACGTAGACGAAGCCGTCGGCCACGGCGGCTGACTGGAGGCTGTCGCCAATGTCCATCTTGCCCCGCCACGTGGGCTTGCACGCGTTGGTGCATGTCGTCGGGTAGGCGAAGAGGTAGGCGCTGCCTGCCTGGCCACCCGGGACGTAGACGGTGGTGCCTGACACGGTCGGGGACGCCTCAGAACCCACCCCGGCACCTGGCACCGTGGTCTTCCACTTCGGCGAGCAGGCCCCGCCGCCGGTGCCGCAGTGCTCAGGGAACACCCACAGTTCCTGGCTGGGCGTGCGGGCGGCGTTGTCGGAGTCCACGAACACCTCGCCGTCCGCGACAGTGACGGCGCCGGAGGCGGTCTTGCCGACCGTGGCGGACCACAGCGGGTTGCAGCTCAGCCCGGTCGGTGCCCCGCAGTTCTCCGGGAAGGCCTGCACCTGCGCCCGCGCGGAGCCCAGGGTGTAACTGGTGTCGAACACCATCCCGCCTGCCACGACAGGTGTGGCGCTGGAGTACGTCTGGGCCATCGTGGCGGTCGCACGGGTGACCATAGTGCCCACGTTGCCCGGGTTGAGCTGGGTCTCGTTGGGGTTGTAGCCCGTCTGTGCCGCGTTGTAGCGCGCCTGCGGCCAACTGGGAGTGGTCACGCGCGAGGACGCCATCGCCGGCGTCCCCCACGCCAAGGCGAGGCTCGCGGCCCCCACCACTGCGACTGATGCGACTGAACAGAACCGGCTTACGCGCACCAACATGCCCCGCCCACCTCCATGCCGCTGCCCATTCACCCTCGGCACATTAATGGCCGGCTGTACCGGTGGGAAGAGGCCCGGGTGCTGGTGCACGTAACCAGGACCAAAGCCCCTGCCAGCCGCGCTCGGCGGCTGGCCAGGATGGGTCTGTGAGGGTTCACGCAAAAGCGGATGTGCCGTCCAGGCATGTGTCCTCATGGCACGCGCCGTCCCGGCAGGCACGGTACCGTCAGACGCGGTCACAGGAGACAGTGACCCAGCAGGCGCCTTCCAAGGCGCCGCTGTCCGCGCATACCGTCGAGAGGCTCGCCGCAGCCGCTGCCGCCGCGCCGTCGATGCACAACACGCAGCCATGGCGCTTTGTTGTCAGGGCTACCGAGCGCGTCGTCGAGGTCTACGCTGACCCGGACCGGTCATTGCGCCACAGCGACCCCCACGGCCGGGCAGTCCACCTCGCGGCCGGAGCCGCCCTGCTGAACCTCCGTCTGGCGGTGGCATGCAGCGGGGCCGAACCGGTGGTGAGGCTGCTCCCAGACCCCCACAACCCTCTGCTACTTGGGTGTGTCCGGCTCGGCGGGGCGTACCGGCCACGCCGAGGAGAACAGGATCTCTGCGCGGCCATCCAGCAGCGGCACACCAACCGGCAGCCGTTCACCGACCGGGCCGTGCCGCGGCAGGTGGTGGCCGAACTGGCCGAGGCGGCGGCGCTGGAAGGGGCCGAGCTGCTGGTTCCCGGCCCCGAAGCCGCCAGCCGGGTCACGCGGCTGTCCGCGGACGCGGACGCCCAGCTCAGGAGCGACCCGGCTTACCTGGCCGAGTTGGAAAAGTGGACTAGGAGCGCGCGTCAGCGGCCCGGTGAAGGCATCCCGGACCAGGCGCTGGGGCCGAAGCCCAAGACCGGGCACGCACCCGTCCGGAACCTATGGCCAAGCCAGGACCGCGTAGTGCCCCGGGAGGTGTTCGAGGCGGCGCCGCAACTGGTGGTGATCAGCACCCGAGTGGATGAGCGGGCGAGCTGGCTGAGAGCCGGCCAGGCCATGCATCGGGTGCTGCTGCTCGCCACCCACCACGGGCTGCAGGCCTCCCCGCTCACACCACTCCTCGAAGTGGCAGGCCACCCTGGTTGGGAGGATCCAGCGTTCGGGGGTGGGCACCCCGCGATGATCCTCCGGCTCGGCTACGCCACACCTGGTCCCACGTACCGGGCGGCGCCCGTTGCAGCAGGTACTGCGTATAGAGAGCCGCTGAGGCGTGTCCCGCACGTTACGGGGTGCCGGAAGACGTGACGAGTACGCCGTGGTCCAACTGGAGGTAACGGGTGACCCGCACATTCTCCAGGAACTTCCGGTCATGCGTGACGAGCAGGAACGTGCCGTCGTAAGAGTTCAGAGCCTGCTCGAGCTGGATGATGGCGGGCAGGTCCAGGTGGTTGGTCGGCTCGTCAAGGACCAGCAGGTTCGCGCCACGGTGCATGAGCAGTGCCAGGTCTGCCCGGGTGCGTTCACCAGGCGACAGCGAGCCAACCGGGCGCAGCACGTCATCAGCCCCGAGGCCGAACTTGGCCAGTAGTTTGCGGGCGTCGGAGATGGCCAGGCGGGTCCGGGCGGTGAAGCCGTCGATGAGCGTGGCGGCCTCATCGAAGGTGGCCCGGTGCTGGCCGATCTCACCGACGACGACGCCCGCGCCCAGTGTCGCGCTGCCTGCGTCGGGTTGCCTGCGGCCCAGGAGCACGTCCACCAGCGTCGTCTTGCCGGAGCCGTTGGGGCCGAGGAGGGTGGCCCGGTCACCCCTGTCGAGCCGCAGGCTGACCGGCCCCAGATGGAAGTCACCGGCGCGCACCACCAGGTCTGAGACGGTCGCGACGACATCCCCGCCCCGGGTGGCCGCGCCGAAGCGCACATGCAGTTCCCACTCCTTGCGCGGCTCCGCCACCGGGTTGAGCCGCTCCAGGCTCCGCAGCGTGGCCGCTGCCTTCGCCCCGGTCTGCTGGGCGCCTTGGTCGTGCGCGTGACGGATGAACTTGTCGGGCTCTTTGGCGCGCGCTGCCGCACTGGTGGCTCGCTGGCTGCCTGAGGAGGCCCATTCCCGCTGCGCACGGGCCCGGGCGGTCAGCTCGTCGCGCTTGGCCGCGTACGCGGCATACTCCTCCGCCCGGCGCGCCTGGTCGCGCTCAAGTTCCACCAGGTATGTGTCGTAGCCCCCGCCATAGCGGGTGGCGCGCCGGGAGTGCGGGTCGATCTGCACCACATCGGTGGCGGTGCGGCGGAGCAGTTCCCGGTCGTGGGAGACGATGACGGCACCACCAGGCAGTGAGCGCAAGTGGTCCT
Organism: Streptosporangiaceae bacterium; assembly: GCA_035946955.1. Lineage (GTDB taxonomy): Bacteria > Actinomycetota > Actinomycetes > Streptosporangiales > Streptosporangiaceae > DASYYE01. The sequence goes on along the minus strand of DASYYE010000529.1, from coordinate 29,296 downwards.
CCAGCCGTGCCAGGCCATCGAGGTCGAGGTCGTTCCCAGGCTCGTCGAGCAGGGTCACGTCGAACCGGGACAGCATGATCGCGGCCAGGCCCAGCCGGGCGGCCTCACCACCGGACAGGCTCGCCGTCGCACGGTCGTGTCCGGACGGGACGCCCAGCTCAGCGCCGAGTGCGGCGGCGCGCGAGGCGAGGTCCGGGCCGCCCAGGCAGAGATAGCGTTCGAGGGCGGCCGCATAGGCGTCGCCGGCACCGCTCTCACCTGCCGCGAGCGCCTCACTCGCAGCGAGCATGGCCCGCTCCGCGGCGGCGACTCCAGTGCGGCGGGCCAGGTAGGCCTGAATACTCTCGCCTGGCCGCCTGTCCCGCTCCTGTGGCAGCAGACCGACCGTGCCGACCGCTGTCACGCTGCCCTGCTCGGGCGGCAGGTCCTGTGCCAGCAGTCGCAACAGTGTGGACTTGCCTACCCCGTTCGGCCCGACGACCGCTATCCGGTCGCCCGGTCCGACTGTGAGGTCGACGCTGCCCAGGACGGTCTGGGGGCCGTAGGTGAAAGACACCGACTCGGCCCGGAGCAAGGACACGTCGCGGCCCCCCGGGTCACTGACCTGTGGTCAGGTCTTCCTGAAACTATCCCGGCGACCACGCGACGTTACCAGTCATTTTCCACGGTGTCTGGCCTTGGCCTTGGCGCGTGCCAGACCGCGGCGGCGGGCGGCCTCGGCCTGGCGTCCAGCGCCTGACTGGGCGCGGCGCTGGGACTTGGACTGCTCGAGCGCGGCCTTGATGGCCGCCTGGGCGGCGGTCGATGCCCGGGGCGCCGCTTGCTCTTTTGCGGCGAGCCGGGCTGCCCTCTTCGGGTTGAGCACACGCGCTGGCCACCCCGGCCGCGCAGTGGGCGCTACCGGCGGTCCTGCCTGCGCCCGCTGCACCAGGCGGTCGTAGTCACGGCTGAAGCCGAACTCGTACAGCTCCTGGCCGCTCGGCTCGGCACCGAAGACATGGCGCGCCGCGCGCACGCCCTGCTCGTCAGCGGTCTCCAGGACCCCGACCCAGAACGGGTCTTCGAAGAACACGGTGAAAGTGGTGGTGCTCATCTCGTCCTCCAGGCACGCGGAAGCGGACCTGGCCGCACCGGCTTCCTTGGAGAGGACGACGAGCTACTGAGCAGCCGCCCGGACTGCCAACCGGGCTGTGGGTTTTGTGTTGCCAGCGACGTAAGGATAATCCCCGGACCGATGGCAGCCCCGCGCGCGGTCCGTTGACCACTCATACTGGGTCGTCCGCAGGCGTATGGTTTTGCGCCAGAAGCGGGCCGCCATCCGCTGACGGAGGCGTGCACGCCGGGTGAGGGAGGGCGGGGATGGGAGTCACATCTTCGGGTGCAACGCCGTTCACGCACTATGTGATGCCGCTGCCCCAGAGTTCTGACCTGGGCGTTACGGCTAGCACTTATGCCAGCTTCGCCGAGATCATGACCGGATTCAGTTTCGCCGCCTTAGCGATCTACCTCGCCTATGAGCGGTCAGAAGGGTCACACAGCGCGGATGGCAAGCGCGGCCCCGGCGGACCAGAGAATGAGAACGAGCGACAACCACCTGCATACCGTGACCTCCGCGGGAGGCTCCCCGTCGAGGTCGGGCAGGAGTACCCAATACGCCGCGACCAGGTTGCAGGGACGCTCTTCTACTCGATGGCATCGCTGGCGGTCTCATCATTCCTGTACGCGAGCCTCACCGCACAAGTCGGCGACCTAGGCAAGTTCGACGCGTTGCTCCTGCTGTACGGAACCATCTTCGGGACATCCGTACTGTCGTTCTTCTATGCGCTCACGCTGATGACACACGGAAACTGGTTCACCCACTGGGCGGCGCGGCCCGCCTACTGGGTCGTGGTGGTGGTGGGCCCAGCGGTAGTCATGCGGTTCCTGGCGGACGCGGCACAGGCCACCTGGGACCAGGGGTGCACACAATGCACCCCATCCGACTGGTCGCCACCGCTCGTCACGGGGATGGTGCTGGTGTTCGCCCTGCTGCTCTTCTCCTACCTGATAAGCCGGTCCCACGTGTTCGAGAACTGGCCGAGGTTGGCCCGCCTGTGCAACTGGCTGTGCGTCCGTCCTTCGCTGCCCGCAGGGGTCGTGTTCGGGCTGGCGGCAACCGTGGCGGTGGCGGCGGTCCTGATCGCTGAACCCGCCAGTTACCACCCATCGCCGGGCCTGATCCTCGCCATTGTGTGGGGCGGGGCGTGCCTCATGGCGCTCTTCGCGTTGACGTGTGGGTGTGTGATAGGCCCACGCATGCAGCGGAGCCGGGTGCCACGAGCCAGCGGTCAGGGGCCCAGCCGGAACGGCGGGTAGGAGTCAGTCACCAAGGTCGCGGCGTAGCCGACGACGCGTGTGTTCCAGCGCGCCACCCCCTCGACCAGGTCGAACAAGGCCCGTGGGTAGCGGCCGGTGAACAGGACCGCGAACCACGCCACGACCACCGCGACGAGCGCGGCGATGTCCAGGAAGAACAGCACGATGTAGTGCGGGATCGCGAGCAGCCATTTGACTAGCGGCAGCCACCGGTTCAGATCATGCTCAGCGTCTGGGTAGGAGTAGTCGAGGTGGACTGACTGGTGGTCGTCGGTGGACGGGTACTTGTCGTCCATCAGGGCCAGGTAGATGAAGACCCGGCTGGCGAACCGCTGCAGTTCGAGGTTCCAGTCGAACCACCAGCGCGGGTACTTGCGCCGGAACAAGATCATGAGAAGCGGGCCGAAGAACAGCAGGCCACCGGCACCCGCCGCCGCTCCGGTGGTGCCGTTATGGTAGCTCCACGTCCACGTCCCGCCGTCCACTGCTCCCAGGACGATCGCGATGGGGATGATGGTGAAAATGCGGAAGAAGCTCGTCAGCCGGTCAAGGGGCCGGTCTGGGTAGTCGACCGAAAATGTGACGGGGTAGGACGTCCCATTCATGGCACTTCTCCTTAGTCAGTGCGCCACCGCCTGAGTCATTACACCATCAGCGTTATTCCCAGGTCTTGACCTCAAGTCAACTTGAGGATTTAGCGTACGAGTCAGCGGGGCTGAGACGACGGGAGGCGGGCGTGAGTGAGTGGGTTCGCGCGGCGGCAGTGGACGACATCCGGGAGGGCGGCGCCAGGTCGTTTGCGTACCTGGACAAGCGGATCGCGTTGTTCCGGACGCCCAGAGGGGTCTTCGCCAGTGACAACAGATGCCCGCACCAGGGTTATGCACTGGTGCGGGGTGAGGTCAAGGACGACATGCTCACCTGCGCGTGGCACAACTGGAAGTTCGAACTGGGCACCGGGACCTGCCGGTACGGCGGGGAGGACATCCGGACCTACCCGGTCCAGGTCCGTGACGGCCAGGTGTTAGTAGACATCGCCGAGCCGCCGGCCGAGACGATCCGGCCCGAACTGTTCCGCAGCCTGGCCGCGGCCATGGACGACCTCGACGTCGGCCGGATGGCGCGGGACGCGATGCGGCTGCAGCAGATCGGCACTCCCCTGGCCGATGTGGTGCGCGAGGGGGTCAGATACGCGGCACCGCGCGCGGAGAACGGCTGGGACCACTCGCTGGCCACACTCACCGACTGCCTGCGGATGAGCCGGTTCTTCGAGGAGTCGCTGCGCGCGCTGCCGGTGATCCAGGGCCTGTCCGTGGCCGCGGACAACCAGGTCCGCCGCCCGGCCCGGCCGCGGCCTGACCCGGTGGACCCGGTCGCGGCGTACGGGTCGGCGCAGGAGGCACTGCGCGCCTACCCGGTGCTGGTCGATGAGGAACGGGCCACGGAGGCAGAGGCGCTGCTGCGGGGACTGATCGCGGCCGGCGTCTCGCCAGCCGCCCTGCGGCACACGCTGCTGACCGCGGTGACCGACCACTTCCTGGCCTACGGGCACGCGATGATCTTCGTGCAAAAGGCGTTCGAACTGCTCGACGGCATCGGCTGGGAGGAGGCGGACGCGGTGCTGTCGCCGCTGGTGCCTCAGATGGTGCTCGGCACCCGTTACGACAAGCTCCCCTATATGCGCAAGTTCCTCAGGGCGTGGCAGACGGCCGGCCCGGACCTGGCATCGCTGGCGCGCCCCGACGGCGCCGGCGCCGCCTTCGACCAGCCCGGATACTGCCGGGCACTGACCGACGGGTCACCGGAGGAGGCGCTGCGCGCCCTGGTGGGAGCACTGGCAGCGGGGGCGCCAGTGACCACGGTGATCGACGCGACCGGCCGGGCTGCGGCCGAGCGCCTGGCCAGGTTCGACATCGAACTGGACACCGACGACACGAACGACTGGGGATGGCTGGATGTCACCCACACCCTGACCTACCTCAATGCGCTGCGCTGGGCGTGGGCCAATGACCCGTCGCCGCAGGTGCTGCGCGGGCTGTTCCACGCTGCCTGGTTCGTTCAGTGGACCGGCCAGTTCGACGAACGCAACCCAGGCCGCAGGCGGCCCGCACCCCACCCGACCACCGACGCGTCCCAGGTCCACCGGGCGATCGCCGACCGCGACCCGGACGCGGCAGTGGCGCTGGTTGACGGCTTCACCGGGCCGCGTGCCGAGCTGGAACAGTCACTGGCCCAGGCGGCCGCGCACGACCACTCCACAGCGCCGATCATGGTAGCCCACGTGGTGAAAACGGCCCAGGCCGCGGTCTCGGAGTCCCGCGCCCTGGGCAACGGCCCGGGGTGGTCAGAGCCGATCGCAGCGGCGGCGCGGTTCCTGGCCAGCCCGAAACGGGAACGTTTCGTGTTCCAGGCGACGCTGGAGGCGATCACAACCCTGCGCGGCATACCCAAAGTGGAGTCCGACCAGCTCAGGCCCAGGTGAGGAAGGCCGGCTAGATACTTACCCCGGGTGCTGAGCTACGCGCGCAGGGAAGGCGCTGTACCACCCAGCTCAGGCCCGGGAGGGGCGCACAGGCACGGGATGGCCGTCAGCCGCTGCGGCTCTCGGAGGCCAGCTCGTCCAGTAGGCGGCTGGTCACATCGCGCACGGCAGCCGCCACTTCGGGCGACAGGCCGGTCCCAGCCGCGAAGCTGGCAGCCTCGATGCCGTAAACGACCAGCCGGGGCGGCAGCCGGTCCAGGGCACGGGCCAGCTCGATGGTGTCGGCCACGCTGAACGTATGGGTGCCACGGTGACGGAACGCCGCGGGCGCCAGCCCGCCACAGGCGTCGAAGCGGTACACGCTCCCCGGCTCTCCGCCGGACCACACCGCGTCCACCAGGTACACCACTGACGCGCCTTCCCAGGCGTCGAGCAGCGAGACCACTTCGCCTTCCATGTCAACCGTTTGGACGCCGGGCGGGGCGTGCTCCCGGACCCGGGCGGTCACGGCGAGCCCAGCACCATCGTCGCTGCGGTATGGGTTGCCCACCCCGATCACCAGCGCTCGGTGCACCGTGCTCCGGGTGGCGCCCGCTGGCTCTGGCGCGGGTGCCACATGGGTGGTGGGTTTCGCGGAATCTGACTCGGTCATGCCCGGTCCACGTGCAGGTCCAGGAAGTGGGCTGCGCAGGAGATGCAAGGGTCGTAGTTCCGGACGGCCTGCCTGTCTATCACCACCGCGTCACTGGTGCTCATCCAACGCTCCCCTTACCGCCTCGCCTGTCATGTTCTTATGCTCTCCGCTCCAGGGCCAGGTAGTAGGGCCAAGCACTTGAGACCAGGCCCTTGGCCCACAAGGCCGCCAGGAGTACCGTCCAGCCATGATCACGCCCGAAACACGAGACCCACCGGTCGCGACACGCCGCCCGCTGGCAGCGGGTGTCCTGGCGGTCGTGCACCCGGTGGTCTTCACATTCCTTATCGCTGCGGTGTTCTCCTACCTGACCGGCGACACCGTGCGGGCTGGGTACCTGGGCGTGGTCGGGCTGGCACTGGTATGGGACCATGCACGCAGCCGCGGCCGCCCGCCGCTGGCCCCCGGCATGCCGGTCGAGCGGCGCCGGGCGGTGATGGACCGGTTGCTGCTGCCCGCAGTGGTCGCGGGCCTGGTGTTCGCGGTGTCGGTGGGGTTGCTGAAGCGCTATTCATGGCCGGCCACGATCTCGGTGACCGCCGTCGCAGCGGTGGCCGTGCTGGCCGCGTGGGTGGTCTCGGCAGGGTCCACCGACCCACCCAAGAAGCTGGGCTGGGTCGGGGTGAGCGCGTGGACGGCGGTGTTGGTCGGCGCAGCCGGGTGGGAGCTCACGGCCCTGTTCCTCCAGCCAGCGCTGACCACCAACTCCTACGCCCACCCGACACTGAGCAACCTCATGGACCCGGTACTCGCGTCGGTGCCCGGCCGCGCCAGCGTGCTGTTCGCATGGCTGGCCCTCGGCTGGTACCTGGCCCGACGATGACCAGCCACGTCATCACAGTCGCGGGTTTCCTGGCATTCGCCGTCGCGGGGATAGGACTGAACCTCGCAGCGCATCGTCGCGGATCCCGGATCCCCACGATGGGTGCGGTGTTCTCCCGGCTCATGCACAGCCGCACCGGGCGGATCGCCGTGGTCGCCTGGTGGGCCTGGCTGGGCCTGCACCTGTTCTCGCGATAGGCCGCGGTCGCAACGCTCAGCCGCTCCCCCACCCGGGTGTCAGCACATCTGGTACCGGCCGATGAGCTCCACGTGCCGCCGTGCTCAACGACGCGCGGTCCACCGTGGGCCGGTGACCCGCCAGTCCGCGTCCCAGGCAGCTATCCGGCGCCGCTGGGCGAAGTCGTGCGCTCCCGCCCCAGCGCACCAAAACACACAAACGAGCAGGAGAGGGACCGTCACTATGGTGAGGATGGTCTGGCCAACCACCAACCGGTGTGTCAACGGCGGACCCGTGGGCGCTCCATCGGCGTCCGACCACACCGCGATGGTGCTCCCCGCGGCCATACCCGCTGGCGCAAGCACCTGCCCGGTGCGCACCGCACCGTCCGGTGCGCGCCACCGGGCACGCACCGCCTCCTGTTGGCTGCAGCCACCGGGGAACGGTGAACAGTCCAGTGCCGGTACTTTGGCGAGCAGGACCGCCGGAACCCGGTGCCAGGTCTCCTGCTCGGTGAGCTGGGTGCGCATGCCGGAGTCGTACATCGAACGGGCGGCCGCGTAGGTGGCCATCGGCGCTCCCACCAGGAACACCATGAGCATGCCCGCGAAGATGCACGCTTCCGCCCGGTCAGTGCGCCGCCGCAGCGGGTTACGATCGGGCCACAGCCACCACCGCAGCCGGCCGCCCTCCTGCGCCGTCCGGCTTGGCCTCCACAGTCTCATCGCAACCCCAGCCCATCTCAGCCGCTGGGCGTCCGGACGGGACGGCCATGTGTCCGGACGGGACGGCCATGGCCGACAGCGCGGGACAGGGGAGGCAACGGCTGGGCCGCTACGTCCCCGCAGACCACCGTCACCGGGCAGGGGGCGTGACGCAGGCATGCCTGTGCGACCGCACCGGCGCTGCCGCGCCCAGGGTCACTGCCGCCGCCGAGCACCAGCAGGTCCGCTCCGGTGGCCTGCTCGATCAGCACCCGGGCGGCCGGTCCTTCGACCACCTTGAGGGTCACCGTGTCAGGTAGCGGGCCGCCCAGGACGGCCCATGCTGCCTCGCGCAACTCGGCGGCAGCCTCGTCGCGGTCCTCGATGTCATAGCCGGCCAGCGCAGCATACGCGGCGTAGGGAGCCATGATCTTGGCCCGGTCCTCCCAGGCGTGGACCACATCCAGCCGCGCGTCGCGCAGAGACGCCTCCCGGACGGCCCACCGCAAGGCGGCCAGTGACGCCGCTGACCGGTGCATCCCGGCCACGATGCGCTGCTCACTCAGATCCCTGTCCATGGGGGGTGCCCACGCTATTTCGGTCCGGGGGCAGCGGGCACCGGACTCCGGGGTGGGGTGGCCTGCTCCGGTTCGCTGGGACGGTGCTCGACGATCCTGGTCACCACGTCAACGACGCCGTCAACGTTCCAGATGAGGCGGACCGCCATGGCGGTCATCTCCCGGTCCACCGGGGCTTCGGACCGCTGGTTCAGGACCACCACCCCATTGCGCACCACGGCCGAGATACCGGCTGCCTCGCCCCGCAGGACGTCATCCAGCAGGTTCTGGACGTTCTCGGTGATCTCAGTGTCTGGCCGCAGGAACACACTCAGCAGGTCTCGCCGACTGATGACCCCGAGCAGCTTGCCGGCCGGGTCCACCACCGGCAGCCGCCGTACGTGGTGCGAGTTCATCACCCGCGCCGCACCCGAGACCGTCGCGTCGGGGTGGATCGTCACCGGCGGTGTGGTCATCAACTCGCCTGCGGTCAGTCCCCACTTCGCTGGCTGACGTGTGGGCCAGCGGAAGCGCCGGCCGCCACGCATCCGGGCGCGGCGGGTGTCCTCGGCCTCCACGACCAGCAGGTCAGCCTCGGTCACCACACCGACCACATGCTGGCCCATCGCCAGCACCGGCACCCCGCTGATCCGGCGCTCGGCCAGCAGACGGGTGATCTCCTTGTAGGGGGTGAGGCGGTCCACCGTCACCACCGACGTGGTCATGACGTCACGCACCCGCCGCTGCCACCGCCCTGAGTGGTGCCGTTCGCCCGCGGCGCGTGGGCGGCGCCTCCCGGCCGGGGCAGGCGTGACCCCATGCCCGGCCTGGTCCAGCCCCTTCAGGTGCTCTTCCACAGTGTCGAGCGCCCGGTTGACATCGGCGCGCGTGGCCCTGCCCTGGAGGGACTCATAATAGGCAGCACCCAGGTGCCGGAGCATCGCGTCAAGGTGGATGTCTGTCCGAGCCATCTCCGCTCACCTCCCAAGGTTTCATACCTACTCTCAAGCCTCGCCTTCGGCTCCGGCCCGCACTATGGCGCTGCGTCCCGGCTCCGGGGGACCTTGGTCATGCGTAGTTCAAATGGTTGAGCGGTGAGCCAATCACGCTCACCGCTCAACCATTTGTTGCCGCGGCAATATGGTCATTCCTCGCGTCCATGCGGGACGACAACCACCGGGCACCGCGCGTGGTGCACGATCTGGCCGCTCACCGAACCCAGCGACAGCCGGCTGAACCCGCCGCCGCCCCGCGACCCGACTACGAGAAGGTCACTGTCACGTGACGCGTTCAGCAGTTCCGATACGACGTTCCCGTTGACCGCCATGACAGACACCGATGCTGGCTGGGGCCCACCACGCTCAGCGATGAGCTTGTTCAGGGCGTCTGTCGCGGCATCGCGTGCGTCCGCAAGTGCGCGCTCGTCGGCTGGGTAGCTGATCGGCTGCTGAGTCCACTGGCTCACGGCAACCGGGTTGACGGTCACCACATTGAGTGTGGCGTGGTGCGCCGCCGCCTCACCTACCGCCCATTCCAGCGCGTAGTGGGCGTGGGCTGACCCATCCACCCCCACGGTGATAGTTCGCATGACTTGCCTCCATTTCGTCCGTGCCGCCTCGGCGGCACTATTAGTTCCCCGATTCGGGGCTATATCCGGGTTCCCACGAGGGCGTTGACGGCCACCACCGCCCCGCCTTCTTCCCTTTCCTATCGGGTCGGTTTTCTACCGCCTCCACGGTCTCACCACGGCAGATGCGTGGTCAGAGGCCAACGTCGGCTCCCAGGTGCTGAAGGTCCTTGCTTTGCCCAGGCCTCAGCGGTTCGATTTCTGTCAGCAGGGTCGCTGGGCGGCTACCGGGGCGGGCGAACGTCCCACGACAGGCGGACATTCGGACCTGTACCGGCCCGCTGTGCAGATGTGAACTGGCAGCATGCCTGACATATGGCCGCCTCGCCTACGAGAAGCCACGGGCGCCCCGCCGCTGCCTGACAAGCAGCCCGCATGTCCAGCGCCGCTGAGCGCGGATGAGATCGCCAGCTACGTGGTGACGGCGGCGGTGTGGGCGCCTTCGGTACACAACACGCAGCCCTGGCGGTTCACCGCCGACGGGCAGCAGTTCAGCCTGCATGCCGACGCCGGGCGGCAGTTGCACGTGGCCGACCCTGACGGCCGGGAGATGATGATCAGTTGCGGCGCGGCGCTGTTCACAGCCCGGCTGGCGCTGCGGTCACTCGGCTACATCCCGGAGACATCCGCCCTGCCCGATGCGGGCCAGCCGCTGCTGGTCGCCCATGTGTGCTGGGGGCGGCGGGCGGCCGTCACGGAGTTCGAGCGGCAGCTGTTCGGGCAGGTGCGGCAGCGGAGGACGCACCGCGGCGGGTTCGACCTGGTGCCGCTGCCGCCGGGGCTGCTCGCGGCGCTGCGTGAGGGTGCCGCCAGGCATGGGGCGATGCTGCGCATCGTCGCCGACGACGGGCAGCGGGCGGCGCTGGCGGCGGCTGTCGCGACCGCGGAACGCTGCCAGCGGCAGGACAGCGCATTGGTCCGGGATCTGGCCCGGTGGGCTCCGGCACCGGGCAGTGCACGGGCCGACGGCGTGCCGCCGACCGCCTACCCGGCGCGGGCCGAGCACACCGACCCGGACTTCCCCGGCCGGGACTTCGCCTGCGGCCGTGGGTGGGGCCTGCCACCGCTCAGCACCACGCCGCATTTCCGGTCCGCCGGAGTCGTGGGCGTGCTCACCACCGCCCATGACCGTCCCGGGGACTGGGTCAACGCCGGGCAGGCCCTGCAGCGGATCCTGCTCACCGCCAGCGCATTTGGGGTCGCGGCCGCACTGCACACCCAGCCGCTTGAGCTGCGCTGGCTCCGCGAGTCCATCCGGACGCGGGTCAGTGACGGCGCCTACCCGCAGTTGGTGCTCAGGTTCGGGGCGGTGACCCAGGCGGCGGCCAGCGTCCGGCGGCCACCCGGGGACGTCTTGTCCGGAGGCGGCGGACACCTTGGCGGTAGCCATGGATGAACGGCGGGGCCGCCCGGGCCGATGGCAGGAACTCACCAAGCGCGAGTGCTTCGAGCTGCTGGCCCGGGAGCAGCTCGGCCGGGTGGCTGTCGTCGATGACCTCGGACCTGTGGTGTTTCCTGTCAACTTCGTCCTCGACCGTCACATGGTGGTGCTCCGCACTGACGAAGGAACCAAGCTGGACGCTGCGGCCAGGGGCAGCCGGGTCGCGTTCGAGATCGACGGGGCCGACCCAGCCACCTGCACCGGCTGGAGCGTCGTGGTCCGTGGTGAGGCCGTCGAGGTCACCGACCCGGAGGAGCTTGCACGCCTGCGCAAGCTGCCGCTGCACCCGTTGGCACCGGGCGCTAAGGCCCACTATGTGCGCATCCTGCCAGCGACGCTGACAGGCCGGCGCATCTCCGCACCCGGGGTGCCCGCCGTATCGGTGCCGGGCGGCACCGCCCAAGCCGTACGTCCCTTTCGTCACAGTGAGGCCGGCCATGGGAACCGACATAGACCAAGAAGAGTTCGACGACAGTGACCACTTGCGCTTCGCCGGGCGGCTCACCGAATGCCTGTCCGCGCTAGGGCAGTTGCTTGACAGGCCCGGGTTCGGCGTCGGCCCGGCCACAATCGGTGCCGAGCTGGAACTGTTCCTCGTCGACTCCGCGGGCCGGCCGCTGCCGCGTAACCAGGTTATCCGTGCCGCGGTGGCCGATCCCCGGGTCACCGTTGAGCTGGACCGGTTCAACCTGGAGCTCAACGCCTCACCCGTCCCGCTGGCTGGCCGGCCGTTTGCCGCACTCGGAGGCGAGCTGAACGTGCTGCTTGATCACGTGGCCCAAGCGGCCAGAAGCCAGGCGGGCCGGCTTGCGCTGATCGGCATCTTGCCTACCCTGACCCGCGCTGACTTCGGCCCGGGCATCATGACCGATGTTCCGCGGTATCGGGCGCTAGACAGTGGCTTGCGGCGGTTGCGCCAGGACCGGTTTCGTATCCGGATCGCGGGCCAGGACCCGCTCGAGCTGACTAGCGAGGATGTCGCACTGGAGGGGGCGAACAGCTCGTTCCAGGTGCACCTTCGGGTCAATCCGGCCGACTTCACCCGCACCTACAACGCGGCCCAGCTGGCCACCGTGCCCGCGCTGGCGGTATCCGGCAACTCGCCAACCTTCCTGGGTCACCGGCTCTGGGAGGAAACCCGCATCGCCCTGTTCAAGCAGTCCGTCGACGACCGCCAGGCCCAGGGCCCACGTCGGCGGCCGGCCCGCACGGCGCTGGGGACCGGGTGGCTGCGAGGCGAGGCGCTTGACTTGTTCACCGAGAGCGTCCGCCTGTACCAGCCGCTGCTGCCGGTGCCCTGCGGTCCGGGTCCGCGGGTCGGCGGCCCCGGACCGCAGGCACCGCCGCTGAACGAGCTCAGGCTGCACCAAGGTACCGTCTGGCGCTGGAACCGGGCCATCTACGACTCCGCGTCAGGCGGGCACCTGCGCATCGAGATGCGGGCACTGCCCGTCGGCCCCACCGTCGTCGACATGCTCGCCAATGCCGCCTTCCTGATCGGGCTGACCCTGTGGCTGGCACACCAGGACCAGCAATGGACCTACGCCCTGCCGTTCGAACGGGCCGACCACGGGTTCTACCGCGCCGCCCAGCACGGCCTGTCCGCCCGGCTGACCTGGCCAGCCGGGCACCGAGACCAAACAAAAACCCTTCCCGCCAGCGAACTTGTCACCGAGCTGGTGCCCGCGGCACGACAAGGGCTACTCCAGGCCGGCGTGACAACCGCCGAAGCGGACACCCTCCTCAGCGTGATCTCAGCCAGGGCAGCCTCCGGGCGGACAGGCGCCGCGTGGCAGCGCGCCACGCTCGCCGCAGCCGAGCGGCGCCACGGCCGGCAGCGCGCGCTGGCCATCATGTTCAACCACTATCTCCAGTGCGCGGAAACCGGCCTGCCTGTCCACGCCTGGCCAGTCGTCAGCAAGCGGGAATAAAGCTCGGGCCGAGGAACCCCACCACCTGTCCCGCCGGGACGCTGAAGCTCAGGTCGTCAAGAGCCATCACATTGCCGAACCGGCGGCTCAAGTTATCGAGCTCCAGCACATAGGCCACGATCGCAGCCTCCGGTCTTCACCGTCATGTACCTGTTCAGATGCGCTCGGGCTCCATCACGATTGCACCGCACGGGCACTCGGCCACGCAGATGCCGCAGCCCTTGCAGTAGTCCAGGTCGATGCGGTAGCGCTCCCCCGGCCCGAGCTTGACCACGGCGTTGTCCGGGCAGACGCCGTAGCAGTTGTCGCATTCGAAACAGTTGCCGCACGACATGCACCGGCGCGCCTCGAACAGCGCATTGGACTCGTCGAGCCCGCCGACGACCTCGTCGAACGTGGAGACCCGCCGCGCGAGCTCGAGCTGGGGACGCACCGTGGCCGGGGCATCCGAGTAGTACCAGGTGTTTAGCATGCCGAACTCGGCGAGTTCATGACGCGGGGCTGGCTCGCGGATGGCGGCGCGCAGCCATGCGTCGATGTGGCGCGCTGCCTTCTTGCCGTGCCCGATCGCGACGGTCACGCTGCGCTCGGCCGGGACCATGTCGCCGCCAGCGAAGATGCCGGGGCAGCCGGTCATGAGGCCGGGGCCGACCTTGACCACACCGTGGTCCGTCTCCACCCCGCGGACGCCGTCCAGCAGCGAGAGGTCGGTGTCCTGCCCGAGCGCCAGTACCAGCGAGTCTGCGGCGAGTTCCTCGAACTCTCCGGTCGGCTGGGGGAACCCGGTGTCATCCAGCCGCATCTTCTCGATAGTCAGCGTGCCGGCCTCGGCGTGGGTGATCGTGGACAGCCACATCATCCGCACACCCTCCTCGGCCGCCTCGGCGACCTCGATGTCGTGGGCTGGCATCCGTTCCCTGGTGCGGCGGTAGACGACCACCGCGTCGGCCGCACCTAGCCGCCGTGCGGTCCTGGCGGCGTCCATGGCGGTGTTGCCACCCCCGTATACCGCCACCCGCCTGCCCAGCATCGGAGCCTCCCCCTCCGCGACCCCGTGCAGCATGGACAGAGCATCGAGGATCCGCGCCGAGTCGCCTGCCGGGATGTAGGCACGCTTGCCCAGTTGGGCGCCGACGGCGAGGAACGCGGCGTCGAAGCCTTCATCCTTCATGGCGGCGGCCACGTCGGTCACCTTCTGGCCCGATTCCAGCGTGACCCCCATCGCCAGGATCCGGCCGAGCTCGGCGTCGAGTGTCTGGCGCGGCAACCGGTAGGCGGGGATGCCGTAGCGCATCATGCCGCCACCTTCGGGCGCCGCATCCTTGATGGTGACAGCGTGGCCGAGGCGCCTCAGATGGTAGGCGGCGGAAAGGCCGGATGGCCCAGCACCGACCACCAGCACCCGCTTGCCGGAGGAGGCCGCGGTGACCGGGACAGTCCACCCCTGCTTGATGGCCTCGTCGCCCAGGAAGCGCTCTACCGAGTTGATCCCGACTGCGGCGTCCAGTTGCGCCCGGTTGCAGGCCGTCTCACACGGCCGGTAGCACACCCGTCCCATGACCGCTGGCAGCGGGTTGTCCGCCATGACCTGCCGCCAGGCCGCCTCATAGCCCCCCTCTTCGGCGTGGTAGAGCCACTGCTGGATGTTCTCGCCAGCGGGGCAGGCGTTGTTGCATGGGGGCAGGCGGTCCACGTAGACGGGCCGCTCGGTCCGCCACGACCCGGTCTTGTTCGCCAGGCTGGACCCCACATCCAGGGTGATCGCGAACGGCTTGTCCATCACTGCACTCCCTCCGTGGCGTCCAGCAGGCCAAAACGGGTGATGTTGCGGTCGGCGAGCGCCTGGAGCCGGGCGATGACCACCTCCCCGTGCTCGGAGCCGAAGAGGTGGGCGAACCTGGCCTGCAACTTCAGGTACTCCGTGACCGGAACCTGCTTGCGGATCTTGGAGACGCCCACCACCGTGCCTTGTTCGGCCTCGAACACGGGGAACAGGCCGGTCTGCTCGGCCAGCCGGGCGATCTTGACCGTGTCACAGGACGCACTGCCCCAGCCCAGCGGGCACGGCACCAGGATGTGCAGGTACCGGGCACCGTGGAACTCCATGGCCCGGCGGACCTTGTACTCCAGGTCGCGCAGGCCCGCCACCGTGGCGGTGGCGACATAGGGGATCTCATGCGCCACCGCGATCAGTGGCGCGTTCTTGCCCTGACCGAAGACATTGCCCGGCTCGGGGCCTACGGCCGGAGTGGTCGCGGTCTTTGCCGCAGGGGGCGTGGCACCGGAGCGCTGCACGCCGGTGTTCATGTACGCCTCGTTGTCGTAGCAGATGAACAGCACGTCGTCGTTGCGCTCGAACATGCCGGACAGGCAGGCGAACCCGATGTCCACGGTGCCGCCGTCGCCGCCCTGGCCCACCACCCGCACGTCCGTGCGGCCTTTGGCACGCATCGCCGCGGCGATTCCGGTCGCGACGGCGGGTGCGTTGCCGAACAGCGAATGGATCCAGGGGATCTGCCATGAGGTCTCGGGGAAGGGGGTGGAGAAGACTTCCAGGCAGCCGGTCGCGTTGACAGCGATCATCCGGTTCCCCGTCGCCCGCATCGCGGCGTCGAGTGCATAACGGGCGCCCAGTGCTTCACCACACCCCTGGCATGCGCGGTGACCGCAGTTCAGGGAGTTGGTCCGGTGGGCGTCAGACTGCACCGAGCGCTGCTCGGGGTCCAGCAGGCGGTTGCCCGCCGCGAAACTGCCTGTCTGGTAGAACTTGATCTGCTGCACAGGCATGACAGTCCTCCTTACCGGATCCCTGAGGTGACAGTGCCGAGGTCATGGCCGAGGTCACGCAGCATGTTCTCGGCGGCCGGTCCGCTGCGCCGGCTGGCCGCCACGCGCTGGATTTCCCGCTGGACCAGCTCGGTGTCCAGGTCGAGGAAGGTCAGCGGGTCGAGCACACCGAGGTGCGCGGTGCTCAGCATGCTGCGCAACGACGCCTTGGTGACCGGCCGGCCGCCCAGGCCGCCGATGACGGTGTGACAGCGCGCCCCGATACCGGGCAGGGCCATCCGTACATCGGCCGACACGATGCCCCCGATGCCCACGGCCAGCGCCTTCTCGAAGACGACCACCCGCCGGGCTTTGCCCAGAGCGGCCCTGACCTGCGTCACAGGGAAAGGCCGGAACGAGGTGAGGCCGAGCACACCGAGCGCCATTCCCTCGCCGCGCAGCTCGTCGATAGCGTCTTTAATGGTGCCGAGCACCGAACCGAGCGCCACCACGATGGTCTCCGCGTCCCCGGTCCGGTACGGCCGGACCAGGCCACCCGAATCGCGGCCGAACGCGGCGGCGAACTCCGTGGCCACCTCAGGGACCAGGCGCAGCGCCTGGTCCTGGCGGGCATGGGCCAGGTAACGCACCTCCATGAAGGCCTCTGGGCCGACCATGGCGCCGATCGAGACCGGTTCGGCCGGGTCGAGCACCTGGCGTGGCTCGTATGCCGGGAGGAAGCTGTCGACCCGCGCCTGGCTGGGAACCTCCAGGGGTTCGCAGGCGTGGGTCAGGATGAACCCGTCCATGCAGACCATGACCGGCAGCGACACTTCCTCGGCGATCCGGAACGCCTGGACGTGGAGGTCGAGCGCCTCCTGGTTGGTCTCGGCGTAGAGCTGGACCCAGCCGCAGTCACGCTGTGACATCGCGTCACTGTGGTCGTTCCAGATGTTGATCGGGGCACCGATGGCGCGGTTCGCCACGGTCATGACGATCGGCAGGCCCAGCCCGGCCGCGTTGTAGAGCGCCTCGGTCATATAGAGCAGCCCCTGGCTGGCGGTCGCTGTGTAGGCGCGGGCACCAGCGGCGGACGCGCCGATCGCGACCGACATGGCCGCGAACTCCGACTCGACGTTGACGAACTCACAGGGGGCCAGCTCACCGGACTTCACCTGTCGGCTGAGCGCCTCCACGATGTGCGTCTGCGGTGAGATCGGGTAAGCGCAGATGACCTCCGGGCGGCACCGTCCTACCGCCTCAGCGACCCCACGCGACCCTTCGAGCTGGCGCGCTCCTGCTGGAGGCCCGCCACTGTTTCGTCGCGTGGTTGGCTGCCTGTCGGTCGCATGCCCATCAGTTGCTTCCTGCGGCGCGGGCGGCTGCAATGGCGTCCATGGCTGGTCCCCTGCGGCGGCCTGCTTGGTGACGTTCGCGAATGCCTCACGGGCCGCCGCGACGTTCCCACGCGCGACCGCCCCGTGGAAGCGCTGCTCGATGGCGGTCACCAGCGAGTCCAGCGAAACGATGCCGGACATCGCGGCGAAGCCACCTAGCAGGGCTGCGTTCGGTACGGGACGGCCCAGATGACGCAGGGCCATGTCGGTCGCGGGGACACTGAGCACCGCCGCGGGTGGGGCCTCGCGGTCCAGCTCGGAGATGCCGAGCTGGACAGGCGAGCTCGCGGAGTTGATCAGCACGAGCACGCCGGGGCTGGCACCCTCGAAGACGTTGACCTGGTACAGGAGCGTCGGATCCTGGATGAGCAGCGCGTCCGGGCTCGCGACCGGTTCGCGCGTCCTGATGGGCGCATCATCGATCCGGCAGAACGCCACGACGGGGGCGCCTGTCCGCTCCGACCCGAAGCTGGGGATCGCCTGCGCGTACCTGCCTTCGGCGAAGGCGGCCGCGGACAGCAGTTCCGCGGCTGTGACGACTCCCTGGCCGCCCCGCCCGTGGATGCGAACCTCGAACATGGCTGCCTCCGTCCCGCATTGGCATGCTGACGAGGGAGACCCCACCCGCTTCTCGCGGATCCCGATTGCGCGGTGTACGGGCTGCTGTTCCGTATCCCCGCGTCTTCCGGGTCTCCCTCGCCCATCCCCAGCACACCACCAGGAGGAGGGGCGCCCTAGGGACGAAGGTCCGTCATAGGCGGGACCTCACGCAGGCACGGCAGGTCCGCGGCCCCTGGGAATGGCCGGTGCCGCTGAGGATCCTGGGGGCAGAAGACCGAGACCAGGAAGAGGTGAGGAGGTCATGGCGGCCATATCAGCGCTGAGCGTCCCGAAACCGCCCGCCGACGGCACGCAGCCGCGGGTCGTGATCGGGGTCGATGACTCACCAGGCGGCCTCGCCGCCCTGGGCTGGGCGGTACGCCTGGCCCAGTCCCAGCACGTACCGCTCGTGGCTGTCCGGTCATGGGCGCTCGGCCTGCCACGCCATGGCGGCAGGCGCCACCGCAGAGACGGCCGCGGCCACGTGGTCTTCGCGTTCCAGGGCACCGAGCCACGTGAGGCGGCGCAGCGTCTGGCCCGTAAGGCATTGCACGACATCGCCGGGGACGAAGCACTGCGCGACCTCGACGTGACGGTCGAGACCCCAGAAGGTGACCCTGGCCGCGTCCTAGTCCAGGACATGGCCAGGGGCGGAGACGTCCTGGTGGTCGGAACCCAGCGCAGGCACGGCCTGAAGCGGGCCATCCACGGGTCGGTCAGTGTCTACTGCACCGCACATGCCCCCTGCCAGGTCGTGGTCGTCGCAGCCGAAGACCCCCTGGGCCCAGCGATCGAGGAGGAGGGTAACGATGAGGACTACTAGTGACCACGGCGTTCGCCGCATCGTGGTCGGCGTGGACGGCTCTGCGTCCTCCCGTGCCGCACTGCAGTGGGCTGTCTGGGAGGCCAGCCTCACGGGTGCAAGCGTGGACGCTGTCATCGCCTGGCACTACCCGGTCCCAGCCGGAGGGTACGGCTTCGTGCCGACGGCCATATACGAGGACCTCGACTTCTCCGGGGCGGCTCAGACGGTCGTGGACGAGATGGTGGCCAGCACCATCGGTCCTGACAGCGATGTGAACGTACGGCGTCTCGCGATACGGGGCGATCCAGCACGGGTGCTGCTCGGCGCGGCACAGGGCGCGGACATGCTCGTGGTGGGCAGCCGCGGCCACGGCGCGTTCGCCAGCGCCCTGCTCGGCTCGGTCAGCCAGCGGTGCGTGCACCACGCAGCGTGCCCCGTGGTGGTCATCCACGGCATGGCCCCTGCTGCCAGCGCCACCGCCAGCCCGCGGCATGCCACAGCGGCCCTGCCATGAGGCGCACCGGCTGGGCGGGGGGACGATGTGCCGAGGGAATGCGGCCAGCCTGGCCCGCCAGAGCCTGCCCATACGGACCACGGAAAGGGTCACGAATGCCTGAGCACACCCACGGTGACTCACACCACGGCCCGGCGGACAGCGGCCCGCCAGCTGCTGGCAAGCCGGTGCTTCAACGGCTGACCGAGGCCGAATGCCTGCGGCTGATCGAGCGGGGCGGCATCGGCCGGATCGCCTACCCCGGCCGGTTCGGCCTGACCGTGTTTCCCGTCAACTACAAGCTGCACCACGGCGGCATCGTCTTCCGCACCGGGGAAGGCAGCCCCACTGGTGAGGATCTGCACACCGGGATCGCGCATGCGGAGTACACGGTCGCGTTCGAGGTCGACGAGTTCGACAAGGCCACACACGAGGGCTGGAGCGTCCTGGTCCAGGGCCCCGCGCACCTGGTGACCACACCGGCGGAGCGCGCAGCCATGCGGGAGTCGGGAGTCGAGCCCTGGCCAGCGGGTGACAGGGACCAGGCGGTCCGCATCACGCCGCTGCGGGTCACTGGCAGACGGCTCAGCCAGACGCGCGGATCCGGCGGCCGGTGAGCACGGCCGGGACGAGCCGGACGTAGGTGTCGCGGGTGCCGCCCGCCCATGGCGTGATGTGCAGCGAGGCGGCCTCCGCCAGTTCGCCGGCCCCGGTCACGGTGTGGGCGTGGCCGCTGGCCAGCACACTCCACCCCTCGGCGAGCGCTTCGTCGAGGTGGTCCACCTCGAACGACACCGTCTCCCGGCCATCGGCTGCGCTCGCTGCCATATCCGCCGTGGTGAGGAACACGATGTCGTCACCGAACATCGCGAAATTGACCGGCACCGCGACCGGTCCCCGTGCCTCGCTGAACAGGAAACGCCCGACACCGCCGTCATCCAGGAACGCCCGGCACTCGGCCACACTGAGTACTTCCAGCACCGGGCAGCCCTCCAGCGGCTGGCGGCCGGGCGGCAGGTCCATGCCCACACCCGTGATCGCGTGCACGGTCGTGCCGAGCGACGAGGCCAGCCGGGCCACGGCCGCTGGCGTCGGCGAGGCGTCCGGGCTGGTCTCCAGGTAGGTGAGGTAGCTGGTCGCCATGCCCGCGCCCGCCGCCGCCTCCTCCGTGCTCAGGTTCGCCTTCTCACGGTGTTCGCGGATCCGCCTGCCAAGGTCAGTGCCGCCATGACCGGTGCTGGTCACCATCGCCTCCGACCACCTTCCGCTCGCCAGGGGTGCGCCACGCACCTACCGCAACGACCCTATCGGGAGGCGGGCCAAACGACCTTTGGCCGGGGGACGTCAGGCTGATGCCAGCGGACAGGGGCAGCGGCAATCATGGACGCAAGGCCGGACACCACCGGGTGCCGCGACGAGGAATGCGGGAGAGGAGGCCGGTGTCATGAAGGCCTGGATCGGTGACCAACTCGTCACAGACGACACGGACTACAACCGGACCTGCGAGGTCATCGGGTTGCACCACGCCGACGGCTCGCCTCCCTATGTGGTGCGCTGGTTCAGCGATGGCCACATATCGCTGTTGTTCCCGGGGCCATTCACCAAGGTTCTCCGTAACCGCCCTGGCAAGGGCACGTCGTGACAGACCGCAATGTCGAGGAGGCACCGTCCGTGACCGGACCCACGGCCGCCACACGGTCCTATGCGCTGCTCGCAGACGGGACCACGATCGAGATAAGGCTTGCCACACCCAAAGACTTCCATCGTGTACGGGAGTTCCACGACGGAATGTCCCCCGACAACCTCTATCTGAGGTTCTTCGGCGCAAGCAAGCGTGCAGCGGAGCAGGAAGCCCAGCGGGTCTGCCGCCCCCCTGACGCCGAACATGCCGCGCTGCTGGGCACGCTGGGCACGCGGGTGGTCGGCGTGGCTAGCTACGAGCCCACCGGCGAGGCGGACGAGGCGGAGGTCGCCTTCGCGGTGGCCGACGACATGCATGGCCGCGGGATCGCGACCCTGCTGCTGGAGCACTTGGTTTCCATAGGCCAGGGCAGGCACCTGCGCGCCTTCCGCGCGGAGACCCTGCCAGAGAACTTCGCCATGCTGCGGGTGTTCTCCGATGCGGGCCTCACGGTCCACCGCAAGGTCGTCGACAACGTGGTGGAACTGACCATGCCGATCCCCCGGCCGCCCGCGCTGGGTGAGGACAGCCCTTACCTGGACGCGGTCGCCGGCCGGGAGAGCCGCGCGGACGTTGAGAGCCTGCGGCCGCTGCTGTGCCCAGGGTCCGTCGCGGTGGTGGGGGCGAGTCGGCGGCCGGGCACCGTGGGCCGCTCAATCCTGCACAATATAGTCAGCGGCGGCTTCACGGGCCGTGTCTATGCCGTCAACCCCCACGCGGGCGAACTGGAAGGCGTGCCGTGCCTGCCCACAGTGTCGGCCCTGCCCGAGGCGCCTGACCTGGCCGTGGTGGCGGTCCCACCCGCAGCCGTGCCTGGGGTGGCGCAGGAGTGCGGCCAGCGGGGCGCGCGGGGCATCGTGGTCATCACCTCGGCCATGGACTCCGAGCAGGCTGCTGGCCTGCTCGACGCGTGCCGTCGCCACAGCATGCGCCTGGTCGGCCCCAACTGCTTCGGCGTGGCTGTCCCGTCCATTGGCCTGGACGCGACGTTCGCCGCCACTCATCCGGTGGCTGGCACGGCCGGGCTGGTGATGCAGTCCGGTGGACTGGGCTTCGCCATGCTGAACCACTTGTCGCGGATCGGGGTGGGGGTGTCTTCCTTCGCCTCGGTGGGCAACAAATACGACGTGTCTGGCAACGACATGCTGACCTGGTGGGAGCAGGATGGCCAGACCAGGCTGGCGGTCCTGTACCTGGAGTCGTTCGGGAACCCACGCAAGTTCGCCCGCACGGCGCGGCGGGTGGGCCGGTCCATGCCCATCCTCACGGTGTACGCGGGCCGGTCAGAAGCTGGCCAGCGCGCCGCTGCCTCCCACACCGCCGCGGCGGCGACCCCACTGGTCAGCCGACAGGCGCTGTTCCAGCAGGCGGGCGTCGTCGCGACCGAAAGCTTCGGTGAACTGCTCGACACCGCCACCCTGCTGGCCACCCAGCCGGTGCCAGCCGGGCCGAACATCGCCATAGTCTCCAATGCCGGTGGGGCGGGTGTGCTGGCGGCCGATGCCTGTGTGGAGCGTGGCCTGACTGTGCACCAGCCGGCCCCAGCGGTCCAGCAGGAGCTTGCCAAGATCATCCCGCCCGGCGGGGCCGTCACCGGGCCGGTGGACACCACCGCCGCGATCCCCCCTGACGACTTCCAGCGGTGCGTGGAGTTGGTAGCGGCCGAGGCAGGCGTGGACGCGCTCATCGTGCTCACACTCACCACCGGGACCAACGACCTCCTCCCCGCGGTCTGCTCCGCCGATGTCAGCGTCCCGCTGACGGCAGTTGTGCTCGACCAGGCGGAGGCCGTCAGGTTGCTACCGCGCACCACGGAACCCACACCACCGGGTGCGCCAGGCGCCGCGGCGTCGATTCCCGCCTACGCCTACCCGGAGAGCGCCGCCAACGCGCTGGGCCAGGCGGTCGGCTATGGCGCCTGGCGCACCCGGCCGCCAGGCAACGTCGTGGAGTTCGGTGACCTGCGGAAGGCAGACGCGCTGGCACTGGTGACCCGGTTCCTCGCAGCGGTGCCAGGCGGCGGCTGGCTCCCGGCCCAGCAGGTCAGCGAACTGCTTGCCTGTTACGGCGTCCCACTGGTCCCCACCAGGCCCGCGGCTGATGCCGCGGAGGCGACCCGTGTGGCGGCCGAACTCGGCGGGCACGTAGTGCTCAAAGCGGATGTGACCGGCCTGCTGCACAAGAGCGAAGCTGGCGCGGTCGCGCTCGACCTGCGCACCGAAGAGGACGTACAGGATGCGTTCACCCGCTTCGCGGGCCAGTTCGGGGACCGGCTGTCCGGCGTGCTCGTCCAGCCCATGGTGACCGGTGGCCCGGAAGTGATTATCGGCGTCGTGCAGGACCCGGTGTTCGGGCCGCTGGTGGTGTTCGGCCTGGGCGGGGTCGCGACCGAGGTGCTCGGCGACCACGCCGCCCGGCTCGCCCCACTGACCAGCGCCGACGCGGACGACCTCATCCACTCGCTGCGGGCAGCACCGCTGCTCATGGGTCACCGCGGGACACCCCCGGTTGACCTCGGTGCCCTTGCCGACGCCTTGTCACGCGTGTCCGCGCTCGCCGATGACCTCCCGCAGGTGGCGGAACTGGACCTGAACCCGGTGATCGCGCGGCCGGATGGCGCCTTCGCCGTGGACGCGCGGGTCCGCCTCACCAACCGGTCTTCATCCGACCCCTTCCTTCGTCAGCTACGCCAGATCTAGCCCCTGGTAGAGACAACCTCATGGAGCCACCGTGCCGACACCGCCCGCTGCGATGACCAGTGTGAGCGACCTTCCTTCCCCCCTCGCACCCGCCGAGCTCGAACTCATCCACGCCTACTGGCGGGCCGCCAACTACCTGTCAGCCGGCCAGATCTACCTGATGGACAACCCGCTCCTGCGGGAGCCGCTGCAACCAGCCCACATCAAGCCACGCTTGCTGGGGCACTGGGGCACCACGCCCGGGCTCAACATCATCTACGCCCACCTGAACCGCGTGATCCGCCACTGGGACCTGGACATGATCTTCGTGGCCGGGCCAGGCCACGGCGGCCCAGGCATGGTGGCGAACACATACCTGGAGGGCACCTACACCGAGCTGTACCCCGGCGTCACCCGTGACGAGGCTGGCCTGGCCCGGCTCATGCGCCAGTTCTCGTTCCCGGGCGGGGTCGGCAGCCATGCCACCGCCGAGACCCCCGGCTCCATACACGAAGGGGGTGAGCTGGGCTATTCGCTGACCCACGCCTACGGAGCGGCGTTTGACAACCCAGACGTGGTGGTGGCGTGCGTCATCGGCGACGGGGAAGCTGAGACCGGCCCACTCGCCACGAGCTGGCACTCCAACAAGTTCCTCAACCCGGCCCGCGACGGCGCCGTCCTGCCGATCCTGCACCTCAATGGCTACAAGATCGCCAACCCCACGGTGCTGGCGCGAGTCCCCGGGCCAGAGCTGACGAAGCTGCTGGAGGGTTATGGCTACCGGGTCATCACGGTGGCCGGGGACGACCCGGTGGTCGTGCACCAGCAACTGGCCGCAGCACTGGACCAAGCGGTCGGAGAGATCCACGCCATCCAGCGGCGTGCCCGCGAGGACGGCGACCTCACCCGCCCGCGCTGGCCCATGCTCGTACTGGCCACACCCAAGGGGTGGACCGGCCCGAAGATCGTGGACGGGCTGCCGGTGGAGGGGACGTGGCGCGCGCACCAGGTGCCGGTCTCGGACCCGCGGCACAACCCGGAGCACCTGCGCCTGCTGGAGGAGTGGCTGCGCAGTTACCGGCCCGAGGAGCTCTTCGACGACCAGGGCGCGCTGGTCGCCGACGTGGCGGCCCTGGCCCCCCGTGCATACCGGCGGATGGGCGCCAACCCACATGCCAACGGCGGCCTGCTTCTCTCCGAGCTGAACCTCCCGGACTTCCGCGACTACGCGGTGGCCGTCGCCCGCCCCGGGGCGAACCAGACCGAGCCCACCGGGGTGGTCGGCACCTGGCTGCGCGACGTGATCGCCCGCAACCCCTCGACGTTCCGGCTGTTCGGCCCGGACGAGACGGCGTCCAACCGGCTGAGCGCGGTGTTCGAGACCACCAACCGGGCTTTCGACGCCCAGATCCTGCCGACGGATGACCACCTCGCGCCCGACGGCCGGGTCATGGAGGTGCTCTCGGAGCACCTGTGCGAGGGCTGGCTGGAGGGGTACCTGCTCACCGGGCGGCACGGGCTGTTCAACTGCTACGAGGCGTTCATCCACATCGTGGACTCCATGTTCAACCAGCACGCGAAGTGGCTGAAGGAAAGCCGGGCCGTGCCCTGGCGGCGCCCGGTCGCGTCCCTGAACTACCTGCTGTCCAGCCTGGTGTGGCGGCAGGACCACAACGGCTTCTCCCATCAGGACCCCGGGTTCATCGACCATGTGGTCAACAAGAAGGCGGAGGTCATCCGCGTCTACCTGCCCCCGGACGCCAACTGCCTGCTGTCGGTCGCCGACCACTGCCTGCGCAGCCGGAACTACGTGAACGTCATCGTCGCGGGCAAGCAGCCGCAGCCGGACTGGCTGACCATGGACGAGGCAGTGATCCACTGCACCCGCGGCGCCGGGATCTGGGAGTGGGCCAGCAATGACGCTGACGGCGAACCGGACGTGGTCATAGCCTGCTGCGGGAACGTGCCGACCATCGAGGCGCTGGCCGCCGTGGACCTGCTCCGCCAGCACCTGCCGGACCTGAAGGTGCGGGTGGTGAACGTGGTGGACCTGATGCGCCTCCAGCCGGCCACCGAGCACCCGCACGGCATGTCCGACTACGAGTTCGACGCGCTGTTCACCACCACCCGGCCGGTCCTGTTCGCCTACCACGGCTACCCGTGGCTCATCCATCGCCTCACCTACCGCCGCCACGGCCATGACAACCTCCATGTCCGCGGCTACAAGGAGGAAGGCACCACCACCACGCCCTTCGACATGGTCATGCTCAACGACCTCGACCGCTACCACCTGGTCACCGACGTGATCGACCGCGTACCTGGACTGGCCGCCAGGGCAGGCCACCTCCGCCAGCTCATGACCGACCGCCGCCTGGCCGCCCGCGCATACACCAGGCGCTACGGGGAAGACGTTCCTGAGGTCCGGGACTGGTCCTGGCCGTACTAGGCACGGCACCCGCCATGCGCATCCTCGTCGTCAACGCCGGGTCCAGCAGCCTCAAGCTCCGGGTGCTGGACCCGCACGATCAGGTCACCGGCACGGCTGACCTGCCCGCCCCCCGCGGCACGGTGGACGCGGCGGCGCTGGAGGGCGCCCTGGCCAGCCTGGGCACGCCTGACGCTGTGGGGCACCGGATCGTGCACGGCGGCACGTTCTTCACATCTGCGGTCCGTATCGACAAGGAGGTCGTGGCCCGCCTGGAGTCACTCACCGACCTGGCTCCACTGCACCAGCCCAAGTCCCTGTCGGCTCTCGCCGCCGTAGGGGGCGCGTTGCCGGACGTGCCCGCGGTCGCGTGTTTCGACACCGCCTTCCACGCCTCGATCCCGCCTGCCGCAGCCACCTATGCGTTGCCGCGCGAGTGGCGCCAGCGCTGGGAACTGAAGCGCTACGGGTTCCATGGCCTCTCCCACTCCTACTGCTCCCGCCGGGCGGCCGAATTGGTGCGCTCGGACCGGCCGTTGCGCATCGTCACGTGTCACCTGGGGGCCGGCGCCTCGCTGGCCGCCGTGGCCGGCGGCGTGTCGGTGGACACCACCATGGGTTTCACACCGCTGGAAGGCCTGGTGATGGCGACCCGCTCCGGGTCAGTCGACCCAGGCCTGGTGCTGTGGCTCGCCGAGCACGCGGGCACGCCACCCGCCGAGCTCGCCGCCGCGCTGGAACACCGTTCGGGCCTGCAGGGCCTGGCCGGCACCGCCGACATGGCTACCGTCGTGTCCCGTGCCGCCTCGGGTGACCCAGACGCCCGGCTCGCCCTCGACGTCTACACCCACCGTCTGCGTGCGCAGATCGCGGCCATGACGGCCGCACTTGGTGGCCTCGACGTCCTGGTGTTCACCGGCGGGGTGGGCGAGAACTCCCCGCAGGTGCGGGCCGAGGCCGCGGCCGGGCTGGCCTTCCTCGGCGTGGAACTCGACCCAGCGGCCAACGCGGCCCCGGCCACGGACGGTGATATCGGGCGGGGCGGCGCCGCGGTGCGGTGCCTGGTCATCGCGGCACGCGAGGACATCGAGATCGCCCACCAGGTTCGGGCGGTCCTAGCGACCAAGGATCGCTAGCGGGCGCCCAGTAGGTCATTGACGCGCGGACCAGCGCCCCACCGTCAGGGCTTGCGGGCAACCGCGCCGTAGAGGTTGACCTCTGCGGGGGGCGGTGGGGGGTCTGCGGAGTCTGGGCGCCACTCCGACACCGACACGAGCCCAGGAGAGACGGGCTCCAGCCCATCGAGTGCGATCGCGCTGATCCGCTCGGCCGTCCTCGGGCACATCGTCACACCGGACTGGTGCCAGGTGCCCATGATCTCGGCCTCGGTGGCCTCTTTCCAGTAGAAGTCGCCGGTCACGTGCGACAGGGCGAGGTAGCTGCCGGGCGGGAGCGCATCCATCAGCGTGGACACGAGCTGGCAGGGCTTCTCCTCGTCGGTGATGAAGTGCACGATCGCCAAGAGCATCAGCGCGACCGGCTGGCCGAGGTCCAGTACCGCCCTGGTCGCCGGATCCTGCAGGATCCGCGCCGGATCCCGCAGGTCAGCCTGGATGTAGGCGGTCCGGCCCTCGGGTGAGCTGGTCAGCAGGGCACGCGCGTGGGCCATCACCACCGGGTCGTTGTCCACGTAGACCACCCGGCATTCCGGGGCAACCTGCTGCGCCACCTCATGCACATTGTTCGCGCTCGGCAGGCCCGTCCCGATGTCCAGGAACTGCCGCACCCCCGCCTCGGCCACCAGGTACCGCACGGCCCGGCCGAGGAATGCCCGGTTCTCCCGGGCGGTGGTCGTCGTCGCAGGCCATGCCCGGATCAGCTGGGATGCGGTCTCGCGGTCGACCGCGAAATGGTCCTTGCCCCCGAGCAGGAAGTCATAGATGCGGGCAGCGTTCGGCTTTGTACTGTCGATAGAGGGCTGCACCTGGCGATCTCCCGTTGCGTCGGTTGAGCACCCGCTCCCGCGTTTTGGGCGAAATTGTACCGGCCCGTCTGGACCATCCATGGTAGACGGTCCGGCCGGCTTCTCACGCGGAGTAGCTACTCACAGCCGCACGGCTCCCAGCCAGCCCGGTGGTCAGGGCTTGCGGGCGACACCGCCGTAGAAGTTGACCTCTTCAGGCCGACGCGTTGGGTCATCACTGTCCGGCCGCCACTCTGAGACGAGCACGACCCCGGGATCGATCAGGTCGAGTCCATGGAAGGCGAGGTCCGCGAAGTCTTTCGAGTCCCGCAGTTCCCCGGTCAGCCCACCGGACTGGTAGGCACGCCCGGCACCCGCGAGCCCTTCCGGGTTGTGTTCGGCCGTGACATGAGTCCCCACCACGTAGCTGCCTGACGGGAGTGCGTCCACCAGCGTGGCGAGGTGGCGCTCCGGGTGCTCGTAGTCCCGCACGAAGTGCAGGACAGCCACCAGTATCAACCCGATGGGCTGGCTGAAGTCCAGCGTCCGCCTGGTCGCCGGGTCGCTGAGGATCTTCTCCGGCTCCCGGAAGTCACCCTGGATGTAGGCGGTCTGGCCCTCGCGGGAACTGGCCAGCAGGGCACGCGCGTGGGCCATCACCACCGGGTCGTTGTCCACGTAGACCACCCGGCATTCCGGGGCAACCTGCTGCGCCACCTCATGCACATTGTTCGCGCTCGGCAGGCCCGTCCCGATATCGAGGAACTGCCGTATCCCCACCTCGGACACCAGGTACCGCACGGCCCGGCCGAGGAATGCCCGGTTGGCCCGGGCGGCGGTCGGCACGGTCGGCCAGGACTTGAGGATCTTCTCCGCTGTCTGGCGGTCGATCGCGAAATGGTCCTTGCCACCCAGCATGAAGTTGTAGACCCGTGCATGGTTGGCCCTTGTGGTGTCTATGTTCGGCTCCACCTGCCGCCCTCCCGCCCCGTGACGCACCCGCTCGGACGCACCCGCTCGCGACGTTTGTGCGAAGCATACTGTGGGGTTGACGGTCGTGGCCTGCCATGTCATGACATCAGGCCTGCGAGGAGAGCCGGTTCTGCCGTGCTCGCAGCAGTGGGCCTGGGCCCGCCCGCGCCGGAATGTTGAGCGATCAACTATTGTTCGTGTGGGTGAGTGCGCCGGCCACGAGCTGGCACAACCAAAGGAGGCTCTCATGCCTGCGATGACCGTCCCGGACATCCTGGTCTTGCCACGAATCCCAGAGCCCGCCCAGTCCAGCGGGGCAGCACGCCCCGTCGTGTCGGTGACCACCGCACCCTCGGGTCTGGAGGGTGAAGGCTTCCCGGTCCGCCGCGCCTTTGCCGGGGTGAGCCTGGAAGAGCTGGACCCGTTCGTCCACATGGACCAGATGGGTGAGGTCGACTACGCGCCCGGCGAGCCCAAAGGCACCGCCTGGCACCCTCACCGCGGCTTCGAGACCGTGACCTACATCATCGATGGCGTGTTCCGGCATCAGGACTCCAATGGCGGCGGCGGCCTGATCACCAACGGGGACACCCAGTGGATGACCGCGGGTGGCGGCATCCTGCACATTGAGGAGCCACCAGAGGAACTGGTCGCCAGCGGCGGGCTGTTCCACGGGTTCCAGCTGTGGGTGAACCTCCCCGCGCGGCTGAAGATGACCAACCCCC
>DASYYE010000528.1:0-19404 GCA_035946955.1 Streptosporangiaceae bacterium | reverse complement strand
CCGGGTCGCGAGCCGATGGCCAGCGGGCGGGTTCCTGGCCACCAGCTCAGCACCGGTGATGTGCTTCACCTCCCGCGTTACGTGAAAAGCTGCCCCGGCATCAGGCAAGTCGCCCGCCCAGTACTCGAACTCGAAGACCGGGAAGCCGCGCGCTCGCAGCTCGGGAAGCATCACGACCTCTCGCGACACGACGCGAGTTCCCGGGATTGGCAGCTTCAGGTAACGCGGCCCAAGCCCGCAAGAGAACGTCAGCCGGAAGACATCAGCTTCGTCCGACGGAACCCACTCGACGGCGGCGACACAGTCATAGAGTTGCCGCGCGATCCGCTCTGCAAGAGCTAGCTGTGGCCGTCGCGCCTGCCGGCTCGAGCCACCGCTCGTCACACGGCGATGCTACGTGCGATCGGTCACGCGCTCCGTTGTGTGGGCCTGGTCCCCGGGCCGGGCTTTCCTGTTCCCGTTCCTAGACCCAGGCGCGTGGGTCGCCGGTGAGGTCGCGGACGCGCGGCGGCAGTTCACCGGACACGATGTGAGCCAGCGAGACCTCTTCCAGGATGGCCCGTTCGCTGGCCCGCAGCGCGATCCAGACGTTCTGGAGCGGTTCAGCCGCCCCTACGTACCCGATCTCCTCCGGGCGCTGGCCACGTACACCGACGAGCGGCCCGTCGATGGCCCGGATGATGTCCGCGAGCGCGATCTCTTCGGCGGGCTTGGCCAGCCAGAAGCCACCTTCGGGGCCACGCTGGCTGCGCACCAGCCCGGCGCGGCGCAACTGGGTCAGGATGGCTTCGAGGAACTTGCCAGGGATGTGCTGGGCTTGGGCCAACTGCTCCGCCGTGGTGTGCCCGTCAGGGCTCGCGGCCAGTTCGATGGCAGCACGAAGCGCATAGTCGGCCCTGGCGGACAATCGCATACCAACGATTATGCCGGGTCGAAGGCACTGCGGCTCCCCAGGCCCCAAGGTGTTGCCGAATTAGCGCCACTCCCGCCCCTGCTACCCTCCCCCGCTCCGCGAGCCCCAGCCCCCACCACCCCCACCACCCCCACCACCCCCACCACCCCCACGCCCCTGTGGACCCGCCGTTATCCGTTCAGTTTTTCCCCCTCAGGGGGGAGAAAATCTGAACTACTAACTAGTTGATCATGGAGTGGGGCTGCGGGGGGCTCTAGGAGGGGCGGGGGCCGGGAGTCCGGCCGCGAGCCGAGGGGGCGCGGGGCCGCCCGGACTTGGGTAAGACGAGCGGGTGCGGGAGTGAGGAGGGAAGGCGGTGCCTTCGAGTGCTCTGGAGGCGAGCGGGATTGGCAGAGCTAGCCGCGCAGGCGCAGGCCGCGCGGGGTGGGGCGGAACCCTGCGTCGGCCAGGGCCTGGGCGAGCGGCGTCTCGTACACGCCTGACCCGTCGGCGCGTTCGACGGTGAGGCGCCCCAGTGCCCCGCTGCGGACGGCGGTGGCGAGTCCGGCCGCTGCCGGGACCAGGAGCGCAGGGTCGCTCGTCCAGGACAACAGCGTCTTGCCGCCTCGTTCGACGTACAGGACCAGCTGCCCGTGACTCAGCACCACCAGCGCACCGGCCTTGCGCCCAGGACGGTGGCCCCCGGGCACCTCGCCAGGACGCTCCGGCCACGGCAGCGCCGACCCATACGGGTTGGCCGGGTCGGCGGCCGCCAGGACAACCACCCCGGCAGGAACCTGCCCACCGCTAGCGTCGGCGCCCGGGAAGCCTCCCCCCGTGCCGTTCCTGGCCCCTGCGCCACCCACAGGCCCTCTGCCACCACCCATGGGCGCTCCGCCACCCACAGTCCCGGTGACGGCCCAGCCCCCGATGGCGCCAGCGCCAGCCCCGTCTGCTCCATCAGCCACGTCAAACTCACCGGCCGGGCCGAAGCCGCCAGTTGCGGGCCGCCCGCCGCCCTGCGACCAGGGTGCCTCCAAGGGCTGTGCGGACATCTCAGCGGCCAGCGCGCGCATCCGGTCCACGGCGCCCGGCAGCGCGAACTGCGCGGCGCCCAGGCCTTCCACGAAGTACCCGCGTCGGCACTGGCCCGCTTCCTCCATGGCCCGCAGCACCGGGTACAGCGCGCCAAACCCGCCAGGCAGCCGTTCCGCCGCCACCGTGCCACGTGTCAGGATGCCGTGCCGGTCGAGCATGGTCTGGGCGAGGGCGTGCAGCCGCCGGGCGGGCTCGGCCTCGCGCCCAGGCAGCAGCGACCACCGCCCTGTCACGGTCGGCGGCCCGGTTGACGTGGGCAGCAGCGGCCGACCGAAACCCTGCCGCCGCGCACTGCCCGGGCGTCCGCCCATCCGCAGGCCACCGGGCGTAGCCCGGAGACTGCCAGGGGCCGCCCACGGGCCGCCGGAAGCGGCGGCCGGGTCCCTGGGAGGCAGACCGGTGAGCCCGCCCACACGTGACGGCCCACCCAGGCCGCGGCGGGATGCGCCCGGACCGGCAACGGCAGGCACCGGCCCGGTCAGCAGGACGGTCCGCAGCGGCGCGAGCGTGTCATTGGTCAGCAGCCCGGCCCAGACCAGGTCCCAGACCGCGGCGGCCACCATCTGGTCCGGCACACCGTGCGCGTCATTACCTGCCAGCGAGGTCGCCGCCCGGCTGTACAGCATCCGGAAGAACAGCCCACCGCCGCCTTCCAGTGCGCTCAGCACAGCCTCGTGGACCGGGGTCATGCTGATCTCACCGGGCGGGGGGAGCAGCAGGGGGGCGGCGTGCGCGGGGGCCAGCACCACCCAGCCGTCACCTCCGGGCAGCCCACCCGCTCCGCACCAGACCACTTCCCCGGCGGCAGTCAGCTCGTCGAGGACGGCAGGCTGGTAGCCCGGTATCCGGCCAGGCAGCACCAGGGTCTCGAG
The DNA here is from genome assembly GCA_035946955.1 of Streptosporangiaceae bacterium. Classification (GTDB taxonomy): domain Bacteria; phylum Actinomycetota; class Actinomycetes; order Streptosporangiales; family Streptosporangiaceae; genus DASYYE01. The sequence continues at coordinate 16,542 of DASYYE010000528.1, read as the reverse complement.
CGCCGACGCGGGCACCGCCGCCCCTGCGAGCTGAGCCACGGTGTCGAATACCACGTCGGGGCGAGCCTCCTGCCAGCGTGACCCGCCCCGGCGGGCCACCCCGGGGCGGTTCCCCGCACCCGTCCCGCTGGTTACCTGCTGCCATACCGGCAGGAAGGCGGCCAGTGCCAGTGGCGGCACAGGCTCCACCTCTTTGCGCAGCTTGGCGAGGCAGCGGCGGCGCAGCAGCCGCAGTACCTCGGCGTCGCACCACTCGGTGCTCCGCCCTCCGGGCAGGAACTCGCCCTCCGCGGCCCGTCCTGCTGCCCCCAGCCGGTGCAGGGCGGTGGTGACCACCGCGACCCCCAGGCCGTACCGCTGCGCCACGGCTATGGCCGTGAACGGGCCGTGGCTGCGCGCGTACCTCGCCACCAGGTCGCCGAGCGGGTCCGGCAGCGGCTCGGTGAACGCGACCGGTACGCCGGGCGGCAGCGGCACCCCGAGTGCGTCGCGCAGCCTGCCCGCGTCCTCGATGGCCGCCCACCGGGGCTCCGCGGCCACCCTGACCTCGATCACCCGCCGGCTCGCGCTGAGTTCCGCCAGCCAGCCAGGTGCGGCGGCCGGGTCGGTGCACCGCAGTGCCACCTCTGCCGCTGACAGCGGCCCGATGCTCCGCACCATGTCCGCCACGGCTTCCATGTCACGGCACGCACGGTGCGGAGCGAGCCGCTGGAGTTCGCGCTCGGTGTCGGCGACCACCGCCGGGTCGAGCAGCTCACGCAGGTCTGCCTGGCCGAGCAACTCGGCGAGCAGGGAGGAGTCGAGGGCCAGCGCCTGGGCGCGCCGCTCCGCCAGCGGTGAGTCGCCTTCGTACATGAAGGCCCCGACGTAGCGGAACATCAGTGACCGTGCGAACGGCGACGGCGCGGCTGTCTCCACCTCCACGAGCCGCACCTTCCGGCTGGCCAGATCCTGCATGAGCCCGGTCAGTGCGGGCACGTCGAAGGTGTCCTGCAGGCATTCGCGGACAGTCTCCAGCACCACCGGGAACGAGCCGTACTGGGCGGCCACGGCCAGCAACTGCGCCGAGCGCTGGCGCTGCTGCCACAGGGGTGAACGCCTGCCGGGCCGCCGCCGGGGCAGCAGCAGGGCGCGCGCCGCGCACTCACGGAACCGCGACGCGAACAGCGCTGAGCCACCCACCTCCGCGGTGACCAGTGGCTCCACCTCGTCTGGGGCCAGTTCCACGATGCCCGCGGGAGGCGGTGAGTCGGTATCGGGGACACGCAGCACGATCCCGTCGTCGGTATGCAGCGCCTGGACGTCCATGTCCTGGTAGCGCTCACGCAGCCGGGCGGCGATCGCCAGTGCCCACGGGGCGTGGACCTGCGCGCCGTAGGGGCTGTGCAGCACCAGCCGCCAGTCACCGAGTTCGTCACGGAAACGCTCCATGACCAGCGTGCGGTCGTCAGGCAGGTAGCCGGTGGCCTCACGCTGGGAGTCCAGGTACCTGATCAGGTTGCCGGCCGCCAGGTCGTCGAGGCCCAGGTCACGCAGTGCCGCCGGTGCCTCCTCCTCGCCACGGGCGGCCAGTTCCCGGCAGAACGCGCCGAGTGCCCGGCCAAGCTCCGCCGGGCGGCCAGGGGCGTCACCATGCCAGAACGGCAGCCGGCCAGGCTGCCCCGGGGCGGGGGAGACGAGAACCTGGTCGGCGGTGATGTCCTCGATCCGCCACGAGCTGGCGCCGAGGACGAACACGTCGCCCACCCGCGACTCGTACACCATCTCCTCGTCGAGCTCACCCACCCGGTGTGACTGCCTGCCCTGGCGGTGCGCCCCGGCGAGGAACACCCCGAATAGCCCGCGGTCGGGGATGGTGCCGCCGCTGGTGACGGCCAGGCGCTGCGCACCAGGCCGGCCATGCAGCGTGCCAGCGACGCGGTCCCACACCAGCCGCGGCCGCAGCTCGGCAAACTCCTCGCTGGGGTAGCGGCCGGCGAGCATGTCCAGCACCGCTTCCAGGACTGACCGGGTCAGGCCGCTGAACGGAGCGGCACGCCTGACCACCTGTTCCAGGTCGGTCACCTGCCAGTCGTCCATCGCCACCATGGCGACGACCTGCTGGGCGAGCACGTCGAGCGGGTTGCGCGGGACGCGGAGCGCCTCGATCTCACCACCGCGCATCCGCTGCGCCACCACGGTGGCCTGGACGAGGTCACCCGGGTACTTCGGGAAGACCACGCTGCGGGAGATGTCGCCCACGTTGTGGCCGGCGCGGCCGGTCCGCTGCAGCCCACTCGCCACGGAGGGCGGGGACTCGACCTGGATGACCAGGTCGACAGCGCCCATGTCGATGCCGAGTTCCAGGCTGGAGGTGGCCACCACGGCCGGGAGCCTGCCGGCCTTGAGCGCCTCCTCGATCTGGACCCGCTCCTGGCGTGAGACCGAACCGTGGTGTGCCCTGGCTACTTCTGCCGGGGCGCCCGCCGCCGAGCCCGACTGGCCCATCATCTCCGCGGGCGTGCGTGCCAGCCCGGTGGGATCTGGCGGCCACTCATCCCCGGCACCGTCCGCCTGGGCACGCTCCTCGGCCCGCTCAGCGGCCAGTTCGTTGAGCCGGCCGCACAGCCGCTCGGCCAGCCGGCGCGAGTTGGCGAACACGATCGTGGAGCGGTGGGCTTCGATCAGGTCGAGCACCTGCTCTTCCACGTGCGGCCACAGCGACCGCCGCGTCGCTTGCCCGCCGGGCACCTGCCCGGCCATGTCGTCAGGCAGGCGCCCGGTCCCGTTGGGGAGCGGCACCCCGTCTGGTCCGCCGGGCGGGCCATCCGGGTCGGTCATGTCTTCGACCGGGACGGCGATCCGCAGTTCGATGCGTTTGGTGCTCGGCGGTGCCGTGACCTTGACCGGGCGCGGGCCGCCCAGGAACGCGGCGACCTCTTCGGCGGGCCGTACCGTCGCGGACAGCCCGACCCGCTGGGCCGGTCCCCGGGCAGGTGGCCCGTTGCCGTCCCCGTCCATCTCCTTGAGTGCGTCCAGGCGCTCCAGGGACAGCGCCAGGTGCGCGCCGCGCTTGTTGCCAGCCAGCGCGTGCACCTCGTCCACGATCACGGTGTCCACCGCGCGTAGCGTCTCGCGTGCCTTCGACGTAAGGATGAGGAACAGCGACTCGGGGGTGGTGATGAGGATGTCCGGCGGTTTGGTGGCGAGCTTGCGGCGCTCGTCAGCGGCGGTGTCACCGGTGCGCACAGCCACCCGGATGTCGGGCTCGGGCAGCCCGCGCCTCCTCGCGACCTGGCTGATGCCCGCCAGCGGGGCCCGCAGGTTCCGCTCGATGTCCACGGCCAGTGCCTTGAGCGGTGAGATGTAGAGCACCCGGCAGCGCAGCCGTGGGTCGGCCGGGACTGGCTCAGTGGCCAGCCGGTCCAGTGCCCACAGGAACGCGGCGAGCGTCTTGCCGGAGCCGGTGGGCGCTACCACCAGCGTGTTGTCTCCCGCGGTGATGGACTCCCACGCGCCAGCCTGTGCCGGTGTCGGCTCGCTGAACGCCCCGTTGAACCACTCCCGCGTCAGTGGCCCGAACCGCCCCAGGGCGTCCGCGCCCACGCTGGAACCGCCCGGCCGGTCTGTGATGCCGGTCGTGCTGCTGGACGCTCTCCTGGTTCCGGGTGCCCTGGACCGTGGGGGCATAACCTCCATCCTGCCTCCACCCACCGACAGTCTCGGCCTCCTTGTGATGGGACGGGTGCGCGGAGGTCAGGCGGGGCGGGCTGGCTGGGGGCGCGAAGGTTATGGAAAACAGAAGAAGACCGGGCCCGGCTGAGAGCCGGACCCGGCCTGCGTAGTCATCCAGCGCGTGGCTGGAAGAGAGTCAGAGCGCCTTACGGGCCCTTGGTCACGCACTTCTTGTCGAGGTTGGACCACAGGCCCTGGACGTCGTAGGCCACGCCACCGAGCGTCTCGGTGCCGTCGAGCTGGACGCACAGGTCACCGATCTCGGAGCCGCCGCTGTCGAGCCAGCCCGCTGCCGGGAAGACGTCGGTGTCGGTCTCGGCGTACTCGTGGGTCTCGGTCGAGAACCAGCCGTCCTGGGCGTTCGGGTTGGGCAGGGTGGTGCAGCCGGTGTTACCAAGGTCGTGGATGTACGGCATGTTGGTGAAGGCGACCTTGCCAACGCCGGTGCCCGAGGTGCTGCTGTGGTACGCGCAGAACCCGCTGTTCGGGAACCCGTCGGGGTGGGTGCCGTGGGCCGAGGCGACCACGTACTGGGAGTTGAGGTCATCGGTGGCGGTCTGGCCGAAGTGCTTCGCGGCCTTCACAGCCTCGGCCGCGATCTGGCCGGCGGTCGCGTGCGACGGCGCGGCGGCCGAGGTGTCCATGAACACCCCGCCCAGGATCGACGCGGTCGGGTGGTTGATGTGGATGCCCGAGGAACCACAGGTGACGGTGCCCTTGGCGACGCCCTCGCAGTACTGGTTGAGGATCGTGCCCCAGGTGTCGGCGGAGCCGAACAGGTTCTTGAAGAACGCCGGGGCGAATTTCTTGATGCTAGCCGGGTCCTTGGACCACTGGCTGCCCCAGAAGACCACGAACACCTTGGGTGTCGGCGTCACGACGCCGGTGGAGGCGCTCGAGTGCACGGACAGCTGGGACTTGGCCACGGTGGCGGCGCTCGCGTGGATGGGCTTGATGCCGAGCTTGGGGCCCAGGACCAGGTGGTAGGTCTTGCCGTCGAGGCTGACGGTCGTGACGTGGGCGCCCGTGGCGTGGCCGTGGGGGGCCGCGAACGCACCCGTGGTGGGCCCGAGGGCAAGGGCTCCCGCGAGTGCGGCGGTGCCTATGCCCGCGGCGGCGAAACGTAGGCGGGGGGTGAGGAATGCATGTCTCATGGGCTAGATGCTCCTCCTTCAACCTGACCTGCCCCTGCCGTGTGCGGGGGCAGGTAGACAGCACGAAATGTCGGCTGATCTACGGTTGTCCCGGAAATATTACAGAACACAGGCGTCGGCGGGGAACGAACTTTAACGAAACGGAGAGCAAGCCGGGGGTAAAGGCTGCCTTGGTGCGGCCACCGCGCAGGTGGGGTTGTCCTGGTCGGCTGCTGAGGCCCATTGTGCGCCCGTCCCGATGGGTTGTCACCGGTAACCTGGGGCAATGCGGCTGAGCGTGTTCTGGGACAGGATGAGAGCGCACTTCGGCCGCTCCTATGCAGCCAGTGTGGCCAAGGACCATGTGCTTGCCGACCTCGGCGACCGCACCGTGGACCAGGCCCTCGCCGAGGGTGTGGACCCCAAGACCGTGTGGTACGCGGTCTGCGACGCCTTCGAGGTTCCCGAGAAGCTCCGCTGACCCGGCGGCGTCCGCCGTCCAGAGTCAGTCAGTACGCTCCCTCGCCCAATCACGGATCACCCAGTCACGAGATCGCCGCCGCTGTCCGGCGGCGAAATTTCTTTGCGGTTTCTGTTGGCGGGGCTGGGGGTGACGGCTCTTACGGGTGTGTCAGCGTCCGTTTGGAAGGAAACCTCGATGAAGTCACTGCTGATCGCCTCGCTTGCCGCCCTCGGCCTGCTCACCTGTGCCTGCACGAAGCAAGGCGACTACACCGCCACAGTCACCGTGACGGGCCACCACGCCACTGTCTCCGCCTCTCCGGTGCAGTCGTCCGCTTCGGCCACTGGCTCCACCGGGTCGGGGACGCCGGGTTCGGGCGCTGCCGGCTCATCGGGGTCGGGTTCGTCAGCCGCTGGTTCGTCGGGGTCGGGCCCGGCGTCTTCCGGATCGCAGGCCAACTCGCAGAACACGGACCCGGTGATCCCCGCCTGCTCGACCCGCTACCTGGGTTACAAGATCGGCCCCGAGCAGGGCACCACGAGCGTCACCTACGTTGTGATCGACTTCCACAACCTGCTGAACTCCGCGTGCTCGCTCTACGGGTACCCCGGCGTGTCACAGGCGGCTGGCAAGCCCGTGACCCAGGTCGGCCTCGCCGCCACAGAGAACCCGGCCACCCCCCGCAGGCTCGTCACCCTGCCGCCCTACGGCTACGCAAACGCGCTCCTGACGATCGCGCACGCGGCCAGCTACGCGGCGTCGGCGTGCCACCCCGTGAACGCACCGTGGCTGGTGGTCTACCCGCCTAACCAGACCGTGCCGCTGTACGTCTACTACTCCTCGACCGCCTGCGCCAAGCCCGTGAACCTGCTCACCATCGACGCCGTGCGGCACGGGACCGGCGGCTGAGCCCGCCCTGACTGCCTGGGAGTGACTCGCCTTGGGCTGGGGAGCCGACCGGGGCCGGCTCCCCAGCCCGAGGCACCACCCCAGAGACTGTTGGCCTGTGCTGGATTTTGATTGAGTTTGGGGCAAGTCATTGATCTGTCGTCCTAGGATCTTCCGGGTGTGAACCGCCTCGGCGGGCATGGCAGCAGCGCTGCCGCGGCGTCCTGGGCACAAGGCGTGCGAGCGGGCCAGGTGGACGGGCGGAACCCTTGGAGTAGATGATGCGAAGGACTACCCGGATCCGCACAGGGTCCATCATTGCCGCACTTGGGCTGATCGGGACGGTCGGCTGGCTCAGCGACGGCCCCGCAGGTGCGTCGCCGCACACGGCGGCGGGGGTGAACTGGCTGTCCTTCTCGGGCGGGCACCTCGTCTACGGCCATGACGCCAACGGCAACCGTATTCCGGACTTCTCCAGCGTGGGCTACGCGGATGGCAACGCGCCGGTCCCGGCGGTGCCCACCGCCGTCACGGTCACGCCCAGCCCATCCGGCGACGACACCACGCGCATCCAGATGGCCATCGACAAGGTGTCGGCGATGACCCCCGGCTCCCGGGGGATCCGCGGCGCGGTCGTGCTGGCGGCGGGCACCTACCGGATCGGGGGCGCGCTGGACATCAACGCTGGTGGCGTCGTGCTGCGCGGCGGCGGCGCCAGCCCAGCCGACACGAAGCTGGTGGCCACCGGCAGCACCGACCGCGACCTGATCACGGCGACGGGCACAGGCAGCATCACCCAGACCGGTCCCACCTACCAGGCCACCAACACGTATGCGCCGGTGGGCTCCTACACCCTCAGGCTCAACACCACCAGCGGCCTGGCCGTCGGCGACCAGGTCATCGTGCAGCGCCCGCAGACGCAGGCCTGGATCGACGCTATCGGGATGAACGACATCCCGCCCCGGCCCGGCACGCACACCCCGGAGTCCTGGAGCCCGAACCCGGGCCCGCAGTACGAGCGCCAGATCACCGCGATCAAGGGCGACACGATCAGGCTCAACATCCCGCTGGTGGACGCGATCCAGAGCAGGTACGGCGGCGCGACCGTGTACAGGTACACCTTCCCCGGCCGGATCAGCCAGGTCGGCATCGAGAACCTGACCGCCAACGGCTCCGCGATGTCCCAGACCAACTACGACGCATCCAACTGTGTCGTGATGGACAGGATCATCGACTCCTGGGTCCGTGACATCGACTGCACCGAGTTCGGCGGTGGCTTCGGCTTTCTGGGTGGCAACGCCACGCGAGTGTCGGTGCTCGGTGTGCACGTGAACGGCATCAACGTCAACCCGAGCGAGGAGGCCCAGCCGTCCGCCTACGGCATCGACGGCCAGCAGTTGCTCCTCGCCAACTGCAGCGTGAGCGGCACCGACTACCACGCCTGGGTCACCCAGGCCGAAACCGCCGGCCCCGACGTGATCACGAACTGCACCGCCACCAACACCGGCCAGTCGACGCTCGACGCGGGCCCGCACCAGCGCTGGGCCACCGGCATCCTGTTCGACGATGACCACATCCAGGGCATGCAGGAGGTCATGGACCGCTCCTGGTTCGGGTCGGGCCAGGGCTGGGCGGGTGCCTGGAGCGCCGTCTACAACGGCGTCACCAGCGACTACCTGGTCGAAGACCCCCCGCTCGCCGACAACTGGGCGATCGGTGTGACCGGGACCATGCTCAACCCCTCCCAGGGTGTGTGCCCATGCAACGGGATCCAGCAGGGCGAGATGGTGTCGCCAGGAAAGCCGGTGCGACCCGCGAGCCTCTACCGGGCTCAGCTCGCGGCGCGGCACGGCCACCGCGGCTGATCCCGCTGCCCGCTAGGACGGGCGTAGCCCGGCTCCTGGCCGGACCCGGCTCAACGGGTCTGGCCAGGAGCCGTCGGCGTGTTGCGTTCATGATCGAACAGTTGTTCGGCTAAGGTGGGACTCGGTGGCGTGCAGTGGGCCTTCTGGTGGACCACATCGCGGCACACCCGGGCGTTATCACCGGCGCGTGCAATTAGGGCACGGAGTTTGTCAGAGGTGGCGCGTAGCGTCTGGGCCGACAAGAAAGTCCCTCATCTCATCGGGAGAAACCCATGGCAGGCAGCGACAGGGCTGGCAACAAGGCCGGTGACAGGGACAAGGCCCTGGAGACCGCCCTCGCCCAGATCGAGCGGCAGTTCGGCAGGGGCTCTGTCATGCGCCTCGGCGACGAGGCCCGGGCACCGATCGAGATAATCCCCACCGGGGCGATCTCGCTCGACGTCGCGCTGGGTATCGGCGGGTTGCCACGCGGCCGGGTCGTGGAGATCTACGGACCCGAAGGTAGTGGGAAGACCACGCTCGCCTTGCAAGCGGTCGCGAACGCCCAGAAGGCGGGCGGGATCGCCGCTTTCATCGACGCTGAGCACGCACTCGACCCCGACTACGCCAAGCGGATCGGCGTCGACACCGACGGGCTGCTCGTCTCCCAGCCAGACACCGGTGAGCAGGCTTTGGAGATCACGGACATGCTGATCCGCTCCAGCGCCATTGACGTCATCGTCATCGACTCTGTGGCCGCACTGGTGCCCAGGGCTGAGATCGAGGGCGAGATGGGCGACAGCCATGTCGGCCTGCAGGCCCGCCTCATGTCCCAGGCCCTGCGCAAGCTGACCGGTGCGATCAACCAGACAAAGACCACCGCAATATTCATCAACCAGTTGCGCGAAAAGGTCGGCGTGATGTTCGGCTGTATGTCGTATAACACGCGCGTGACCTTGGCTGATGGCACCCAGGAGAAGATCGGGAAGATCGTCAACCAGCGCATGGAAGTGGAGGTTCTCTCCTACGACCCTGAGACGGACCGCATCGTCCCGCGCCGGGTCGTGGACTGGTTCAACAACGGGCGCGCCGAGCGGTTCCTCCAGTTCACAGTCGCCAAGTCGGGGGGCAACGGAAAGGCGCAGTTCGCAGCGACTGACAACCACCTGGTCCGGACCCCGGGGGGCTGGCGGGCTGCGGGGAAGCTGGCTGTTGGTGACAGCGTGATGATCGCGGAGCCGCACCGTCTCAGCGAGCAGCAGTTCCAGGTGGTCTCTGGGTCACTCATGGGTGACGGCTGCTTGTCGCCTAATCCGCGGGGCCGGTCCGGAGTCCGCTTCCGGATGGGACACGGGGCGCGGCAGGAAGCGTACCTGGACTGGAAGGTTTCGCTCCTGGGCAATGTCCCGTGCAGCAAGAGCACAAACGCCAAGGGCGCTGTGTTCGCGGACTTCACCCCGTTGCCGGAACTGGCCGGGCTGTACGAAGGCGTCTATAACACCGACGAGGGCAAGAAGCACCTCTCCTGGGACTACCTCAAGGGCCTCACGCCGCTGGCACTCGCTGTCTGGTACATGGACGATGGTTGCTTCACCGTCCGTTCCAAGGGTGTACAGGAGCGGACGAGGGGCGGCACCGGGCGCATCGAGATTTGTGTTGAGGCCATGAGCGCCGGGTCACGCGATCGGCTTACCCAGTACCTCCGAGACAACTTCGGCCTCAACGTGAAGCTCCTGGAAAGGGGTGCGCGGCGGGTGAGCGTCTTGCAGTTCACCACCGCGAGCACGGAGAAATTCCAGGCTCTCGTGGCGCCATACGTCCATCCTTCGATGGAATATAAGCTCCTTCCGAGGTTCCGCAGCCGCTTCAGCGTTCAGCCCGAGTTCGTGCCCGTGCAGGAGCAACTCGTCCCCGCTCCTGTCCTGGACATCCATATCAAGCCGCCCACGCGCTCCATGAACCGCTTCGACATCGAAGTGGAGGGATCACATAACTACTTCGTCGATGGCGTGATGGTCCACAACAGTCCCGAAGTGACCACTGGCGGTCGTGCGCTCAAGTTCTATGCTTCCGTCCGGCTCGACGTGCGCCGGATCGAGACACTCAAGGACGGGACCGAGCCGGTTGGCAGCCGGACCCGCGTCAAAGTCGTCAAGAACAAACTGGCCAGTCCTTTCAAGTCTGCGGAGTTCGACATTCTCTTCGGTATCGGAGTCAGCCGGGAAGGTGGGCTGATCGACATCGGGGTCGAGCAGTCGATCGTGCGCAAGTCCGGCGCCTGGTACACCTATGAAGGCGACCAGCTCGGGCAGGGCAAGGAGAACGCCCGGAACTTCCTCCGTGACAACCCCGATATGGCCAACGAGATCGAAAAGAAGATCAAGGAGAAGCTCGGGGTCGGTGCGCGGCTCGACGCAGATGCAGCGTCAGGCGGTGCGGCGGCCGCGGAGGGCGCGGGCCTACGTGTGGTCCCAGGGCCCGGGGCGCCCGACGCAGCGGCGACCCGCAGTGGTGGTGCGGGATAGCCCGGACAGCGGTGCTCTCGTGGCCCAGGATGACGATGCCCAGAGCGAGGAGACTGCCAGGCAGGTCTGCCTGCGCCTGCTGGAAGCTGGGCCCCGCACCCGGGAACAGCTAGCCCAGGCGATGCGCCGTAAGGGGGTATCCCCGCAGGTCGCCGAGGCTATCCTTGACCGCTTCGCTGAGGTTGGCCTGATCGACGATGCCGCATTTGCCCGGGCATGGGTGGAGAGCAGGCACCACGGGCGGGGCCTCGCCCGCCGCGCACTCGCCGCCGAACTGCACCAGCGTGGCGTGGGCGCCGAGGAGGTCAGGGCCGCTGTGGGGTCGCTGCGGCCCGAAGACGAGGCCGAGACGGCCCGGCGGCTCGTGGCCAAGCGGGTCGTGGCCACACGGGGCAGGCCGCTCCCGGCCAGGGCGCGGCACCTGGTCGGGTTCCTCGCCCGCAAGGGGTACTCCGCGGGGCTGGCCGCCCAGGTGGTGCGCGAGGCCCTGGAACACGACACGGCCATCGCGCCCAGCGCTGCGCGCCCTTCCCGGGGCCGCGACTTCAGCGACAGCGACATGGACGCGGGGCTGGAATGCCTGGACGGTCTGGAAGGGCTCGACACCCTGGACTCGGCCGACGACAGTGCGGAACCCCCGCCGCTGCGGGGCTCTGCTGTCTGAGCCCCGCTGTCTGAGCCCCGCCGTGGCCCGCTGTCTGACAAGGGCCACAGCCGTCTGAGGACGGCCACAGCTGCGCTGGTCACAGGGGCATTTACTACTCCGGTCTTGCCCGGATTGTTATCATCTCTTAACCTGACGGCAGCGAGGTGTTAGTTCCGCGCCCAACAAGTGACAGAACGTCAAGGACTGGCAGACCGGTTGCCAGCCAGGAAATGGGTCCGGTGCGCGGCTGGTCGTGTCTCGGGGCGGTGGCGACTGGCCAAGTACCTGGGCTATGTCGTGCCGGCCTTCTGGCCGGAGGTGCGAACAGCAGCGGCTTGCGCGCCAGCCGTGTGACCGAGTCCCGTCGGGGGCCGGTGACCAGCCGGTGTGCGGCAGCTGCCCAGGCGGCATGCCTGCATGCCATCCTGGCAACGGCGCGCTCGGCCCTCGCCGCATGTACGTAAGTGATGCCTCTGGCTGCGCGGTTGGCACCAGGGTTGGCGAGCAGGATTGGGGTTGCGCCATGAGCAACAGCATTGCCCTCCTGTTGGCGGCGATGGGGGTTCTCGCATTGCTCGCCGCCGCAGGTGCGCTCTTCGTGGCGCTACGCAGGCAGCCCACACCCAACGTGGCTGTGCTGCCCCAGGAACAAGCCTCGCAGGACACCCAGGCGGCGACGCGCGCCGAGGCCGAGCAGCGGCTGGCGGAAGCTGGCCGTGCCATGGAGCAGGCACAGCAGCGGGTGGATGAGGCGGCCAAGGCGGCCGAGGAGATCAGGGCCTCCGCGCAGTCTGACGCGGCCGCGGTGCTGCGGCGTGCCCAGGAGTCCGCGCAGCAGGCCGCCGAGGCCCAGCGCAGTGCGGAGGACGCCGCCCGGGTCACCCGGGAGGAGGCCGCCGCGCACCGCGCGGACATCGAGCGCAGGGAGGGCCGGCTGGCGGAGCGGGAGGAGCGGCTGGACGAGGAGCAGCGCAAGCTGGGGGAGCGCTCCGAAGCCCTGAGCAAGGCCTCCCAGGAGATCGCGGAGCACCGCGCCGAACTGGCCCACCTGGCCGAGGAACGGCGCCAGGTGCTCGAGGAAGCTGCCGGGCTCACGGCGGAACAGGCCAAGGCCGAGCTCGTCGCAACCATCGCGAACCAGGCCAAGCGCGAGGCCGTGCTCTACGTCAGGGAGGCCGAGAGCCAGGCCCGCCGCGACGGTGAAGACCGGGCCAGGCGCATCGTGACACTGGCCATCCAGCGGGTCGCCAGCGACCAGACGAGCGAGTCCGTGGTGTCGGTGCTGCACCTCCCGGGGGAGGAGATGAAGGGCAGGATCATCGGCCGTGAAGGACGCAACATCCGGGCCTTCGAGTCGATCACCGGTGTCAACCTCATCATCGACGACACCCCAGAAGCGGTCCTGCTCTCGTGTTTCGACCCGGTGCGGCGGGAGGTTGGCCGCCTCACACTGGAGCGATTGGTGCTCGACGGCCGGATCCACCCGCAACGGATCGAGGAGTCCCACGAACGCAGCAAGGCTGAGGTAGCGCAGTTGTGCGTGCGGGCCGGCGAGGATGCCATGGTCGAGCTCGGCATCACCGACATGCACCCGGAACTGGTGACCCTCCTCGGCCAGCTCCGTTACCGCACGTCTTACGGCCAGAATGTGCTCGGGCACCTCATCGAGTCCGCGCACATCGCCGCGATCATGGCCAGTGAGCTGGGCATGAGCCCGTTGCTGCTCAAACGCTGCACGGTACTGCACGACATCGGCAAGGCCCTGACGCACGAGGTGGAGGGCTCGCACGCGCTCATCGGGGCGGAGATCGCGCGCAAGTACGGCGAGTCGGCCGATGTGGTCCACGCGATCGAGGCCCACCACAACGAGGTCGAGGTGCGCACCGTGGAGGCGGTCCTCACGCAGGCCGCCGACGCGATCAGCGGCAGCCGTCCCGGTGCCCGGCGCGAATCACTGGAGGCCTACGTGAAGCGCCTGGAGCAGTTGGAGGAGATCGCCGCTGCCCACTCCGGCGTGGACAAGGCCTATGCGATGCTCGCGGGCCGTGAGATCCGGATCATGGTCAAGCCCGAACGGGTGGATGACATCCAGGCCCAGGTGATCGCCAGGGATGTGGCCAAACAGGTCGAGGAAGAACTGACCTACCCAGGCCAGATCCGTGTCACGGTGGTCCGGGAATCCCGCGCAACCGAGTTCGCCCGCTAAGGGCTGGGGCCGTACCCTCGTTGTTGACATGGACACGGCCCGCAGCTACGAGATCCGCACCTACGGGTGCCAGATGAACGCCCACGACTCCGAACGCCTCGCCGGCCTGCTGGAGTCGGCGGGCTACCGGCGTGCGGGCAGCGACGAGATTGCCGACGTCGTGGTGTTCAACACCTGCGCGGTGCGCGAGAACGCCGACAACCGGCTGTATGGCAACCTGGGTCACCTGCTGCCCGTGAAGGACTCCCACCCCGGCATGCAGATCGCGGTCGGGGGCTGCCTGGCACAGAAGGACCGCGCCGGGATCGCCCGGCGCGCGCCATGGGTGGACGTGGTGTTCGGCACGCACAACCTGGGTTCCCTGCCCATCCTGCTCGAACGTGCCCGGGTCGCCCGGCGTGCGCAGGTGGAGATCGTGGAGTCGCTGGAGAGGTTCCCCTCGGTCCTGCCCGCCCGGCGTGAGTCCCCCTACTCGGCGTGGGTTGCCATCTCGGTGGGCTGCAACAACACGTGCACGTTCTGCATCGTGCCGAGCCTGCGGGGTCGTGAGGAGGACCGCCGTCCCGGCGACGTGCTCGCCGAGGTCCAGGCGCTGGTCGGCGAGGGCGTGCTGGAGGTGACCCTGCTCGGGCAGAACGTCAACTCCTATGGCGTCGGGTTCGGGGACCGCCTGGCGTTCGGCAAGCTCCTGCGGGCCTGCGGGGAGGTCAAGGGCCTGGAAAGGGTCCGGTTCACGTCTCCGCACCCGCGTGACTTCACCGGTGACGTCATCGCGGCGATGGCCGAAACCCCGAATGTGATGCCGAGCCTGCACATGCCCTTGCAGTCCGGGTCCGATGCCGTTTTGAGCGCCATGCGCCGGTCCTACCGGCGGGACAAATACCTGGGCATCCTGGGAAGGGTGCGGACGGCCATTCCGGACGCGGCCATCACCACCGACATCATCGTCGGGTTCCCCGGTGAGACCGAGAGCGACTTCGAGGACACCCTTGACCTGGTCCGCCAGGCGCGATTCGCGGGGGCCTTTACGTTCCAGTACTCGCCGCGGCCGGGCACGCCCGCGGCCACCATGGCCGCCCAAGTGCCCCCGGACGTGGTGGCCGAGCGTTTCGGCAGGCTGACCAGCCTGGTCACCGACGTCGCGCGGGCGGAGAACCAGGCCCTGGTCGGCCGCCGCGTCGAGGTGCTGGTAGCCGAGGGGGAGGGCCGCAAGGACACGGCCACACACCGGATGAGCGGGCGCGCCAAGGACAACCGCCTGGTCCACTTCACACCCGCGGGCACTGACCCCCGCCCGGGTGACGTGGTGTCGGTGACAGTGACCGCAGCGGCCCCGCACTACCTGACCGCGGACTCGCCAACCGTCACGGTGCGGCGCACCCGCGGCGGGGACGCCTGGCAGGCCCGGCAGGAAGCCACGCACGTGGACACGCCCGCGGCCCAGGTGCCGGTGCTGCTCGGCATGCCCACGGTGGGCCCGGGGCGCCCGTGCTTATCGCTGGCGCGGTCTGTCCGCACCCCCCGTTGCTCCTGCCCGCCGCGCTTGGCGCCGCCGTGTACCGCCCACCAGCCGAACTGGCCAAGGTGGCCGACGCGGTGGACCGGGTGGTGTGCAGCCTCCTCGCCGCCTCCCCGGACCTGGTGGCCGTAGTCGGCGGAGGCCCGGTGCAGCAGGAGTTCCCAGCGGAGGCCGCGGGCGGGCTCCAGCAGTTCGGGGTGGACGTCACCGTGGGGGACGGTAAGCCGGTACTGCCGCTGTCGCTCACGGTGGGGCGGTGGCTGCTGACGCGGGCAGGTGTGACGCCCGGGCGCGGTGACGCCCCTCAGGTGGTCTTCCACTCCGTCGACCAGTACGCACTCCCGGCGCAGGCCCGCAAGCTCGGTGTCGTTCTCGCCGAGCGGGCGCCCCGGGTGGGCATCCTGGCCATGGGTGACGCGTCGGCGAGGCGGGCACGGGAAGCTCCCGGCGCGCCTGACCCACAGGCGCAGGACTACGACGAGGACGTGGCCGAAGCGCTCGCCGCCGTGGACACTCACTGGCTGGGCCGCCTCAGCCCGGCCCGCGACGCCGAGCTCATGGTCGCCGGGAGGGCGTCGTGGCAGGTGCTGGCGGGTGCGGCAGAGGGCACGCGCATGCACGGCCGGCTGCTGTGCATGGCGGCTCCCTACGGGGTCACGTACCTGGCCGCGGTCTGGCACGAGGATGCTGCGCTGGCGGAAACGGCCACGAGCTAAACCTGACGCGATGGACTGACGCGATGGACGCAGCAGTGATCGCCGTGGTCGGGCCGACGGCGGCCGGCAAGTCGGACCTGGCGCTCCGGCTCGCCCAGGAACTGGGCGGCGAGGTCGTGAACGCCGACTCCATGCAGCTCTACGCGGGCATGGACATCGGGACCGCCAAGCTCACCATGGCGCAGCGCCGGGGCGTGCCGCACCACCTGCTCGACGTCTGGGACATCCGGCGCACCGCCAGTGTGGCCGAGTACCAGGGCATGGCCCGGTCCGTGATCGAGGAGGTCCGGGCCCGTGGACGGGTGCCCGTGCTGGCCGGGGGGTCTGGGCTCTACGTGCGTGCCGCGCTCGACCGGCTGGAGTTCCCGGGCAGTGACCCGCAGGTGCGGGAGCGGCTGGAAGCGGACCTGGCGGCGGCCGGGCCACGTGCCCTGCATGAGCGGCTGCGCGGCGTCGACCCGGCGGCGGCAGCCGCCATCCTGCCCTCCAATGGCCGCAGGATCGTCCGGGCGCTCGAGGTGGTCGAGCTGTCCGGCCGCCCCTTCGCCGCCTCCCTGCCGAGTTACGAGTCACTGTTCCAGGTGACCCAGGTCGGGCTGCGGGTGGCGCGGGCCGAGCTGGACAGGCGGATCACGGCACGGGCCGCCCACATGTTCGACGCGGGTTTCGTGGCTGAGGCAATGGACCTGGAACAGGCTGGCCTGCGCGAGGGCAGGACGGCCAGCCGCGCGCTTGGCTATGCGCAGGTGCTGCGGTTCCTGGCGGGCGAGTGGACCCTTGAGCAGGCCCAGGCGGAGACCGTCACGGCGACCAGGCGCTTTGCCCGGCGTCAGGAGTCATGGTTCCGCCGGGACCCGCGCGTCGCGTGGCTGACAGCGGACACAGGGA
>DASYYE010000527.1:0-20325 GCA_035946955.1 Streptosporangiaceae bacterium | reverse complement strand
GGGCAGACAATCATCGGCGGAACGGGATACCGGCGGTACCGGTCGGGAGCCGGTGAGCCTGACGTGCCGACCCCGCCCGACCGACTGCTGCGCCGCCTGGAGTGGCACGTCGTCCGCCAGCTCGACGGGCAGCTGCAGGGTGCGTACCACACGGTCCACCGGGGCGCGGCGATCGACTTCACCGGCCTGCGGGAGTACACGCCCGAGGACGACGTCCGGCACATCGACTGGAACGTCACCGCCCGCCTGGACGAGCCGTACATCCCCGGTGCGGGAGCTGGCCCGGGTCGCGAGCGAGATCGCGTCAGCCCGGGAACGGACCACCCGGATCTGTGCCCGGCTCGGCCTGGACCAGTACCAGGTACGCCGGTACGACGCGTGGTACCGGTACGTGACGCTGTGCCTCGTAGCCGGCGGGTACCTCGCCCTCGGCGGTTAGACCCGCCACGGGCGCAGCCGCGGCCACCAGCCCGGTACCGCCCGCCGGTACTCCTCGTACTGCGCGCCGAACTGCCCGCGCAGGGTCGGCTGCTCGTACCCGTACACGAAGGCGACCAAAAAGAGGGCTAGGAAACCCGCGTACCACAACAGGTTCGAGTGCCACAGCAGCATGGCCTGGCCGAGGATGGCGGCGACCAGCGCGAGGTATATGGGGTTGCGGACGTACCGGTACGGGCCGCCGACGACGAGGTGCGCGGTCGGCGCGACCGGGGCCGGGGTACCGAGCCCCTCGACCGTGAACCGGATGAACGCGTGTACCAGCACGGCGGCCCCGGCGGCGATCAGCAGGGCGCCGAGCACCCGCAGCGGTACGAGGTGGGACAGCGGCGCGCCCAGGTGCCAGCCGGTCAGAGCCCACGGGATGAGCCCCGCCACGGTACCGGGGGCAAGGGCGAAGAAGACGGCGCTCCCGGTCGCCGCCTCGCTCTTGTTCATGGCCTCTCCTTAGCTATTAAAGTGATATCACGACGATAACACCTGAAGCTCCGTCGCGCCAGCCGCCAACCGGCGGGTACGCAGCCGCCAGACCGCGGCGTACAGCAACGTGGCGAACCCGCACACGGCGGCCAGCAGACGCGGCGGGGCGTGGTCGACGTCCGGCGCCTACCGGGTCATCGCGCTACGCAAGAACATCAGCCCAGCCGAGGCGAGCAGGTCCTCTTCGACGAGGTACGGTACTTTTTCTATGTCACCACCCGGACGGACCTGACCATCGAGCAGGTTGTCGAGTTGGCCAACGAACGCTGCGGCCAAGAAAACGTCATCGGGCAGCTCAAGCCCGGCATCAACGCCCTACGGGTGCCCCTGTACGACCTGGTCAGCAACTGGGCCTACATGGTCATCGCCACGCTGGCGTGGAACATCAAATCCTGGTTCGCGCTGATGATGCACCGCAAAGCCGACCGGCGGGAGCACATCCGGATGGAGTTCCGCCGCTTCCTGACCAGCATCATCCTCATCCCCGCCATGGTGATGCGCCGCGCCCGCGGCATCACCATACGGCTGATCGGCTACACCCCCAGCCTGGACCGGCTCTTCAGCGCCTGGCACACCATCGAACGAACCCGGTTCGGCTAACCCACAACACATTCCCGATCCCGAACCCCATCACCACGCCTACCCGCCGCCGCGATCCCGCCTGTCCTCAACACCGCCAATCCACCCCCACAGCCCCCACCCCCACCCAGACCACGGGCTGTCCACAGGGCTGGGGGCACGCTTAGTCCTCGATGCGGCAGATGGTGGTGCCCGCGGTGACTGTCTGGCCAACCTCGACGGCCAGACCCGTCACGGTGCCGTCCTTGTGGGCGGTCAGTGGCTGCTCCATCTTCATGGCCTCCAGCACCACCACCGTCTCGCCAGCCGACACCCGCTGGCCCTCGCTGGCCACGACCTTGATGATCGTCCCCTGCATCGGGGCGGTGAGGGCGCTGTCGCCGTCGGCGGCGCCCCGGCCGCCAGCGGTGCGGCTACGGCTGGCCGGGCGCCGTGCGGCAGCTCCCGCTCCCGCGGCTGCGGTGACCGGCCCCGCGGCTGCGGACAGCCCTGCTGGCAGCACCACCTCCAGGCGCTTGCCGCCGACCTCGACCGTGATCCGCTCACGCTCGGGCGGCTCGCCGGCCGCGCTGATGGTGGCATCGAAGGCGGCCAGGTCCCCGCTGAACTCGGTCTCGATCCAGCGGGTGTGGACCGAGAACGGCTCTGCCGTGAACGCCGGGTCGTGCACCACGGCCCAGTGGAACGGCAGCACCGTGGGCAGGCCCCCCACCTCGAACTCCGCGAGCGCACGGCGGGCGCGTTCCAGGGCCTGTTCCCGCGTGGCGCCAGTGACGATCAGCTTGGCCAGCAGCGAGTCGAACTCCCGCGGCACAGTCATGCCTGCGGTGTACCCGGCGTCCATCCGCACTCCCGGGCCCGCGGGCTCCCGCCATCGCGTGATCGTGCCCGGCGCGGGGAGGAAGCTCCGGCCGGGGTCTTCGGCATTGACCCGGAACTCTATGGAGTGCCCCCGCGTAGGCGGGTCAGCGTAGCCAAGGTGCTGCCCGTCGGCGAGGCGGAACATCTCCCGCACCAGGTCGATCCCACTGACTTCCTCGGAGACGGGGTGCTCGACCTGCAGCCTCGTGTTGACCTCCAGGAACGAGACCGTGCCATCCTGGCCGACCAGGAACTCACACGTGCCCGCGCCCACATACCCCGCTGCCCGCAGGATCTGTTTGGACGACTCGTACAGCACGGCGGTCTGCTCGCCCGTCAGGAACGGCGCGGGGGCCTCCTCGACCAGCTTCTGGTGGCGGCGCTGCAGCGAGCAGTCGCGGGTGGAGACCACCACCACCTCGCCGTGGGTGTCCGCGAGGCACTGGGTTTCCACGTGGCGTGGCCGTTGGAGGTAACGCTCCACGAAACACTCGCCCCGGCCGAAGGCGGCCACTGCCTCGCGCACGGCCGAGGCATACATCTCCTGCACCTCGTCAGCGGTGTACGCCACCTTGAGACCGCGCCCCCCGCCGCCGAACGCGGCCTTGATGGCAACCGGGAACCCGTGCTCGGCGGCGAACGCCTCGACCTCTGCCACGTCGCTGACCGGGCCGTCGGTCCCTGCGGCCATCGGTGCGCCCACCGAGCGGGCGACGCGCCGGGCAGCGACCTTGTCGCCGAGCGCCTCGATCGCCGCTGGCGACGGGCCTATCCAGGTCAGCCCGGTGTCGATGACCGCACGGGCGAAGTCGGCGTTCTCCGCCAGGAACCCGTAGCCGGGGTGGACGGCGTCCGCGCCGGCGTCCGCGGCCCGTTTGAGGATCTTCTCGATGTTCAGGTAGCTGTCGGCGGCCGAGCCCCCCTCCAGGGAGTAGGCCTCGTCCGCCATCTTGACGTGCGGTGCGTCAAGGTCTGGCTCCGCGTACACGGCCACGCTGGCCAGGCCAGCATCCCGGCACGCCCGCACGACCCGGACGGCGATCTCTCCGCGGTTCGCGATCAGCACCTTGCGCACAGACGTCTCCTCGTTTCACTGCCGAGGAGTTTAGTGGCCCGCCATAGACGGGCCACTGGTGAGGCGGTGCCACTCTCAACTGTTTGGCAGTGCCCCTTCGTGGCGCAGCAGCCATTCTTTGACCGGCAGGCCGTAGTAGTAGCCGCCGAGGCTGCCGTCGCCGCGCAGTACGCGGTGGCAGGGGATGACCGGCGCGACCAGGTTTGCCCCGCAGGCTGAGCCGGCCGCCCGCGCTGCCCGCGGGTTCCCGGCCATGGTGGCGAGCTGCGTGTAGCTGACGGTCCGGCCTGCGGGCACCCGCCGCAGCTCCTGCCACAGCCGCTGCCGGCCGGGTGTGGCGGGCTGGTGCACCGCCAGTGCGTCCAGTGCGGTGAGGTCGCCGTCGAAGTAGTCGCGTACCGGCTTCACCAGCCAGGGCAGGTCGTCAGGACCGACCCGGGTCAGCGGCCCGCACAGCGAGGCGTGCAGGCGGGCGGCGAGTTCGGCGGGGTCGGCGGTGAACCCGGCCCCTACCAGAGTCGTGCCTCGTGCGAGCAGGCTCAGCGGCCCGGCAGGCGTGTCGAGGACGCTGGCCAGCACCTGCTGGCCGTTCATTCCGGGCATTCCTGGTTTCCTTCCTCATCAGGTGACTCGTGGGTCCACAAGTGGAGCGCGGCGTAGGAGCGCCATGGCCGCCAGTGCTGGGCGTGTTTGGGGGTAACGCCGAGACGGGCCAGGGCACGGTGCAGGCCGAGGTCGGTGGCTGGGAAGGCGTCCGGGTCGCCCACTGCCCGCATGAGCACGTAGGCGACGGTCCAGGGGCCGACTCCGGGGAGTTCGGCCAGCCTGGCAGCGGCCTCCTCGGGGTCGGCGCCATGGTCCAGGGTGAGCCGCCCGGTGGCGACCGCGGCGGCCAGCGCTCTCAGCGTGACCTGCCGGGACGTCGTCAGCCCGAGCCCGGTCAGGTCAGCGTCCGCGAGGTCTTCCGGGCGCGGAAACAGCAGTCTGACCTGCGGTCTGCGGCCAGTCTCAGCCACCTCCGGATGAGCAAGCCGCTTGCCAGCCGGCCGGGAAGCCGGCGCAGCGCCGCTCGGCCCGTCAACCGCCGCCAGAGCAAGTGGCGTGCCGTACCCGGCGGCCAGCCGACCTGCCAGCGTGCGTGCACTGGCGACGGACACCTGCTGGCCGAGCACAGCCCGGACCGCCAGTTCGAAACCGTCGTACGCCCCGGGCACCCGCAGACCGGGGTGCCGCGCGACCAGCGGGGCCAGCACCGGATCGGCGCCCAGCACGGCGGCGATCGCGACCGGGTCCGCATCGAGGTCGAGCACCTGCCGGCACCGTGCGACCACCTGGCCCACCCCCCGCAGCCGTTGCAGCCGTACCCGCAGGACGACCTGCCGCAGGCCACGGCCGACGCCATTCGATGCGCTGCCGCCGCGTGCCCCCGGAGCCGGGGGGATGACCAGCTCGACCACGCCCGGGCCACCCGGTGCATGGACGGTCCTGGCGTAACGCGTGGCCGAGACCTCCTCCACGCCAGGAATGGCCCGCGCCGCCAAGAACCCGAGCAGCGTGCCGGAGTCGAACGGCTCACGGCAGGCGAGCCGCAGCGTGAGCCACGTGCCCTCGGCTGCCCCAGCACCCGGGTGGTGCGGGCGGGAGCGCAGCGCGGACGGGGACATGCCGTAGGACTCGGTGAAGCTGGCGTTGAACTGGCGGATGCTGGCGAACCCACTGGCGAACGCGATGTCGCTGACTGGCATGGCCGTCTCGGCCAGCAGCCTGCGCGCGGTCTGCAGCCGGGTGGTGCGGGCGAGCGCCAGCGGGCCCGCGCCGAGTTCCGCGACCAGCAGCCGCCGCAGGTGCCGTTCGGTCACTGCCAGGCGGCTGGCCAGGCCCGCGACCCCGTGCTCGTCCACGTACCCGTCGCTGATCAGGCGCACCGCCCGGCCGGTCAGGTCCGCGCGGGCGTTCCACTCCGGCGACCCCGGGCTCGTCTCCGGGCGGCAGCGGCGGCAGGCCCGGAAGCCCGCTGCCTCAGCCGCGCCCGCGTGCGGGAAGAACCGCACATGGCGCCGGGCCGGGGTGCGTGCCGGGCAGACCGGCCGGCAGTAGATGCCCGTGCTCGTGACCGCGGTGAAGAACCGCCCGTCAAAGCGCGCGTCGCGGGCGAGAACCGCCCGGTAACAGGTGTCGAAATCCAGCGCCATGCACTCATTCAACCGCAGGCAGCGCCTCGAAGCTGGCGGGAATCGGACCTGTCTAACTAGCGGGAATCGGACCTCGCGGCCGGCGAGTGGGTTCGTGTGCCGAGAGCGTCGCTGCAACAGCAGATCTGGCACACGGACTCGCTGTGGTTCTGTTGTGGGCCGCGGGTTCTGGCGCTGGTGGGTATGCGTGCTGATAACAGCAAGATAAGGGGCGGGGTGGGTGGTGCGGCTGGGATAGGGCGTGGCGTCAGTGGGGGAGCGCGGAGCGACGCCAGGCGCCGGGGCCGGGGGTCAGCGGGACGCGCAGCAGGTGCGACCGGTCGGCCCAATGGCCCGGCTTGGTCCCCGAGTATGAGGCAGCTTGCGCGGCGGCTGAGCGTGCTGCCAGGACACGTGCCAGCACCACGGTGAGCGCGGCCAGCTCCTCGGGTGTGGGCTGGCCAGCCATGACCGAGAACAGCGGCTCCGGCCCGGTCACGAGCGGCCCACGCTGATGCCGAACTCGCGGCGGATCCGCTCCCAGAACGCGTCCCGCAGCCACTCCCTGGCCTCCTGGTACGGGCGCAGCGACAAGCCAAGCTCTTTTTCCGCCTCCACCAGCAGTTCCTTGTCGATCACGGGCGGAAGGATGGGGCCGGGCAGCAGGTCGCGGATGTTGTCCGCGCCCCGGGTGAGGATCCACTTGTGGGCCACGTGCTCCCCTGCCTCCTCGACCTTTTCCCGGTCCGGGCCGAGCCGGAATGCCCCGGTCGAGAAGGAACCAGTCGAGAAGGCGCCGGTATTGCCGGTTGAGGCCATCGAGCGCGGCGAGGGCCGGGGTGGATGACGTTCCCGGAACAGTTGCGCGGGCGAGGGCACGGAGGACTGCGCCGACTGGCTGCCGGACTCCGCCGGCGGTTCGGCTTGTTTGGTGAAGTAGGGCTCTAGGAACGTGCGGTCGAGGGTCTCGACCGTGTCGGCCTCCCAGACCAGCCGCTCGGCCTGGTTGGTCCCGAACGGCGGTTCCACGCCCCACAGGTGGACGCGCACGCCGAACGCCTGGGCGGCCTCCACCGCCGGCACCATGTCCTCATCGCCGGCTATCAGCACCGCGTCGGTGATGGCGCGGTGCCGGGCGAGGGCCTCCATGTCCGCGCGGATCTGGGCGTCCACGCCCTTCTGCTGGCCGCGGGCGTTGAGGTTGCCCAGCCGCAGCTTCACCCAGGCCATGTGGGCGATCACGCGCTGGTCGATGGTTGGCACCCGGTCGCGGGCCGCGTCATACCAGTAGACGCGCAGCAGTTCGCCGCGGACCAGGCCGTCCGCGTGGCGGGTCAGCGCCTGGATCAGCTTGTCCGCGTCCACCCGGAACTCGTGGCGGGATGACGTACTGAACAGCAGTTCGCCAGCGGCAGCGTAGATGTACCCGACGTCCACCATGACCGCGTATCGGGCGAGGGACGGAAGCGAGGTGGGGATGTCAGTCATCGTTAACAACCCTATGCCACCAACTGATTACAGGGGGATGTTCCCGTGCTTCTTAGCAGGGAGTGTCTGCCGTTTGGTCCGTAGTACCCGCAATGCGCGGGTGACCTGTGACCTCGTCTCGGCAGGACGGATCACCGCGTCCACGTACCCGCGTTCGGCGGCGATATACGGGTTGGCGAACGTGTCTTCGTACTCGGTCACCCGCTCTGCTCGCAGTGCGTCCGGGTCGTCGGCGTCGGCGAGTTCGCGGCGGTAGAGGATGTTGACTGCCCCCTGCGCGCCCATGACCGCGATCTGGGCGGTGGGCCAGGCGAGGTTCACATCCCCGCGCAGGTGCTTGGAGCCCATGACGTCGTAGGCGCCGCCGTAGGCCTTGCGGGTGATCACGGTCACCTTGGGGACCGTGGCCTCCGCATAGGCGTAGATCAGTTTCGCGCCGCGCCGGATGATCCCGCCCCACTCCTGGCCGGTGCCTGGCAGGAACCCGGGGACGTCCACGAACGTGAGCACGGGGATATTGAATGCGTCGCAGGTGCGGACGAACCTGGCGGCTTTCTCTGATGCGTCTATGTCCAGGCAGCCAGCCAGGTTCATGGGCTGGTTGGCGACCACACCGACGCTCGCACCGGCCACGCGGCCGAAACCGACCACGATGTTGGGCGCGAACGCGGCGTGGACCTCCAGGAAGACCCCGTCGTCCAGCACGTGGGTGATCACCTGGTGCATGTCATAGGGCTGGTTCGGGGAGTCGGGGATGATGGCGTCTAGCTCGGGGTCCTCGTCGTCGGAGTCGCTGAGTTCGCGGGGCAGCCTCGGTGGGTCGTCGAGGTTGTTCGAGGGCAGGTAGGAGAGCAGTTCGCGGGCGTAGTCCAGGCAGTCGTCCTCGTCTTTGGCCTGGTAGTGGGCAACCCCCGACTTGACGCTGTGCGCGTGTGCGCCGCCGAGCTCCTCGAAGCTCACGTCCTCGCCGGTCACCGTCTTGATCACGTCGGGTCCCGTGATGAACATGTGGGAGGTCTTGTCGACCATGAGTGTGAAGTCGGTGATCGCGGGGGAGTAGACAGCCCCGCCCGCGCACGGACCCATGATCAGCGAGATCTGCGGGACCACGCCGGAGGCGACCACATTGCGGTAGAAGATCTCGGCGAAGAGGCCCAGTGCCACGACGCCTTCCTGGATCCGGGCGCCGCCCCCGTCGTTGATGCCGATCAGCGGGCACCCCGTCTTCAGCGCGTGGTCCATGATCTTGACGATCTTCTCGCCGTAGACCTCGCCCAGCGACCCACCGAACACGGTGAAGTCCTGGCTGTACACGCACACGGGCCTGCCGTCCACGGTCCCGAACCCGGTGACCACGCCGTCACCGTAGGGGCGGTTGTCCGCCACGCCGAAAGCAGTCGCCCGGTGCCGGGCCAGTTCGTCGAATTCCGTGAACGAGCCTTCGTCCAGCAGCCGCTCGACTCGCTCCCTGGCGGTCAGTTTGCCCTTGGCATGCTGTCGTTCCACCGCGCGGGCCGACCCCGCATGGACCGCCTCCTCGCGCCGGCGGAGCAGGTCTGCGATCCGCCCGGCCGTGGTGTGCGGGTCCGGGGGGTTACCCGCGGGTTCGGTGCCCATATGCCAAAGCGTAGCCGCGTGGCCTCGCAGGCCGCTGGTCCGGACTGCCCGCCTGTCCGTCCGGTGGCCCGGAGGCGAGCGGGACTGGCACAGCGTGACGGGAGGGTGAACCTTGGGTAGGCCGGCGTGTACGCGCGGTCTAGACCATTTAGGCTTGCTTTGCGATGACCAGGGAGGCGGACCGTCAGGAGTTGCCCGCGCTGATGCGGCGGGACGTACGGCTACTGGGTGAACTCCTCGGTGAGGTCATCCGTGAGGCCGGTGGCCAAGACCTGCTCGACGACGTGGAGCGGCTGCGGCATGCGGTGATCGCCGCCCGGGTCAGCCCGCCGCCAGCGCCGGACGTGGCTGACCACACCGGCGACGAGATCGCCGCCCTGGTGGCGGCCTGGCCGCTGGAACGCGCCGAACTGGTGGCCAAGGCCTTCACCGTCTACTTCCACCTGACCAACCTGGCCGAGGAACGGCAGCGGGTCCGGGTGCTGCGCAGCCCACCTGGTGGCGCGGGCCCAGGGCACTCCGGCGTGGACTGGCCACGGCGGGAGTCGCTGGCCGCCGCGGTGACGCAGCTCAGCCAGGAGCCAGGCAGCGGCCTGCTCGATGACCTGCTCGGGCGGTTGCGGGTCCACCCGGTGCTGACCGCCCACCCAACGGAGGCACGCCGCCGGGCGGTGGCCACCGCGCTGCGGCGGCTCGCCGTCCTCCTCGAGGCACTGGACAGCGTGGTCACGGACACCGAGCAGGCGGGCCTGCGGCGGCGGCTGCGGGAGGAGGTCCATCTCCTCTGGCTGACCGCGCCGTTGCGGGTCACGCCGATGCGGCCCATTGACGAGGTACGGGCCGTCATGGCCGTGTTCGACGAGACGCTCTTCGCGCTCGCGCCCGTGCTCTACCGCACCCTCGACCAGACCTGCCGGACCCTGGCGGCGGCCGATGGGGAGCCCACGGACGACACTCTGCCCCCCATGGTCTCGGCCTTCCTGCGGTTCGGGAGCTGGGTCGGGGCCGACCGGGACGGCAACCCGCTGGTGACCGCGCAGGTCACCAGGGAGACCGCGGTCATACAGGCCGAGCACGCGCTGCTGGCACTGGAGACCGCCACGACCAGGCTCGGCCGGGCGCTCACCGTCCACGCCGATGCCGCGCCGCCGAGCACCGAGCTGACCCTGGCCCTGGAGGCCGCCGAAACGGCCCACCCAGAGCTGATGGCCGGCATTGCCGAGCGCTCTCCCGAAGAGCCGTACCGGACCTGGCTGCTGTACCTGGCGGAGCGGCTGACCGCCACCCGGCTGCGCCAGGCGGACCTCGCCTACCGCACCTGCGGGGAGTTCCTCGCCGACCTCCGCATCGCCCAGGGCTCGCTGGCCGGTGCCGGAGTGGGCCGGCAGGCATTCGGTGAGCTGCAGCACCTGGTGTGGCTGGCCGAGACGTTCGGGTTCCACGCCGCCGAACTCGAGGTCCGCCAGCACAGCGCGGTGCATGCCAAGGCCCTGGCCGAGGTCGAGGCAGGCGGCCCCCTCTCACCCCAGACCGAAGAGGTGCTGGCCACCATCCGGGCGATCGGGTGGGTCCAGGGGCGTTTCGGGGTGGAAGCGTGCCGACGCTACGTAATCAGCTTCACCCGTTCCGCGGCTGATATCGCCGCTGTGTACCGGATCGCGGAGCACGCCGTACGCACCGGCGCCCCGCCAGTGCTCGACGTCGTCCCGCTGTTCGAGAGCGGCGAGGACCTGCACAACGCCACGGCCGTGCTGGACGAGATGGTGACGCTGGCCCCTGTCATGGCCAGGCTCGCAGCCAATGGCCGCCAGTTGGAGGTCATGCTCGGCTACTCCGACTCGGCCAAGGAACTCGGGCCGTTCAGCGCGACCCTGGCACTGTATGACGCCCAGGAGCGCCTGGCCCGCTGGGCCGCCAAGGAAGGCGTGCGGCTGACCTTGTTCCACGGCCGCGGCGGCGCGCTCGGCCGTGGTGGCGGGCCTGCCGGGCGGGCGGTACTGGCCCAGGCACCCGGGTCGGTGAACGGGCGGCTGAAAGTCACCGAGCAGGGCGAGGTCATCTTCGCCCGCTACGCAGACCCGGTCATCGCACAGCGGCACATGGAACAGGTCACCTCGGCGGTGCTGGTCGCCTCGGCACCCGGTACCGCGGAACGTGCGGAAAAGGCAGCCGCGCGGTTCCGGCCGGTCGCGGCACGGGCCGCGGACGCGTCACAGCGCGCCTACCAGGCACTGGTCAATACGGAGGGGTTCGCCGAATGGTTCGCCCGGATCAGCCCGCTGGAGGAGCTGAGCTGGCTGCGGATCGGTTCCCGGCCAGCGCGACGGGCCGGTGTACCTGGGCCCGGTGGCGCGCCCGGCCCGATCACCCTGGCAGACCTGCGGGCGATCCCCTGGGTGTTCGCCTGGTCGCAGGCCCGGCTCAACCTGCCCGGCTGGTACGGCCTCGGCAGTGGGCTTGCCGCTGTCATGGACGAGGGCGACGGACTGGCGCAGGTCCAGGAGGCGTACGCGGGCTGGCCGCTGCTCACAGTGTTCTTCGAGAACGCCGAGATGAGCCTGGCCAAGACCGACCGGCGGATGGCCGCGCGGCACATGGCCCTGGGCGGCCGCCCCGACCTGGCCGAGACGGTGCTGGCCGAGTATGACCTCACCAGGGAGCTGCTCCTGCAGGTGACCGGCCACGAGCGTCTCCTCCAAAACCGCCCGGTGCTGTCGCGTGCGGTGACACTGCGCGACCCGTACGTAGACGCCCTCTCCTACCTGCAGTTGCGGGCCCTCGCAGGACTGCGGGGCGGTGCGGCTGACCGGGAACACCTGGGGCGGCTGCTCCTGCTCAGCGTCAACGGCATCGCCGCAGGCCTGCAGAACACCGGCTGAAGTCCAGCCAGGGCGCTGCCAGAATTTGCACGCGACGCTGAAACACCGAGTGGTGAAGGTGGAGATGGGGTCACTAGACGCGGCTGAGCTCACGGAGCTGATTGTCCGGCCGGGCGGGTTGTGGCGGGAGGTCCGTGTTCTGGCTGAAACTGGGTCTACCAACAGTGATGGGCTCGCGGCGGCTCGGCGCGGCGAACCGGAAGGGCTCGTCCTGGTGGCTGAGGTGCAGACCGCTGGGCGTGGGCGGCTGGACCGGGCCTGGGTCAGTGGGGCGGGTGCGGGGCTCACGTTTTCGGTGTTGTTGCGGCCTGCGGCGGTGCCGCCTGCCCGGCGGACCTGGCTGCCGCTGCTGGCGGGGGTGGCTGTCGTTGCGGCGCTGGCGGCTACACCCGGTTTGTCTGTGCGTCTGAAGTGGCCTAATGACGTGCTTGCCAGTGGCACGGCACAGGGCAAGGTCGCGGGCATCCTGGCCGAGGGCGCTGCGGATGCGGTCGTGGTGGGGCTTGGGATCAACGTGAGCCAGGGCAGGGGCGAGTTGCCGGTGTCGACTGCCACCTCCGTCTTCCTGGCGTCGGGGGTGCGGCTGGCCCGTGGCGGGCTGCTCACGGCGGTCCTCGCCGAACTCGAGCGCTGGTACCTGGCCTGGCGGGACCAGGCCAGTCCTGGCGACGCGCACGCCTGCGGGTTGCATCGGGAGTACCAGCGCTGGTGCGCCACGCTTGGGCGGGAAGTGACCGTGATGCTGCCGGACGGTTCCGTGACCGCGGGTACCGCCGTGGGAGTGGACGGTTCGGGGCGGCTGGAGCTCATGACAGCGGCGGGACTCCTCGCCCTCAGCGCCGGCGATGTGGTGCACTTGCGCTGAGCGTCCTTTCCGCCCCAATCTCGTGCCACATGCGACCATGGGCGTATGGGCGTCAGATCCGACCTCTCCGAGGGTGAGCGCAGCGTCCTGGTGCTCCACCCGCACTGGAAGACTGTGCTGTGGCCGGTGTTGCTGCTGGCTGCGGTGGCCGTCGCGGCATCGGTCGCGGTCATCCTGGTCCCGCAGGGACACCTGGCCGCGCCTGTCAGGCTCGGCACCGCGGCCGGGGCGTTCGTCGTGGTGCTGGCATTCTGCTTTGTCCCGATCCTGCGCTGGCGGACAACGACCTACCAGCTCACCACGCGGCGGATGCGGCTGCGCCGGGGGATCCTGACCAGGTCCGGCCGGGACTTCCCGCTGATCAGGATCAGCGATGTCTCGTTCTCCCACGGCCTGCTCGACCGGCTACTCGGCTGCGGCCGGCTCGTGGTCGAGTCAGCCGGCGAACACGGGACGCTCGTCCTCACTGAGATCCCCCACGTCCAGCGCGTCCAGGCAATCCTGTTCCAGCTCGTCGAGCACGAGCAGGAAAGGCTGGCCCGGGAACAGCAGCAGCCCTGACCGGGAGCTAGGCCACGCCGCACGCCTGAAGGACCCCAATTTTGGGGATTGGCGCGGGCCTGGCGGAACACTACTATGTCACCGCTTGTGCGGCGGAGAGCCTTAGCGGGAGTTGTCCATGAAACTTGTTATCGGTCCGGTTGCAATGGCCGCCATCGCGGTCATGGTGCTGGGTGCAGGGTGCGGGGGGCACTGCCCCAGAACAGCCGCCAGCGCTTCCTGCGTTTAACGGAAGAACAACTTCAGGGGTCTTGCGGTATGTCGAGGATGGGAGAGTTTCTTGGCGGACCTTCTCATCGGCGGACGGTGCGAATCCTGCTTACAGCGCCTACCCTGCGACAGGGCACGCTGAGGCGCAAGCGGCTATCTTTATGCGCGAAAATGGGATCACGAGCGGCATCATGGAAGTTAATCATCCCAATGGAATGTGTGGCATGTGCTCTACAAACTTGCCGGCGCTGCTAGAGGAGGATTCAACCTTGGCCATCGTGCCTCCTGTGGATGCCGTTCCGAGTTCTACTGGTACCATGTGCCTCCACTCCGGCGGAGCGCCAGGGGGCTAAGCCACTACGGATAGTGAGCGACAGGGCTCAGAGTAAAGAGCAGGCACTGATCCTTGTTCGTGCCTTGAGACTGAATGGAACAGGCGGCCATCAAAGGCCCGCCGCGCAGTCGCAAAGTAATCAATAAGTCCCAGTTCCAGCAGATGATCGCCAACGGCTGAACCCTCACGCGGACGCGACGGGAGGCCGCCGGGCGGCCACGCGTTAGCCTGCGTGTATGGATGGGGTCAGAGTTGACTGGCGCCGGCCGGGGCATCCGGGCGTGGCTGAGATCATCCTGGACCGGTCGGAGGCGCTGAACGCGATCAATACGGCCATGGCGCGGCGGCTGGCGCAGGCGTGTGCGGAGCTTGCGGCGGACCCCAAGGCCCGGGCCGTCGTACTGTGCGGAGTGGGTGACCGGGCCTTCTGCGTCGGTGCGGACCTCAAGGAACGCGGGCGCATGTCGGACGCGCAGTTGCTCGCTCAGCGCCCGGTGTTCCGCGCCGCCTTCAGCGCCTTGCTGAGCATGCCGCAGCCGGTGGTCGCCGCCGTGCAGGGGTATGCCCTGGGTGGTGGCTGCGAACTCGCCTTGTGCTGCGACGTGATCGTCGCCGACGAGACCGCCGTGTTCGGCCTGCCCGAAACCACCGTGGGGCTCGTGCCCGGTGGCGGCGGCACCCAGTTGGCGCTGCGGCGAGTCGGGCCGGGCTGGGCGGCCGACCTGATCCTCACCGGCCGCCATGTGCCGGCCATGGAGGCGGAGCGGATCGGCCTGGCCGACCGTTGCGTGCCCACCGGGACGGCAGGCCAGCACGCGCTGGCCCTGGCCGAACAGATCGCGGAGAACTCACCCGTGGCTGTCAAGGCGGCGAAGACAGCGCTCCGGCACGGCGCCGGGATCCCGCTCGCGGCAGCACTGGACGTTGAGGACGCGGCTTGGCGGACCGCCGCGCTCTCAGCGGACCGGCGGGAGGGGATCGCCGCGTTCAATGAGAAGCGGCCCCCGGTCTGGCCGGAGGAGTGAGGAGCCCGACGTGAGTGACCTGCCCGCACGGATCTCGGTCCGGGAAGTAGGCCCCCGCGACGGCCTGCAGAACGAGGACCCCGTGCCGACCGCCGCGAAGGTGGCGCTGATCGACCGCCTGTCGCGGACCGGTGTGAGCAGGATCGAGGCGGTGTCGTTCGTGCGCGCCGACGCGATCCCGCAGATGGCCGACGCAGACGAGGTCTGGGCCGCGGTGACCCGCGTGCCGTCAGTGCGGTACTCCGCGCTCGCGCCGAACATCCGCGGTGCACGCCGCGCCCTGGACGCGGGATTCACCGAGGTCGAGGTCGTGGTGTCCGCGTCGGACACCCACAACCGCAAGAACGTGAACCGCGGCACCGAACAGTCACTG
This sequence comes from Streptosporangiaceae bacterium, assembly GCA_035946955.1. Taxonomy (GTDB): domain Bacteria; phylum Actinomycetota; class Actinomycetes; order Streptosporangiales; family Streptosporangiaceae; genus DASYYE01. Next base: position 5,309 of record DASYYE010000527.1, on the reverse strand, counting down.
GACGAGATCGCGACGGTCATCGAAGAGTCCCACGAGCGCGGCGCCTCCTGCCAGGTGATCGTCTCCACCGCATGGGGCTGCCCGTACGAGGGGGACGTACCGGTGGCCCGTGTGCTGGCGGTGGCCGGGCGGGCCGTCGCGGACGGGGCGGACTCGGTCTCCTTCGGCGACACCACCGGCATGGCCACCCCGCGCCGCGTCTGGGACCTGGTCGGCGGCTTCCGCTCCCAGCACCCCGACACCCCCCTCAACCTGCACTTCCACAACACCCGAGGCACCGGCCTCGCCAACGTGCTCGCCGCCCTCGAGATGGGCGTCACCGACTTCGACGCCTCGGTCGGCGGCCTGGGCGGCTGCCCCTATGCGCCCGGCGCCACCGGCAACATCGCCACCGAGGAACTCGTCCACATGGCCGAGGACATGGGCGTGGCCACCGGTGTGGACCTGGCAGAGATGATCGACGCCGCCGAACAGGCCGAGCGCATCGTCGGCCGCCCCCTGCCCTCCCAGGTGCTGCGCGCCGGTCCCAGAACAAAGACCATTCCCGCATAGCCCCGCACTGCCCACCCAACCGTGCCCGGTATGGGGTGGCGCTGCGTGGCCCTCCCTGGGACGCGCGCCTGGCCCGGCGTGCTGCACTTTTACCAGTCGAGGCCCGTTATGGGCTTGACCTGCAGCGCGACGTCTTACGATCGGTGCGCCACCGGCTGAAGGGGACCGATTGCAGATGCGCGCAACCTCACTCATCCGTAACACTGCACTCGTCGCGGGTGCCGCCGGGCTGCTGGCCGCCGCAGCCGTCCCGGTGGTTCTTCTACCACTACTCCGCCGGGCACTGGACCAGGCGCACCGTGCCGGTACAGACGGGCATGAAACTGCTAACGAGGCCTGAGCAGGATGGTCTGCACGGTTGGGGGGCGGGGCTTGCGGCCGCCCCCCAACATGTGAGGCCGCAGTGGCCTACCCGGCGTGGGCTGGGCTCACCACGGTCTTGACGGATGGCAGGCACAGGTACTTCGTGGCCGTAAGAACCAGCTTGGCCTGGCCGAACTGGTTCTGGTCCCAGACGGGAGAGATCAGCGGGGTCGGGGACACGTTGAAGCACAGCAGGTGCAGCCCGGACAAGTCCGCCGGGTAGACCATGCCGGTGGGGAGGATCTTGGTGGTGGGCAAGCACAGCGACACCGGGGCACCGACCGTCACCGGGACGGGAGCGCCGGTCGCGTCGAACTGGTCCAGGACTGATACGGCCCCGGGTGCGCGGAAGTGGGTGCTGCCCGCGGCGTATTTCACCGGGTAGCAGGTGAAGTGGTAGAGGTTCGGCGGCTGGTTGGGGTTCTGGTTAGGCGGGCCGGTGAGGCTCTTCCACGAGGGAAGGCAGAGCCGGTTGGGCTGCTGGGCGATGAGGGTGCCCTGACCGAACTGGTTGGTCACGTGGACTGTGAACACCGGCTGGGTGGGCACGCCGGACAGCGGGAGGCACAGCAGGTGGGACTCAGGGTTGACGGGGGAAGAGACCAGTTGGCCGTTGATGTACTTGGCCGTCGGGTTGCAGTGCAGGGTGGCGATGCGGCCGACCTTGGGGACGATGCCGTTCGGAGCGAACTGGTTGACGAGTCGCGTGCCTGGCACTGGTCTGAAGGCGCCCGTGCCAGAGGTAGTTGGCGCAACGGTGTAGCAGAGGAAGTGGTCGAGTGGCTGTAGCTGCTTGGCGGCGGCCGTGCCAGCAACCGCTTGGGACAGGCCGAGCGCGGCGAGCACCGCCGCTACTGCGAGGATCAGGATTCGGGTCAACGGCGATGTTCTTGTAAGCCACTGCCGCTCTGACGGGCCACTGCCCGACCGGTCGGGGACGGGGCTACGGCTGGAACTGGTCATCAGAAAGGCCTCCCTCGTGACGTCGGCGGACCTCCACAGGCCCACCGCCGATGCGAACCACTCTCGGCAGGCGCAGGCTTGACCACCACACGCAACCACTCACACACAGGTCACATAACCGCCCGGCCGGGAAGGCCTGGGAAGCAGTTACCGTGATCGCGGTGCTTTTTACTGGACATAGCAGTACAAAGCACCGCGATCCGGGGTGTGGGAAAGGGGCTGTGGGCGGGGGACAGCCCCGCCCACGGCGGGCATTCAGTTGGTCAACCGGCGTGGGCGGGCCTGACCACGGTCTTGACCTAGGGCAGGCACAGCAACGGGGGAGCGCCGACCGTCACCGGCACCGGGTGCGCCCGTAACGTCGGACTCGTCTAGCACCGCACCGCGCCCGGTGGCCGGAAGTGGGTGCTGCCGGCGGCGTACGTCACCGGGTAGCAGGTGAAGACGTTCTTGCGAGGGCGTGCATTCAACCTCCTGAGTTGATGTCGTCCGGGGAACCCAGCGGGGTAATGGCCTCCCCTTGCACATTCCTTGATGGAATCGTGATGTGCGTTTGGTTTGGCGGCAAGGGCCCTTACATGAGTATTTGGCGCCCTGACCGGGGTCTGCCGCCCCGGCCACGGGCTTCGGGGCGGGCCGTGCGGCGATGTACAGTCGCCCTCGTGGCTGAGCACCCTGATTTGGCTGAGGTCCGCGCGCAGGTCGAGCAGGGCGGGGCTGCCAAATACCACGAGGCAGCCGCCGCGGCGGGCAAGCTCTTCGCCCGGGAGCGCATCAAGCTGCTCGTGGACGCGGGCAGCTTCACCGAAGACGGCCGCTACGCAAACGTGCTGGCCGACGGGCTGCCCGCCGACGGCGTGGTGACCGGCACCGCCACCATCGACGGCCGGCCGGTCGCGCTCATGGCCAATGACTCCACGGTCAAGGCCGGCTCCTGGGGGTCCAGGACGGTCGAGAAGATCATCCGGATCATCGAGAAGGCCTACAACACCGGCGTGCCCATGGTCTACCTGGTCGACTCGGCGGGCGCGCGCATCACCGACCAGGTCGAGATGTTCCCCGGCCGCCGTGGAGCCGGGAAGATCTTCCACACCCAGGTGCGCGCCTCGGGCTCGGTCCCCCAGGTCTGTGCCCTGTTCGGCCCGTCAGCGGCGGGGGGCGCCTACATCCCCGCGTTCTGCGACTACGTCAGCATGGTCGACCAGCACGCCTCCATGTACCTGGGCAGTCCCCGGATGGTCGAGATGGTGGTCAAGGAGAAGACCACCCTGGAGGAGATGGGCGGCGCCAGGATGCACTGCAGTGTGTCCGGTTGTGGCCACCACTTGGCCGCCACCGAACAGGACGCGCTCACCGCACTGCGGCGGTACCTCTCCTACCTTCCTTCCAACTGGCAGCAGCAGCCCCCTACGCAGGGCAGTGCCGAGCCCGAGGACATCGACCTGGCAGCGCTGGTCCCCGCCAGTGAGCGCCAGACGTTCGACATGCGCCGCTACGTCCGTGGGCTGGTCGACGCCGGGTCGTTCTTCGAGGTCCACGAACTGTGGGCCCGGGAGCTGACGATCGGGTTCGCGCGCCTGGCGGGCCAGGCGATCGGGGTCGTCGCGAACAACCCCATGTTCAAGGGCGGTGTGCTGTTCGTGGACTCCGCTGACAAGGCCACCCGGTTCATCCAGGCCTGCGACGCGTTCAACCTGCCGCTGCTGTTCCTGGCGGACGTTCCGGGCTTCATGGTCGGCACCGCCGTAGAACGACAGGGCATCATCCGCCACGGGGCCAAAATGATCAGCGCGGTGTCCGAGGCCACTGTCCCGAAGATCTCTGTGGTGGTCCGCAAGGCCTATGGCGCGGGGCTGTATGCAATGGCAGGGCCGGGTTTCGAGCCGGATGCGACGATCGCACTGCCCACCGCGAAGATCGCTGTGATGGGTGCGGACGCGGCCGTCAATGCCGTCTACTTCAACAAGCTCGCCGCCATGACCGACCCCGCGGAGCGCGGAGCCGAGGAACGCCGGCTGCGAGAGGACTACGACCACGACATCGACATCCTCCGCCTTGCCAGCGAACTGGTCGTGGACGACGTAGTCGAGCCTGGTGGGCTGCGGGGCGAGCTAATCCGCCGGTTTACCGCCGCAGCTGGCAAGGATCGGAAATTCTCTTGCCGACGGCATGGGGTGACCCCGGTCTGAGCACGCAATACCATTTGCGCATGACAAGCGTGCTACTGGCTGAGGATGATGTCTCCATTTCGGACCCGCTTGCCCGGGCACTGCGGCGTGAGGGCTATGACGTCAGCGTCTCGGCTGACGGCCCGTCCACGCTGGAGACTGCTCTAGCAGGCGGGATCGACCTGATCGTGCTGGACCTTGGGCTGCCGGAACTAGACGGGCTGGAGGTGTGCCGGCGGCTGCGCTGTGAGGGCCAGTCCGTGCCGGTGCTGATCCTGACCGCCCGGGCAGACGAGGTCGACACCGTGATCGGCCTGGACGCGGGCGCGGACGACTACGTGACCAAGCCCTTCCGGCTGGCTGAGTTCCTGGCCCGGGTCCGTGCCCTGCTGCGGCGCGGTACCACGGACGTCAGCACGGCCCAGGGGGTGAGGGTGGATGGTGAAGCACGCCGTGCCTGGCTGGGCGACACCGAGCTCGACCTCACCACCAAGGAGTTCGACCTGCTGAGTGTCCTGGTGAACGAGGCCGGGAAGGTCGTGACCCGCGAGCACCTCATGCGTGAGGTGTGGGACAGCAAGTGGTGGGGTTCGACCAAGACCCTGGACATGCACATCTCCTGGCTGCGCCGCAAGCTGGGTGACGACGCACAGAACCCCCGCTACATCACCACGGTCCGAGGCGTCGGGTTCCGCTTCGAGCGCGGAGACTGACGGCAGGCGGGGATGCGGCGGCGCCTGCTGTTCTCGACACTGGCGGTGGCGATCACCGCAGTAGCGCTGTTCGGCATCCCCCTTGCCCTGGTGACGATCGGCCAGCAGGTCCAGCAGTTCAACCACACCCGCAGGCAGATACGAACCCAGGACACCTACGAAGCCATGGTCATGGCGCATGCCTTGCAGGCACTGGTGCATGTGGGCGCGCGAGCTGACCTTCCCACCGAAGCTTTTGCGGCGGGCCAAGATGCCCCGGGCCGGTGGGTCACCATCTCCACGGACGGGGGAAAGCCTGTCCCGTTCGAGCCACTCAACAACCAGCACAAGCCGCCTGCTGGCGCGATCAGGGGGGAGACCTACAAGACCTCCGATTTCCAGGTCACGGTGGAAGCCGCCCCGGTGGCCAATGTGGACGTGACCAAGTCCCTGGCGCTGATCGTCGCGCTGGCCCTGCCCGCGATCATGGTGGCCGTGGGGCTCGCAGTAATCCAGGCCCGGCGGCTGACGCGGCCCCTGGCGGACCTGGCCCGTGCCGCTGACAGGCTCG
>DASYYE010000526.1:0-5007 GCA_035946955.1 Streptosporangiaceae bacterium | reverse complement strand
TGACACCGCGCTCGTGGCTGTGCTCCGCGACGGCCGGGTGATCGTCCCGCAGCCCGACGACCCGCTCGTCGCAGGCGACGAGTTGCTGTTCGTCACCAGCGAACAGGTCGAGGAGGAACTGGCGCGGCTGCTCGCCGAAGGGCACTGACAGACCTGGCCCCGTACGGGGCACTGGCTGCGGCCCGCTGGGCTAGCGCGTTTCGGTGATCTCCGGGCCCCGCTCGAACGGCGCCACGCCTGCCCAGCGGGGAGGGTCCGTGCCTTCCTCGTCCTCGCCGAGGGGCTCGCCCAGCTGCTGTGCGATCGCCTGCCGGACCTCCAGGGGCAGCCGGATCTCCAGCAGTTCCCGGGGGGGCATGGGGTGTTCGCCGCGGGCGACCACGACGTCGGCGAAGACGCGTTCCAAGGGCTCGGCGAGGTCGTCCCGGCGCGCCGCGGGCCCGCTGATCACACCGCGCAGGAACCAGCGGGGGCCGTCCACCCCCAGGAACCGCACCGGCTGCAGCCCACCTGGCTTGGCGCCCTGGCCCTCCGGCGGGGCGGTGACCCGGGCACGCAACTCCAGCCCGAACGGCCCATCCTCCTGCGAACTCTCACCACCTGAGCGGGACACCTCGGCCGCGATCTCCTCACGCACCTCGTCCCACAGCCCGTCGTTGCGGGGTGCCGCAAACGCCTGCACCTGCAGGCTGCTCTCGCCGGTGACCACGGTGACCCACGCGGCCACCTCGCCCGCCATGCCCACCTGGACCTCGTGGCCGTCACCGGCAGGCACCTGCAGGCTGCCGAAGTCGATCCGCTCGGTGGCCGGGAAGTCGTCGTCGATGTCCCAGGGCCCCTGCGGCGGTTCGGGCTCGCCAGCCTCCTCCGGTCCGCTCAGCTCAGCTTCTTCGTGCTCACCCGCAGACGCTGTAGGCCCGGCTTCTGCACTCTCCGCCTCGCGGCGGCGCCGACGCAACACGGCATGCTCCCTCTAGTGTGTGCTCTCCTGGCCCGCTCCGCTGGCGGCGTGCCCCCCGCTCGAGCCGAAACCCCCGTCGGCGCGGGCCGAGCCCGGCAGGGACTGGACTTCGCAGAACTCGGGGCTGGCCACCTGCTGGATGACCAGCTGGGCGATGCGGTCCCCCCGGCGGAAGGTTACCGGCGCCGCAGCATCGGTGTTCAGCAGGATGACCTTGATCTCACCTCGGTACCCAGCATCCACCGTACCGGGGGCGTTGACGAGCGTCACACCGTGGCGGGCGGCGAGCCCCGAGCGCGGGTGCACAAAGGCGGCGTAGCCCGCGGGCAGGGCGATGGCCACCCCGGTGGGCACGACCGTGCGTTGCGTGGGTGCGATGGTCACGTCCACGGCGGCGTACAGGTCCACCCCGGCGTCGCCGGGGTGTGCCCGGGCGGGCATGGGCAGCCCGGGGTCCAGGCGCTTGATCAGGACAGGGACGCTGCCGTCGGCGAGGGCTGGGGACGGGTGCGGAACTTCCACCAGCCGACCCTACCCCTGCGCGGACCCTGTCCCGGGCACGTGTTCCTCCCCGCCCCGGGCTGTGCCCCGTCCTCGCAGGTACGGGATGGCGCGGGTCAGTGCCGCGGCCGTCGGGACCGCGATCACCGCCCCCGGGATGCCACCGACCACCCCGCCGACGGCCAGCACCAGGATGATCGCGAGTGGGTGGAACCGCACCATCCGGCCGACCACGACCGGCTGGAGGAGGTGGCTCTCCAGTTGGTTCTCCACGATGAACACCGCCACGAGCACCAGCGCCGCGATCCAGCCATGGGTGGCCAGCGTGACCGCGACCGCCAGTGTGCCCGCGACCAGGATCCCCACGAGCGGCACGAACGCGGCGACGAACACCAGGATGATGAGCGGCACGAGCAGCGGGACGCCCATCACCCACAGCGTGGAGCCGATCACCACGGCGTGGATGGCGGCCACCGCGATGGTACCGCGGACGTAGTAGGTCAGCGCCTCCCACGCTGCCGCACCTGCCCCCTGGGCGCGGCGGCGGCCTTCCGGCCGCAGGAAGGACGTCAGCCAGCCCCAGATCCGTTCACCGTCCTTGAGCAGGAAGAACGTCACGAACATCATGAGGACGAACCCGGCGATGATCTCCAGGAACACCTTGCCCCCGCTGAGCACAGTGCCAGCTACCGTGGCCTGGTGCTGCTTGAGGAAGGTGAGCAGCCGCTCCGCGAGGTGGTGCAGGCTGGTCTGGTGGAGGTGGAAGGGCGGTCCGGCCAGCCACCGCTGGAGCCGGTCGGTGGTGGTGCCCACCTCGCGGACCAGGGTCGGGTACTCGGCGCTGGTCCGGGTGGCAGCCAGGGTGACGGCCCCGGCCAGTACGGCGATCGCGCCCAGCAGCGTGCACCAGGTCGCCGCCAGGCTGGGCAGGCCAGCTCTGCGCAGGCGCTGCGCGAGCGGATACAGCAGGGCCGTGAAGAGCAGGGCCGCCACACAGGGCAGCAGCACGACCCTCAGCGCGCTCGCCAGCCGCAGCCCCGCGTAGACCACGAGGCCGACCAGCAGCAGCCGCCAGGACCACCCGGCCGCACGGACCAGCCAGCCCGGCACGCCGGTCGTGCTGGCCTCCTCCCCCGCCCAGTCCTCGGGCACGTTGCCACCAGCTGACGCCCGGTCGTCCGGGTGGTCCGGCTGGGGTGGACGGCCAGGGCGCCACGCGCGGCTCGCCGCCGCGACCGGAGCACGCCAGATCCGTCGCGCCATCATGCCCCTATGTAACCAACTACGGTGATGGCATGTATGCATACCAGGAACGGCTGCGGCCGCCCGTGTCGTGGTGGCTGCTCGGCCTCACCACGGTGGCGCTGCTCGGGGCTGAGCTGGCCGTGGGCGCCGCTGCGCTGGGCGCCAAGCTGGTGGCAGGGTCCGGTGGGGTGCTCGGCTGGCTCGTCTATGTGGGGCTGCTGGCTGGCTGCGCCGCGGCGCTGCTCGTCTGGGGCCGGGCCACCGTGACGGTCACGGCGGCCAGCCTGGGGGCAGGTGCCGCGGAGCTGCCGATCTCGGCGGTGGGTGAGGTCACCCCGCTGGACCGGGCCCAGACCCAGGCGCTGCGCGGCTCGCGGGCGGACCCGGCCGCGCATGTGTTCATGCGGCCGTACCTGCGTTACTCGGTCTATGTCGAGGTGAGCGACCCAGCTCAGCCCGCCCCCTACTGGCTGGTCGGGACCAGCCACCCGGTGGAACTGGCTGCCGCGATCGAGGGGTCCCGGCCCGCCGCACAGGCAGACCAGGTCAGCATGGGATGATCGACTTGCGAAGCGAGAGGAGCCCCATGACAGACAAGGGCGAGAGCAGCGGCACCAAGCTGGTAGGGACAGTGGCCGCCTTCGCCGCCGCCTACGGTGCCCGCAAGCTCATCGAGTTCACCTGGAAGCAGGTGACCGGCCGTGAGCCCCCCAGCGACCCAGAGGATCTGCAGGTCGGGGTCGGCGAGGCCCTGAGCTGGGCGATTGTCACGGGCGTGGGTATCGCGGCCGCCCGGCTCCTTGCCAAGCGCGCCACCGCAAAGAGGATGCAGCGTCACGGCGGCAGCTGAGTCACGCCGGCCCGCAGTCGCGCCCGCTGAGGTGCCGTCCTCAGCTGAGGAGGGTCTCAGGTGACCGAGCCGGCCGCTGCGCCCGTCATCCGGTCCCCCCAGCGCGCCTGGGCCGCCGCCAGGTCGAGCGGGCCCACCGTGGGCGCGCCCTCGAGCTCAGACTCCCAGTCTTCGGCGGGCACGCGCCACATGACCTCGAACTCGATGCCATTGGGGTCTTTGGCGTACAGGGACTTGGAGACGCGGTGGTCGCTGGCACCGACCAGGGCACCGCGGGCAGCCAGGCGGACCTGGGCCTCCACCAGTTCGGCGAGGGTGCCGACCTCCCACGCGAGGTGGTACAGGCCCACCCGGGGCCCGGCACCGGCCGGGATGGGCGCCGCCTCGACCTGGAACAGGCCCAGGTCGTGGTCGTTGGCGGACCCGGGGGCGCGCAGGAACGCGGCCTGGTCGGGCGCGTGGAACTTGACCTCGAAGCCGAGGGTCTCGGTGTAGAAGGCGACCGAGCCGGCAAGGTCGTGGACCCACAGGACGGCATGATTGAGACGGCGGACAGTCATCGCGTCACCTCATGACTGTGTTGCGGCCACAGAGCCCCCCATGGCCGTTGGGCTATGGCTCAGCGGCCGACCTGGCGCCGCTGCTGGATGTTGCGCAGCCGGCGCCGCTGGGACGGGTCGAGCATGAGGTAGCTGGTGACCGGCACCGCAATTGCGGCGACGATTATCAGCGCGACGACCCACCACGGCACCCACACCAGCAAGATCAGGCCGATAATGACACCGGCAATCGCGATCTTTGAGTTCCTCGACACTAGGTGCCTCCTTGTGGCTGGCGTGTGGTGCGGCGCCCCGATCCGGCTCGGCCCCACACCCCGCACTACGTAGAACGTTGTGCATCCCCAGAGTAGTTCCGATTGCACCAGGGATGCGGGGAGGGCGGCAGGTTGGCCAAACCCCGGTCATCCCGGCAGGCCTGGCCGGGATAGTGTGCCAGCACGGAGGACACCATGACATTCTCGCTGCCCATCGACGCCGATGCCAACGACCTGCTGGCGCGCAGCCCGCTCGCCCTGGTCATCGCCATGCTGCTGGACCAGCAGGTGACCATCGAGAAGGCGTTCACCAGCCCGCGTGACCTCGTGGCCAGGCTCGGCCACGAGCCCACGGCCGCCGAGCTCGCCGACTTCGACCCCGAGGCCCTCGCGGCGGTCTTCAGCGAGCGCCCCGCGCTGCACCGCTACCCACGCGCGATGGCAGGGCGGGTCCAGCAACTGTGCCGCGTGATCGTCGACGACTACGACGGCGAGGCGGCCAATGTGTGGTCGGGGGCGGCCACGGGGGCGGACCTCATGGCGCGGGTGTCCGGCCTGCCCGGCTTCGGCGTGGCCAAGGCGCAGATCTTCGTCGCGCTGCTCGGCAAGCAACTGGGTGTGCGGCCCGCGGGCTGG
>DASYYE010000525.1:0-15658 GCA_035946955.1 Streptosporangiaceae bacterium | reverse complement strand
CCAGCGGTGCTGGTGAGCCTGAGGCCGAGTTCGACCAGGATCCACCCGGCGCGGTTCCGGGCGGCCTGGGCTGGCTTGCTGTGCTTGACCGGGGTTGCGCGCTGGCGCGGGGAAGCCGATCGGCGCAGCTCACGATTGTGGTCGTTGGCTAGCTGCTCTAGCAGGTAGGGGTGCATGTCTTCTCCTGGACGGTTGCGCACACCAGTGGGTGGCAAGGCTGGTCTCGCCCCGTGGCCCCCGCGTGGGCGGGCTGGGGTTGTGGACGAGCTGGTTTGGGTTGTGGACCTAGGAAGCGCGCTTCAGGCGGATGTCGCCGCTGAGCGTGTGGCAGGTGAGGGTGACGGCGATCTCGCCGTCACCGCCAGACTCCGCCAACTCGCTGCTCATGTCCCCGGACAGCGTCGAGAGGTCGAGCCGCAGGTTCAGGCCGGGTACCACGGTCACCGTGATGTCCCCGGAGGTGGTCGTGGCCTTGGTGTAGCCGGTTCGCACTTGCCCGACCCACACGTCGCCGCTGACCGAGTGGCAGGTCACGTCGCCGCCTGCGGTGTCCACGTGGACGTCACCGGAGACCGTCTTGGCCTGCACGTCCCCGGCCCGGCCGAGCCGGACGTCGCCCGATGCCGTGCTGACCTCGGCCGTGCCCGAGACGCGCTCGGCATTGGTGTCACCGCTGGCCGTGGTCACGATGAGCGAGCCGAGTTCGCCCCGGCAGTCCACGTCACCCGCGGCGGTGTCAACCCGGCAGGCAGAACCCTCCGGGACCGTCACGTCCACGTCGAATGAGCCGGACCGCATGCTCATGAGCCCGGTCCGCTTGCGTGCGATGACGCTCACCACACCTGCGTCGAAGTCGACGTCGATGTCATCCAGTGAGCTTCTTCCGCTGGGTGTCACCTCGACCGTGACGGTCTCGGTCGGCGCCGCTGTCACTGTGATGTCCCCATCGGGGATGCGGACCCGCACCTCGGCGGGCTCGCTCACGGGGTATTCCCATGTCGCCATGGAAGGTCTCCTTTTTCTGCTGACAGCTCGTCAGCTGCGTGCGAAGCCCGTGAACCGCTGGCCGGGCCCACGGCGGAAGGTGGATGTGGCACTCGTGTCGGGTCCGTCCAGGGCCCGCCGTGCGGCGCGGACCAGCCAGTTGTTGACCGAGACTCCGTCTTCGGCCGCCGCGCCCTCGATCCGTGACTTGAGGCTTTCGGACAGCCGCAGGGTCACCCGGGCTGTGCCGGTGTCATCGGCCTCGTCGGCCCCGGGCGACGAGGACGGTTCGGCTGGCACGGGCGGTGCGGCGTGCTGGATGGCGAACGAGGGCTCCCCGCCGGACAGCCGCACTTCGACGGCTGTCCCGTCCAGCCGGGACGTGATCTCCGCGGCTGCCGCCGACAGCACGTCCAGCAATGTGAGCCGGACTGCGGGCTCCAGCCCATGGGCGATCAGGCGGACGGCACGCGCCGCCTCCTCGCCTCCGATCTGGCCGACAGACTCCAGCTCCGTCCGCAGCCCTGCGACATACTCTGACAACTCCATGACGCCATAATGACATCATCCATGACGTCAGTCAAGCGTCAGTATGACGTCATCTCGACTGCCAAGTGGCGTCAGTGTGGCAGCACCCCTAGTTCAGCTTGGAACGCCAGTCGGGGGGGACACGGTCGGCGGGGCCGGGGACCGTCTGGCTGAGTGGATGGTGCTGGGGAGGCGCCAGCTCTGGGCCGCCTTCATAGAACTCGTCAGTCTGGTAGCTCCAGAACCAGGTCTCGCCCGGCTCGAAGCTCTGGATCAGGGGATGGCCACTGGCCCGGGCATGGGCGGTCGCGTGCTGGGACGGCGAGTTGTCGCAGCAGCCGATGTGCCCGCACTGGGCGCACCGCCGCAGGTGCAGCCACCACCCTCCGGCGGCCTCGCACTCGGCACAGCCGGTGCCGCTGGGCGCGACGGTGGTGTCAACTCCTGGGATGCTCGTCATCAGACTGCTCCTTCCCGGGTTCCGGGCCCGCCAGTGGCAGCCGTACCCGGAACGTGGTGTTGCCGGGGACGGACTCAACGCGCAGGTCGCCGTGGTGCCTGTTCACCACGATCCGCCACGAGATGTCCAGTCCCAGCCCGGTGCCCTCACCCACCGGCTTGGTGGTGAAGAACGGCTCGAAGATCCTTGTCTGGATATCGGCCAGGATGCCGGGGCCGGTGTCGGTGATGTCGACCACGAGGTAGTCGTTCTCGGACCCGGTCCGGATGGTGAGTGTCCCGTTGCCGTCCATGGCCCAGACCGCGTTGTCGATCAGGTTCGTCCAGACCTGGTTGAGTTCCGCGGGGTACCCGGGGATCCTCGGCAGGCCCCGGTCGTAGTCCCTGACCACCCTGATGTCTGTTCCGATCTTGGCGCCCAGCATCGCCAGCGTGGCGTCCAGCAGCTCGTGGACGTCCACGACCTGGAATGGGGCCCGGTCGAGCTGCGAGTACTGCCGGGCGGCGGACACCAGCGAGGAGACCCGGTTGACCGAGTCGGTGATCTCGCCCATCAGCAGTTCGATCTCGACCGTATAGCCGAGCCAGCGCACCGCGCTGTCCAGCGCACCCGCGCCCACGGCCTGCTCGGCCACGGTGGCCGCCACCCGGTCGAGCCAGCTGGTCTCCAGTCCGGCCTGCACGAACGTGGGCGCGAGGTCCCAGCCCTGCGCGATGCCATGGCCATCGAGCCACTCAGTGACAGCGTCCTCGAGGTCGGACGCCTCGAGCGGGCTCAGCACGGTCCCCTTCGCGGCCCGCGCCACGGCTTCTTCCTGCAAGCCGGTCAGGGCCGACAGGAACGAGCCGTCCAAGCGGCCCGAGGCGAGCTTGGCGAGCTTCTGGCGCATGCCAGCGATCCGCTCACGCAGGGCACCGGTCGCGCGCAGCGCCGCCGCGGCGGGGTTGTTCAGCTCGTGGGCGAGGCCAGCGGTCAGCGATCCGAGCGCGAGCAGCCGCTCCCGCTGCCCGATTGCCTCCTGCGTGTTCCTCTGCCCGAACGTCAGCCCTTCGAGCAGGTGCACGGCCATCGGAAACCAGTCGTTCATGAGCTGCGAGAACGCGGCCGCCCTGAGCACGAAGAAACGCGAAGGCTCGGTGGCCCGCATCGAGTTGTTGTAGACCTGCTGCACCCGGTCCCCGAGGTAGGCGGCGAACGCGCCGCCGTACGCCCCACGGGCGGATGTCCGGGTCACTTCGACGTCGTCGCCGGCGATGCGCCGCGTCAGCACGACCTCGCCGGACAGCAGTACGTACAGGCGGGCCGCTGGCTCACCTTCGCGGTACACCAGTCCGGGCCCGGCTTCCTCAACCCAGCCCTTACGGCACAGCCAGTCCAACTGGTCGCCAGACAGCTTCTCGAAAAGGAAGAGCTGCCGCAGCTCAGCCTGACTGCACCGGCTGGCGGGATCCGGCCCCGCGCTGTCCGTCATGGCGTCATCGCGCGCCGGTGTCCGCGGCGGCTCGCCAGCTGACACCGACATCAGAGTTTCTCCAGGTAACGATGCACCAGCATGACTGCCATTGCCCCCTCCCCGACCGCGGAGGCGACTCTCTTGGCGGACTCGGCGCGGACGTCGCCCGCCACGAAGACCCCGGGCACGCTCGTCTCCAGGTGGTAGGGCGGGCGGTCCAGCGGCCACCCGGGCGGGCGCTGCCCGCCGACCAGCAGGTCGGGGCCGGCCAGGATGAACCCGCGCCCGTCGCGGCGCACCACCCCGTCCAGCCAGTCCGTCAGCGGGGCGGCACCGATGAACACGAACATCCACTGGGCGTCAACGGTCTCGGTAGCCCCGGTCGAAGTGTCGCGGAGTGTCAGGCGCTCCAGGTGGTCGGTGCCGTGGGCCTGCGCCACCTCGGTACAGGTGCGGACGGTGATCTCCTTGATGTCCGCCACCTGCTGGATCAGGTAGTGCGACATGGACTTCTCCAGCGAGGGCCCACGTACCAGGATGGTCACGGACCGGGCGTGCTTGGCCAGGTAGACCGCGGCCTGGCCCGCGGAGTTGGCCCCGCCCACGATGTAGACGTCCTGCGCGGCGCAGCTGGTGGCCTCGGTCAGCGCGGACCCGTAGAAGATGCCCGCGCCGGTCAGTTCTGCCACGCCGGGCGCGGGCAGCCGCCGGTAGGTCACACCCGTGGCGAGGATGATGGCGTGGGCGGCGACCGACGTCCCGTCCTGGAAACGGACCGTGCGAGCCGAGCCGTTCACCTCTAGTGCCACGGCATCGCGGGTCGTCACCACCTCAGCTCCGAACTTGGTGGCCTGCCGCCGGGCCCGCTCAGTGAGCTGCGCCCCTGACACGCCATCGGGGAAGCCGAGGTAGTTCTCGATCCGGGAGCTCTGGCCGGCCTGGCCGCCCGTCGCGGTCCGCTCCACGAGCACGGTCCGCAGGCCCTCGGAAGCGCCGTAGACAGCGGCGCCCAGCCCAGCCGGGCCACCGCCGATGACGACGAGGTCATAGAAGTCGGCTGAGGGGGTCGTAGCCAGGCCTACCTTGGCAGCCAGGTCCGACTCAGACGGTGCGACCAGGGCCTCGCCGCCGGGCGTGACCACCACCGGGAGCGTGAGCCCGTCGGCGCCGGCTGCCGTCAGCAGCGCCCGCCCGGCCGGCTCGTCAGAGGAGTACCAGCGGTAGGGAACCTGGTTGCGGGCAAGGAACTCGCGCACCTCGGAGGAACGCGCGGACCAGCGGTGCCCCACCACCTTGGTCTCGGGCACCGGCCGGAAGTCCGAGGACAGCCACGCATCCAGCAGCGCGTCCACCACCGGGTACAGCTTCTCCTCGGGTGGGTCCCAGGGCTTGAGCAGGTAGTAGTCCAGGTCCACCACGTTGATCGCCTCGATGGCCGCGCCGGTGTCCGCATAGGCGGTCAGCAGTGCCCGGCGTGCGCCCGGGTACACGTCCATGGCCTGTTCGAGGAACTCGATGCCGTCCATCTGCGGCATCCGGTAGTCGGCCAGCAGCACCGCGACCATCTCACCGCGCAGCTTCATCTGCCGCAGCGCGTCCAGGGCGTCATCGCCGGACTCCGCCCGCAGCACCCGGTACCGCTCCCCGTAGCGGCGGCGCAGGTCGCGGGCTACCGCGCGGGACACGCCTGGGTCGTCGTCGACCGTGACGATGGCTGCCCTGCCAGACGTGCCTGGCATGGTCACCGGGCCGGTCTCGGCATGTGTCTCATTGGTCTCAGACAAGTCAGCCACAACCAGTCATCGTAGGTTCTGTACCCGCTGCCGTCACTCCGCTCATAGCGCACCACTCCACACCAGCCGCATTCCCCCCAAGTTCGTGCCCTGAACCACGCCTGCTCCCCATGATCGTTTTCACTCATTACGGGTTTTGGTTGTTGTTTCGTCTGGTTCGTCCTTGAATGTGCAGCCAAACTCCGTGATAAGTTGCCTGGCCCCGCCTATGGGTGCTCACCTTCGCCCTCGTGGGCGTCTGGGGGTGATTCGCCGGGTGGTTTCGTGGGCAACGTCTGGGGCGGGGGGCTTTGGTTGAGGCTGGACGGGCGAGGGAGTGCGTGGTGATGACAGAGCCGGAGTCCCCTGAGCCGCAGCCGGTGCTCAGACCGCTCACGGGAGCGGCTATCTTCCTGGTGCTGTCGATCGAGCCGGGGGGCGAGGCCGCGGTCCGTGACCTCCTGCCCGACCTGGCCGGCTTGCAGCGGACGGTGGGGTTCCGTGACCTCCACGCGGATCTGAGCTGTGTCGTTGGTGTGGGCTCAGCCGCCTGGGACAGGTTGTTCGGCGGCCCGCGCCCACCCGGCCTGCATCCGTTCCGCGAACTCACAGGAGCGAAGCACCGTGCCGTGTCTACAGCCGGTGACCTGCTGTTCCACCTGCGGGCCACACACCTGGACCTCTGCTTCGAACTGGCATGGCTGGTCATGGAGCGGCTCGCGGGCTGCGTCACGGTCGAGGACGAAGTCCACGGGTTCCGCTACTTCGATGAACGCGACCTGCTCGGCTTCGTCGACGGGACCGAGAACCCCACTGGCCGTACAGCCACGGCTGCCGCGCTGATCGGCATGGACGACCCGCATTTCGCGGGTGCCAGCTACGTGATCGTCCAGAAGTACCTGCACGACATGGCCGCATGGCACGCCTTGACCAGCGAGGAACAGGAGCGGGTGATCGGCCGCACCAAGCTGTCCAATGTGGAACTGCCCGACGACGTGAAACCCGCCAACTCCCACGTGGCATTGAACACGATCACCGAGCCGGACGGGACGCAGCGCCAGATCGTCCGCGACAACATGCCGTTCGGCAGCGCCGGGCGTGGCGAGTTCGGGACGTACTTCATCGGCTACTCGGCCACGCCTGACGTCACCGAGCAGATGCTGCGGAACATGTTCATCGGCAACCCACCGGGCAACTACGACCGGGTACTCGACTTCTCCACCCCGGTGACCGGCAACCTGTTCTTCGTGCCCTCCGCGGGTTTCCTTGACAATCCGCCCGGCCCACCCGGCCTGGCCGAGCCCTTCAGCCGGCCATCGGAGGGGACGGCCGCTCAGCCTGACACCACGGACGGCCCGGCGGGGGAGGACGTACCCGAACCCGCCTGGTCAGATGGTTCCCTGCGCATCGGCAGCCTGAAGAGGAGCGCCCAGTCATGAACAACCTGCACCGCGGACTCGCCCCGGTCTCCGATGTCGCCTGGGAGAGCATCGAGGAGGAGGCCCGGCGGACCTTCACGCTGCACCTGGCAGGCCGCCGCGTCGTCGACCTGGCCGAACCGGCCGGGCCCAGCCTGGCCGCTGTCGGGACCGGGCACTTTGCCCTGGCCGACTCACCGGCCGAGGGGGTCCATGCCAGGGTGCGTCAGGTGCAGCCACTGGTCGAACTGCGGGTTCCCTTCACACTGGACCGCCAGGCCATCGACGACGTGGAACGGGGGGCGAAAGACCCTGACTGGCAGCCGGTGAAGGATGCCGCCAAGAAGATCGCTTTCGCGGAGGACCGCTCGGTGTTCGAGGGGTACGACGCCGTGGGCGTCACCGGGGTGCGGGCCAGTTCGTCCAACCCGTCGCTGGTGCTGCCGGGCGACCCGCGGGACTACCCGGATGCGGTGAGCCAGGCCATGAGCTCGCTGCGCCTCGCCGGGGTCGGTGGGCCCTACTCCCTGCTGCTGAGCGCAGCAGCCTACACCAACGTCAACGAGACGTCCGTCCACGGCTACCCGCTGCGGGACCACCTGGCCCACCTGGTCGACGGGGACATCATCTGGGCACCCGCCATTGACAGCGCGTTCCTGGTGTCAGTGCGCGGCGGGGACTACGCACTGCACCTGGGCCAGGACCTGTCCATCGGCTACCTCTCACACGACGCCGACGAGGTCCGGCTCTACTTCATGGAATCCTTCACGTTCCTGGTCCACACCGCTGAGGCCGCAGTCGCCCTCACCCCCGCGCCGGTCTGACCGGACGGGCGTCACAGGGTCTGCGGGTTCCGGGGTCATTTCAGGCAGCCCTGTAATCTCTGGCGGGCTGCCGGCCAATCCTCTGGTGAAGTGGACGAACCAGAGAGAGGCTGGACATGACGGATGACGCAGCCGAGCGTTTCGAGTTGCTCTACCGCCAGCACTTCCGTGCGGTCCTGCACTACGCACTGGCTCGCCTCGAACCCGAGAACGCCAGGGACGCGGCTGCCGAGACCTTCCTCATCGCGTGGCGGCGCCTCTCCGATGTGCCGGACGACCCGAGGTCATGGCTGTTCGGGGTCGCGAGGAAGGTGGTGGCTGGCCAGTGCCGCTCCGGTTCGCGGCGGGAGGCGCTGCGCACGCGGCTCGCGGGTGCGGGCGCTGGGCGGCCCGGCTCCGGCGAGGTCGGTGAGAGGGTGGCGGAGCGGGCCCTGGTCATGACGGCATTCGCCCAGCTCAGTGAGAACGACCGCGAGGCGCTCAGGCTCATCGCCTGGGACGGCCTCACGTCAAAGGCCGCAGCTGACGTGCTCGGAGTCACCAGGTTCGCGTTCGGTGTCCGGCTGCACCGGGCGCGCCGCCGCCTCTCGGCCGCCTTGGCAGCGGCCGAACCGGCAGACGAGGCCAGCCCGCCGCCGGTCCGTTCGGTTGACCGCGAGGAACCGGCGACACGCTGGGACGCTGTTCCGCTGGCCCATCAGGGGGAGGTGCGCTGACGTGCGCATTCATGACGAGTTGCGCGAGCTTGCCGCTGCTCGCCCAGAGATCCTGCGGCACAGCGAAGACGTGGTGGACGCGGCCGAGGAGGACCGTATCCTCCGCCAGATCCTCACGACCGTGCCACTCGGTCATGGCCGCACCGGGGCCGGCCATGACCGGGCCCGTCGTCGCTTGGCTGGCCGGCTGGGCGGCCTCGGCTTGGCCACGGCCGCAGTGGTCTCCGGGTTCATGGTCATTGCCAGCGTCACGGCTTCGCCGGGCAGTAGCCCCGCCATCGGACTGCACGGCGCTGGGCGATCCGCCCGGCAGATGCTGCTCACCGCCGCCGTTGCCGCGGCCCGTGCCCCGGCCTGGTCCGGCGCCTACTGGTACGTCAAGACCACCACGGTCCTGCCCCACTACCGGGAGACCGACGAGTCCTGGACCAGGCGCGACGGCACGACCTGGGTCCGGGCTGGGCGGAAGACAGCCGGCCGCGTCATGAGGTTCCCCCACCTCGACACGGTGTGGCAGCTGTCCGGAGACCCTGGTGCCCTCTTGCAGCTTCAGGGCAAGGGCCCGCTAACAGTAGGAGTAGCGCCGCCGCACCCCGACCGGTTGCCTTCTGACCAAGTGACCTTTGGCCAACTCCAGCGACTGCCTACCAACCCGGCCGCGCTGAAGGCGCTGATCATCAGCATCCAACCCAGCTCTGGCCTGCCCGACCCTGAGCACGTGGGGGTCTTCCTGGCGCTGACCAACCTCGTCGCTGGCATGCCCGCCCCGCCGCAGGTCCGTGCCGCTGCCT
The DNA here is from genome assembly GCA_035946955.1 of Streptosporangiaceae bacterium. Lineage (GTDB taxonomy): Bacteria > Actinomycetota > Actinomycetes > Streptosporangiales > Streptosporangiaceae > DASYYE01. The sequence continues at coordinate 6,712 of DASYYE010000525.1, read as the reverse complement.
TCCGGGCACTGGCCACGCTGCCGGGTGTCACCAGTACCGGCCCGGTCCCCGGTGGCCAGGGCCTGCGGCTCTGGCTCGGTGGGCACCAGGCCGCCACCCTCACGGTCGACCCGGCGACCTCGCAGGCAAGTGACGTCCTGCGCGTCGTGGGGGTGGGAGGCACAGTCAACAGCCTCTCAGTGACCGCCCACTGGACGGACCAGCGCTCCTAGCCCAGCCTGCCTCTGCCAAGGCCGTCCCAACCCCAGGCGCCGCATGAGCGCATCTGGCAGTGGCGCCTGGATGCACTGCCACCACCTATCTACGAGTCAGGAGACTGCCATGCCTCACCCCTTGTCCCAGCCTGCCGCCACCAGCGCCGGCCGGTCCGCTCCCCGGTGGCCTGTCCGGGCGGCACCGCTCGCCGCCGCCGTTGCGGCCGCCGCGGTCATGGTCAGCCCGTCGGCTGCCTTCGGGGCAACGCACGCCCGCGGCATGACTGCGCGGACGAGCCTGGTCCATCAGGTCATGGCGTATGTGACCGCCGCGGGTACACACACCTCCACGGTGACCCCCATCCAGACCGCGACCAACACCACCCTCCCGCCGGTCAAGGTCGGGCTGGGCCCTGAAGCTGTAGCGGTCACCCCGGACGGGAAGACCGTCTACGTCGCCAACACCGGGGGAGACACGGTGACCCCCATCCGCACGGCCACCGACACCGCGCTCCCGGCGATCAAGGTCGGGCAAACCCCGCAAGCGATCGCGGTCACCCCGGACGGGAGGACCGTCTATGTCGCCAACACCAACAGCGGCACGGTGACCCCCATCCGCACGGCCACCAACACCGCCCTGCGGCCGGTCAAGACCGGCTCTGGCCCCGAAGCCATCGCGGTCACCCCGGACGGGAAGAAGGCCTATGTCCTCAACTTCGGCGCGCTCAACGGCACTGGCACGGTGACTCCCATCCGCACCGCCACCAACACAGCGCTGCCGCCCATCAAGGTCGGGCCATCCCCGCAAGCCATTGCGATCACCCCGGACGGGAAGACCATCTACGTGGCCAACACCAATGGCACGGTGACCCCGATACGCACGGCTACCAACACCGCCTTGCGGCCGGTCAAGGTCGGGTCATTCCCCATCGTCATCGCGGTCACCCCGGACGGGAAGACCGCCTATGTCGCCGACGCCGACGGTGACACGGTGACTCCCATCCGCACCGCTACCAACACCACACTCCCACCGGTCAAGGTCGGCAGCGGCCCCATCGCCATCGTGGTCACCCCGGACGGGAAGACCGCCTACGTGGCCAACAAGGGTTCGGGCACGGTGACGCCGATCAGCACCGCTACCAACACCGCCCTCCGGGCGGTCAAGACCGGCTCTGGCCCCATCGCCATCGCGGTCACCCCGAACGGCACGACCGTCTATGTGGTCAATGAGCTTTCGGGCACGGTGACCCCCATCCGTACCGCCACCAACAGGATCCTGCGGCCGATCATGATCGGGGGCTCTCCCCTCGCGATCGCGATCACCCCGTAGCGTCAGGCAGACCCCCGGGAGCCGCCGCGCCGAGAACCCGCGCGGCGGCCCCGGCTGGGTCGCGCCGGATCTCGCATTCCCACAGGCGGACAGCGTGCCACCCGAGCCCGTTCGCGGTCTCGGTGGCACGTTCGTCCCGTGCCTGGTTCCGGGCGATCTTCGCCTCCCACAGGGCGGCGTTGGGCCCGCGGAACGTGCGCTTGCCATGCTCGGGGCAGCCGTGCCAGAAGTCGCCATCAACCCACACCGCGAGTCGCCGGCCAGGCAGGACCACATCGGGGGTACAGCCCTGGGCGAGCTTGCGGTGCAGCCGGAACCGGGCACCAGCCGCGTGCAGTGCCTTGCGCAGCAGGATTTCGGGCTCGGTCTCCCGTTGCCGCCGTCCCCGCAGCCGCGCGGCAGCCGGGGTGCTGACCCACTCGGTCTGAGATGCCACATCAGGCTCCGGTTCAGGTCGTCCTAACCGCCGGTCCGGGAGGCTCAGCGGCGCGGTTGCGCTCACTGCGGGTGGCACCACCATAGTGGGCTGAGCCGCCCAGGCCGTCCCAGACGTACGCCTGGCCGTTTCGGTACCACTGCCTGGTGCGGACGTGTGACTTGAGGTAGACCCGGCGGAAGGACGGAAGGGCGCCGGGCTCGTGGCCAGCCGTCTCGGCCGCCCCGCCGGCAGCAGCCGCGAGGTGCGTGGCGATCACCTCGCCCGCGACCGTCCCGAGCCGGGTGGGCACCGCGTTGCCAACCTGCGCGTACTGCTGCTCGGGCGTCCCCGCGAAGACCCACCCGTCGGGAAACCCCTGGACCCTGGCGCACTCTCCGACCGAGAGTGCCCGGACGTCCTCCGGATGGCACATGGACGTGCTCGCATGGTTGGGCATCGTGACCAGCGTGGGACAGGGCAGATCCCACGACAGGCGGCGCCACCAGCCGGAACGGCCGCCCTTGGCGAGGTAGGCGCGCCCCATGGACTCCTGCGCCACCTGCGGCGGCAGGGCACGCCAGTTGCCACCTGGGGGCACCATCGCCAGGTAGCGCTTCTTGCGTGGGCTGAAGTCCATCAGGACCTGGTCGTCCTCGTGGAAGCCCGTCAGGGCATCCCCCAGCGTGGTGAAGGGTGCCAGCCCTGCGGGGGGCTGCCCGGTGGCGGGGTCGACCGGGCCATGCGTGGGCGGCGGGAAGGCCGTCAGGTGCCCGAGCCGGTTGCCGATGAAGAGCACCCGTTCACGCAGCTGAGGAGCGCCGTAATTGACCGCGTTCACCTCGAAACAATCGACGCGGTACGCCTCGCCGCCCACACAACTGGCATCAGCCGCCCACAAGGACATGACCGAGCCCGGCATTTCCTCCGCGTGCAGTGGTGGCCCGCCTCTTTCCGGCCGGGCCGCGATCGGGCGGTGGCGCAACGCGGCTGACAACAGGCCCCGGACGTTCTCCATCAGGAAGAATTTGGGCCTGAGCACGTCGACGAACCGCAGGAAGTCCCAGGCCAGGGTGCCACGTGGGTCCGCGATGGTCTGCCTGCGCCCTGCGGTGCTGAATGACTGGCAGGGCGGCCCGCCGATGAGGAGGTCGAGTTCACCGGGAGCCAGGCCGAGCGAGTCCATCAGGTCTTCCGGGTTGAGCGAGGCGATGTCAGCCTGGATGACCTGGGTGGCGCGAGTACCCAGGCGGCCGGCGTCGCGATTGGTGCGCAGGGTTTCGCAAAATGGCTCGACCAGTTCGACACACGCCAGCAGGTCAAATGCCCCCACCCGGCAGAGCCCGGTGTCAAGGCCGCCGGCACCGGTGAACAGCGAGACCGAGGTAAAGCAAAGGCTCGCGGGGAACATGTGACCCACCTCGGTCACGAGCCTAAAGGACCTTGGTGACACCCGGCACCGAGGCTCGCCGGGCGCGCCTCACGTCAGATCCAGAGGCTGTAGTGGGCTGTGGCGTCCAGGATGTCGGCGAACATGAGGTAGAAGAGCCAGACCCCGGTGCCGAGGTGGAGGAACCCGAGGGCCTTGCCGCCAAGGCCGGAGAACTGGGAGTCCTTCCCGAGGCTGGCGAAGAAGTCGGCGATGTAGATGCAGGTCAGGCCGATGAACAGGCCCATTACGGGGTAGTCGGCGGCTTTCGCGAAGACGATTATGCCCAGCACCGAGATCACGGTGAACGCGATGGTCATGCCCACGTTGACCCGTGGGTCCGCCTGGCGCAACCGGTTCCACCCGATCGCGAACCAGTGCACGCCATAGGCCGTGAACGCCAGTGCGGCCATGAACAGGACCGGTGCTGTGAACGAGTGGAACAGCGTGAGCCCGAGGAACAGGTAGACACCGGTGATGAACTGCATGAACCCGGGCATCCAGATGCCCCACATGCCAGTTGCGAAGTCCACCTTCTCGTCGCGTTTGGGGTAATCGAAAAGCTCCTGCAGACCGTAGATCATGTATCCGGTCCCAAGGCCCATGAACCCGACCGCCAAGGGCGGGAATGGCGAGGTAGGCAGGCTGATGATGGACTGAGCCACTAATTGCGACATCATGGCCTCCTTTGCCGCGAAGTTACTGTCCTTTTAATTATCGCACTACGACATAAGTTCGCCAAGACTGGCCGGGCAGCGGTCTGGCCAGCACCGTCTCTGCGCAGCGGACCGCCTGTGTGGATGGCAGTGGATACGGTGGACGGCGTGCGGCGCGCTCATTTCGCCTCGGTGGTGCTCGGCGCCACGGCTGCGGCATTGACACTGGCCATGCCCGCGGCTGCGGTGGCTGCGCCACGCGGGCAGGTTCCCGGGCACACCACCGGACCGGTGGTCGTGGTCGGCGTCGGTGGGCTGCGCTGGACCGATGTGTCCGCCACGCTCACCCCGGTGCTGTGGCGCCTGGCCGGGCAGGGGTCGGTAGGTTCCCTGGTGGTCAGCGGGATCGAGCAGCGCACATGCCCGGCTGACGGGTGGCTCACGCTCAACGGCGCGGCCCGGGTGGCGGTGCCGCCGCTTGCGCAGGCGGGTACCTGCCCTTCGGTGCCTGCAGTGGTCCCGGCTGCACCGCAGGCCGCGTCACGTCCTGGCCCGGCATCCGTGCCGCAGATGGCACGCCTGGAGCCCTACAACGCCCAGTTCGACACCAACCCGCAGTGGGGGCTGCTCGGAAGTGCCCCGGGGGCGGGGCGCTGCGTGACTGCCGTGGGCCGCGGCGGCGCGCTGGCACTGGCCAACAGGAACGGGCAGGTCGCGAGATACCTTCCCACCGCCGCAGGGTTGTCCCGGGCCGTTCTGGGCCACTGCCCGCTCACGGTCGTGGACCTCGGCTCCCTGCCGACCGGTAGCGCTGGTCCACGTAGCCTGCGTGCGGCGGCCCTGCGGGCCGATGACCGGGAACTCGGCGTCATCCGCGCGGGCCTGCCAGCAGACGCCACGCTCGTCGTGACGGCTCCCGGGGACCTGGTCTCGCCCCACCTGCGGGTGGCGGTGCTCGATGGGCCCCGCTACCGTGCGGGCCTGCTGGGCACGGCGTCCACCCGGCAGCCCGGGGTCGTCCAGCTCACCGACCTGACCCCCACCGTGCTCGGCTGGTTCGGTACGCACGTGCCATCGGCGGTGGTGGGATCCCCGCTGCGGTCGCTGCCCCGCGGCCCGCTGCCCGCCACCGTCAGGATGCTGGTCGCGCAGGACACCGGCGCGCAGGTCTACCGAGACACGGTCGCGCCGTTCTACCAGCTCGTCGGGTTCGGTTACCCCGCATTGTTCGCACTCATCTGGGTGCTGCCCTGGGGCCGGGGTGAGGAGCCCCGGAAACGCCGACGGGCGGTGGTGCGCGCCGTGGGGGTGTGGGCCGCCTCGGTGCCTGCCGGGACGTTCCTGGCCAGCCTGGTCCCGTGGTGGACCCTCCCGCACCCCGCGGCGGTCCTCTACGTCAGCGCGGCGGCCTGGGCCGTGGTGGTCGCGGTGGTCGCGCTGACCGGGCCGTGGCGGCGTGATCCGATGGGGCCGCCAGGGGTGGTGGGTGCCGTCACCCTCGGGGTGATCGGGCTGGACATGATGACCGGTTCCAGGCTGGCGCTGGAGACCCCGTTCGGTCTTTCCCTGCTCGAAGCAGGCAGGTTCTATGGCCTCGGCAACAACGGTGTGGCCATCTATGGCGCCTCCGGCATCCTCTGCGCCGCCTGGCTCGGTGGCGTGGCATTGCGGCAGGGCTCGCGTGCGCGGGCCCTGGCCGCCATGGCGGCGGTGGCCGCCTTCGCGGTCATCGCGGCCGGGTGGCCTGGTTTCGGGGCCAAGGTCGGCGGGACCATCGCGATCGTGCCGGCGTTGCTGATCCTGATGGCCGTCGCGGCCGGGATACGGCTGACCAGGCCGCGCCTGCTGGTGATCGCGGGAAGCGGGGTCGCGCTCGTGGTCGCGTTCGCGCTCATCAACTACTTCCTGCCGGCCGTCACCGGCCAGTCTGACCTCGGGGGTTTCGTGGGCCAGGCACTGCACGGTGGCGCCCACGGAATTGTCGCGCGCAAGGCCAGCTCGAACCTGCATTCGCTGACCGCCAACCCTTTCATACCGGTGATCCCCCTGGTCCTCGTGGTGGCGGGACTGCTCATCGCCTGGCCGGCGCGCTTCCGGGCCACCGCGCTGGTCAGGGCCTATGCCGAGGTCCGGCTGCTGAGGGTGACGCTGGCCGCGATATGGCTGGTGGGGGTACTCGGGTGGTTCGTGGAGGACTCGGGAGTCACCGTCCCGGCGGCCGGGCTGCCGCTGGTACTGCCGGTGGCACTTGTGATCCTCGCCTCAGTGCCAGCAGGGGGCGGGGAGCCGCAGCCGCTACATGACCCCGCTATCCTCGACGTGCGCTGAGGTCGGTGAAGCTGGGATCGGTGGAGGGGTCGGAGTGAAGTACCGGGTCAGCAGGGCCGTCGTGGGGCCCTTGCTACATCTGCTGTGGCGTCCGCAGATCACGGGCGCTGAGCACATCCCCCGCTCCGGCGGGGCCATCCTCGCGTCGAACCACCTATCGCTCCTCGACTCGGTTTTCCTGCCGCTCATGGTGGACCGGCCGGTCACCTTCGCTGCCAAGTCCGAGTACTTCACCGGGACCAAGCCGACGCAGCGCTTCGCCGGGGCGTACCTGCGGGCCACCCAGCAGTTGTCCATGGACCGTGCGGGGGCTCGTGCCGCGTACGACACGCTGGAGGCCGCGTTGCGCCTGCTGCGCGA
>DASYYE010000524.1:0-24929 GCA_035946955.1 Streptosporangiaceae bacterium | reverse complement strand
CCGGGTGTGCGGACCTCAGACGCGGACACGGCTGGAACCTACCCCGACCTCGGGCCAGAACCCAAGCAGCAGGTCACCCTGCACATCAACGGGGGAAGGTGAGCCAGACGTACTCGACGGGCTGGCCGAGGTTCCATGCGGCCGCCCGGTCCGGGTCGGTGGGCTCGAAGCCCGCCCCGGCGTAACAGCGCTGCGCCGCGGTGTTGTCCGGGTGGACCCGCAGGAAGACCTGTGGGTGCCTGGACCGGGCCAGGCTGGCCAGCCCGGCCGCCAAGCACCGGCCGATGCCCTGGCCCCGTTGTGTGGGATCGACGATGAGCCGCCCCAGTTCCACCTCTGCTTCGCCGTCGTCGACCCACAACTCGCCGTAGGCGACGAGCCGCTCGCCGCGGTACAGCCCGAACGGTTCTACCCCGTCCTCGCTGGCCCAGGCGCTGACTTGCGCAGGCTGCACTGGTGCGGTTGCCTGGCCGCACCACATGAGCACTTCTTCGTCCGTCGTGGCCCAGCCGGAGACCACGCTGGCCAAACCCGCAGGGAAGGGACGCAACCGCGGCGCCTCGGCCGGACCACCGTCCTCAGTGAGTTCCCCGGCAAGAGTGGCGGGGGCACGCATCCGCCACGCGTCCGTCACCAGTTCCGATAGCCGCTCAACACCCACCTCGGCAAGCCGGAGCATCACCAGCGGCCAGCCGTCATAGGCGGGCGTGGTGAAGAAGAGCCCAGGCTCACCTAGGAGCAGGGCCTGCTTCTCGGCCTCGTCGCCGACGAACAACACCGCGACGTCGGTCCGGATGACCCGCCGCCCGCCGGGTTCCCGGTCCGGATAGGACCAGACGAAACCCTTGCCGCCGACGCGGAAGTCGAAGCCATCGCTGTCGATCTCCTCCACATGAGGCAGCGCCAGCGCAAGGCAGCGCACATCGTCAGCGTCCGCCACGGCAACCGCCCCCCAACAGACACCACAATCGCCCCACCAAGCCTCAGGACTTGCGCGCCACGCCGCAGTTCCAGTTGACCTCATTCGGCAGCGGGCGCGGGCCGGGGCCTTCCGGCCGCCATTCGGAGACAAGTGTGATACCCGGGTCAACCAGCTCGAGCCCGGAGAAGGCGACCTCGGCGAACTCGTCCGCGGTCCGGGCCCTGATCGAAACCCCTGCTTCAGCGTAGACCCGCTCGAAAGCCCGTGCGGTCTCTGGGTCGTATTCTGGCGTGCCGTGGGAGGCGACCAGGTAGCTGCCTGAGGGAAGCGCGTCAACGAGCGTGGCCACGACCCCGGCGGGGTCGTCCTCGTCGGTCAGGAAGTGCAGGATCGCCACCAGCATGAGGGCGACCGGACGAGAGAAGTCGACCGTCTCCCGCGTCGCCGGGTCCACGAGGATCTTCTCCGGCTGCCGCAGGTCCGCCTGAATATAGGCAGTCTTCCCCCCCGGCGAGCTGGTCAGCAGCGCCCGGGCGTGCGTCAGCACGATCGGGTCATTGTCCACATACACGATCCGGCACTCGGGCGCGGCTGCCTGCGCCACCTCATGCACATTGTTCGCGCTCGGCAGGCCGGTCCCAATGTCCAGGAACTGCCGGATCCCTTCCTCGCGCACCAGGTAGCGCACTGCCCGTCCCAGGAAGGCCCGGTTCTCCCGCACCGCAGTGCGCACGGTCGGCCAGATCCCCACGGCCCGCTGCGCCGTCTCGCGGTCGACCGCGAAATGATCCTTGCCGCCCAGGTAATAGTCATACATGCGGGCAGCATGCGCTCTCGTGGTATCAATCTTTGGAGGCTCCAACCCGGCCTCTCTTTTGGTTACGTGATCACATCCGCCCCTGTTAGGGCCAGAGTGTACACCGCGCGCGTCAGTCAGCTATGTGGCAGAAGTCGCGCTCTTCCACGACAAGCCCATCGGGACGGAACCTCAGCAGTGTGACCCCCGCTATGTTCTCCAAACCGCCATCTCTGAGTTTGGTCTGCGCGGTCCAGGGCACGGCAGCCTGGTCGCCATCGACGATCGGTGTGCCGAACTGGCACTGAGCCGACTCCTCTTCCGCGAACACGCGGGCCAGGTAACCCGGCTCCGGGTCGCGGAATGGATGCTGCTGCCACAAGGCGTCCCCGGCATAGAGCGCCGCGATCGCCGCCTCGTCATGCTCGCGCCAGCCGCGTTCCCACACTTCGGCCCATTGCTGGGCTGCTGTTCGCGTGTCCATGCGGCAAGCCTAGACACAGGTGCCGACAGGTCGCGGTCATGGCCAGCCGGGGTCCGGCCGGTCAGCCGGCCGGTCACCAACCCATTCCTCAACCCTGCTGAGCCACTCGCCCACCAATGCCGAGAAGAGCCTGGGCTGCTCCCCGCGAAGGAAATGCCCGGCCCTGTCCAGTACTGCGAAAGTCGCCCTCGGGTAGGAACTCGACACCCGCCAGGCGTCCCGGTACCCGACCATGTGGTCCTGGCGGCCCGTGAGGATGAGCGCTGGGGCGGGGAAGGGCGCCGGCAGGTGGCCGAGTTCGAACCTGGCGGCAGCATCGAGGCTGTTCAGCCGGGTGCTGTACGCCGGATCCGAGGTGGTCCGGCTAAGCGCGTCTACATACTCACGCGTGGACGGCTCGTCGGTGACTGCCAGCGCGGCGTACCACGGCCAGTCCCGCTCCTTCGCTGTCCGCTCCATCTGGTCGGCGCCCGCGATGACCGTCCGGGACGGCACCACGTTGCGCATGTGGATCACTGACGGCACGATCAAGCAGACCCCGTCGAGCCGCTGCGGCATCCGGTGGACCAGCCCCCTGGCCAGGTAGCCGCCGAACGACGATCCGGCCACCACCAGACGCTCGTCCCCGACCACCTTGTCGACGAACTCGACCAGCAGGTCGAGCAGTGCGTCGATCCCGGTCAGCCAGGCCGGCCCGGGCGTCTCACCATGGCCGGGCAGGTCGACGTAGATCCGCCGCCATTCCCCTCGGTTGGCCATGACCGGCTCGAACTCATAGATCGCGGCGCCGCGGTCCAGGCCCACGCCATGGAGGACGAGCAGCGGGATGCCTTCGCCGAAGGTCTCGTAGTGGATCGTCAGCCGGTCGAGTTCGCATTCCATGGCGTTGCCGGCTACCAGTACCGCGGCTGGTTGGGGATGGTCTCCAGGTCGGCGAGGACCAAGTCGCGCTCTTCGTCTTCAGTGATGTCCCTGGCAGCGGCCAGTGCCTGGTCGGTGTACCCGCGGGCCTGGCTGGGATCCCCGGCGACCGCGTGTGCGCGGGCCAGTGCCTCGTAGCCGAAGGCGAGGTCGAAGCCCTTGATGCTGTTCTCCTGGCACAGGTCCAGTACCCGGCGGGCGTGGTGCACCGCCGGTTCGGGGCGGCCGAGTACCGAGTAGACGCGGGAGATCAGCCACTCGCCGCGGGCGAGGTGCGTCGGCGTTACGCCGGCGGCCTCTCCCCAGTGGTAACGGGACGCGTGCGCGGTGTGGACCAGGCGGTCGTCGTCGACCCTGGCCCGCCCCTGCTGTTCCAGCAGCCGCCAGGTCTCGTTGAACAACTGGGCGCCAAGCAGCTTCGCGTCGGTGACGCTGCCGGTGCCCGGCGGACTCTTGGTGGTCGGTTGGCCCATAACCGTCCCTAATCTCCTAGTGCTGGCACCATACCCCACGGGAAGCCCTGGTCAGGCTGTTGCCGTGACTGTTTCGACGCGGTGCACGAGCCCGGCGATGTGGCTGGCGATCTCAGGCCATAGCTGCCTGGGCAATTTGTGGCCCATGCCGTCGAAGGTCACCAGCTCGGCACAGGGGATGGCAGCGGCGGTGGCCCGCCCGCCGCTGATGTCGCACATGAGGTCGGCGGTGCCGTGCAGCACCAGGGTTGGCACCCGCAGCGAGCGCAGCCGCTCCGTACGGTCCCCGGTAGCCAGGACCGCGACTGCCTTGGCGAAGCATGCCCAGCCCGTCATGCCCTCGGTCCCAGGATCGTCCGGCCAGGTCGGCCAGCCTAGCCTCCTCGAACACTCATAGGCAACCTCGATCCCCGAGGGGCCGACATTCAGCGCCTTTTCCTCCCGCCATTCTCGGCATCTCCTTTGACACTCTGGAATGCGGGAGCACGATAGCACACAGATCCATGAAACTATCTTGATCCAGCACATGGGAAAGGCACACAGAAAAATGAGGTATAGTAGAATTATCAGGGGAAGTTGGCATTGTTCGACTTGGCGTTGCCCGAGAGGCGGGGACGGGACGTGAAGCGAGTCCTGCTGACGGGTATGTCGGGGACCGGCAAGTCGAGCGTTGCCCGCGCCCTGGCCGCCCGCGGCTACAAGGCCATTGACACCGATGACGGCTGGTCCCAGCCACTGCCAGATGGCCGTCAACAGTGGCGGGAGGACGCCATCGCAGAACTGCTGGCCACGGAGGACGCCGACGTGTTGTTCGTCGCGGGCTGCGAAGAGAACCAGGTCCAGTTCCATCCGAGGTTCGACTGCATCATCCTGCTCAGCGCACCGGCTGAGACCCTGATCGAACGGCTGGTGGCCAGGACCGGCAACCCCTATGGCAAGGCCCCCGCAGAACTCAGCCGTGTCCTCGATGACCTGGCGACCGTCGAGCCTTTACTGAGGCAAGTCTCCGACCACGAGGTTATAACCACCATGCCACTAACTGATGTCGTGACGAATATCCTGCGCCTGGTTGATGATTTGACTGGGTAGCAGGGCATGCCGGCAGCCAGCACCTTCACGGACGCTCCGATTCGGCAAGACACCCCGTCGCAGCCCAGTCCCAGTGATCATGGAACTCATGAATGTGGCCATAAGGACAAAAGATTGTCCACGCGACCACATTCATTTCCCGGCCAGCCAACCATCTGCCCACCCGAGGACGTGTCGGCGAAACGGTCGATGTAGGCACCCCGGCCCGGCCTACCGGGGGGGATGGGGCAGCCAGCGGGAGACCGTGGTCAGGTAGGTCTCGTACGGGCCGTCGAACCGGGCGCGCAACCTCGGCTCCTCGTAGCCGCGGACGAACAGGTGGAAGGCGACCGCAAGCACACCCGCATACACCAAGACACCCACCGACAGGAAAAGCCATGCCTCACCGGACACGATGAGCAGGGCGGCGATGTAGATCGGGTTGCGGACCCAGCGGTAGGGCCCTACTGCCACGAACCGCCGCGGCGCGTCCCACAGGCCCGGTGTCCCGCGGCCGACGGCCCCGAAGACCCACACGCACCACACGTACAGAGCCAGGCCGATGGCGATGACCGGGGTGGCATACCACGCGGCTGGTGAGGGAGAAGCACCGTGACGATGCAGGATCAGCCAGGGCACGTACACGCCTCCCGCACCCGGTACCACGATGCTGAACACGACATTGCGTATGACGAGGCTGAGTGCGCGGGCCATGGTCGCTCCCTGTCTTCTCTTCCGCCGTCACATCGGTGGGGGCTGAGGGTTCATCACTACTGAACCAGCAGGGCAGGAGAATGTGACCGATGGACGAGACCGACTGGCTGGCAGAGCGCTTCGAGGAGCACCGGGCCCACCTGAGGGCGGTCGCCTACCGGATGCTCGGGTCGTTCGCCGAGGCAGATGACGCGGTGCAGAACTCGTGGCTGCGGCTCAGCCGTGCCGACACCTCCGACGTCGAGAACCTGGCTGGGTGGCTGACCACTGTCGTCGCCCGGGAGTGCCTCAACATGCTGCGCGCCCGCCGCCACCGCCGCGAGGAGCCGCTGGCCGATGCCATGCCCGAGCCGTCAGCGGTCGACCAGCCACCGGGTGAGCATGACACGGGCGATCCCGAAGCGCAGGCCCTGCTCGCGGACTCGGTCGGCCCGGCGCTGATGGTCGTGCTCGACACCCTCGCCCCGGCCGAGCGGCTCGCATTCGTCCTCCACGACATCTTCGCCGTGCCCTTCGACGAGATCGCCGACATCGTGAGACGGTCCCCCGCGGCCACGCGTCAGCTCGCCAGCCGTGCCCGGCGGAGGGTCCAGGGCGCCTCTCCTCCCTACCCTGTGGACCTCGTCCAGCAACGGAGGGTCGCCGACGCGTTCCTGACCGCGCTGCGCGGAGGTGACTTCGACGCGCTGGTCGCCGTGCTCGACCCTGACGTCGTCCTCCGGGGCGACCGGCCCGCGCTCGCGGCCGAAGCCCCAGAGGTGATGCGCGGCTCCCCGGCAGTGGCCCGCCACGCCCTCACCTACTCCCGTGGCGCCAGGTTCCTGCAGCCAGCACTCGTGGAGGGCACCGTGGGTCTCGTACTCACCCCGATGGGACGTCGCATCGGGGCGATCAGGTTCACGTTCGGCCAAGGCAAGATCACCGAGATCGAGACGGTGTACGACCCGGCACGCCTGCGGGACGTCTCGCTCATCAGTGACTGAGCTCTGCGTTGCGAGCAGTTGTGACCGGGTTCCGGGCGCCGAGCAGGATCCTCACTACTCCAGCGGCCCTTGTCAGGTCAGATTCTCCGCCTTGTTCGCCGGTGATGAACTCACGCCAGATGAAGGACTCCGCCACCCGGTTGATCACATATGCCAGGTCGGCCGCACTCATGGGGAGGTCGAGGTACCCCGCTGCTGCCCGCTCCTCCAGAGTGAGGCGCAGGGTGGCGATCAGCCGTTGGTGCTGCACGCCGTGGTGTGATGTCAGCACCCGCAGGGCCGCGTCGGGTTCGGCTTCGACGAAACGCCGGATGGGCTGGAACGTGGCTGTTGTCTCCATGAACCTGAGGCAGAACCGGGCGACCCAGTCGGCGCCCTGGTCGGTGGCATTGGCGTCGGCGCAGGACCGCGCCTGCTCGAGACCTGCTTCCGCAAAGCCCCACAGCACCTCACCGAGCAGCCGCTCACGGTCACCGACCCACCGGTACAGCGTGGCGCGTGAGATACCCATGTCCGCGGCCAGCTCCCGCATGTCCAGCCGCCGCCCGGCGGCGAAGCGGCGGCGTGCTTCGGCCAGCACCTCCAATGGGCCGACGGCAGGCCGGGTGGTCTTTGACAGTGGCTCGGCGGACAAGGATGCCATGCAGGGGATGATAATGGACAACTTCGCTACTTGTCTCTTTACAAGACACTATGGGAAAGTGTCTCCATGACACCGCCAGACCTGACCACTGTGCATGGGGCCTGCCAGACCCAATTCGACCTGGTCCGCAAGGAGTTCGAGCGCAACTTCGCAGAGCGCGGGGAGGTCGGCGCCGCCGTGACGGTCGTCGTGGACGGGGAGACCGTCGTCGATCTGTGGGGCGGCACCGCCGACGCCGGGTCCGGCCGCCCCTGGGTCCGCGACACCGTAGTGGTCGTCTGGTCGGCCACCAAGGGGGCGACCGCCCTGTGCGCGCACATCCTCGCCGGCCGCGGCGAACTCGACCTCGATGCGCCGGTGGGCAAGTACTGGCCGGAGTTCGCCTGCAATGGCAAAGAGACGATCAGCACCCGGATGCTGCTCAGCCACCAGGCGGGCCTGCCGGCCATACGCCGCGAACTCCCGGCGGGCGCGTTCTATGACTGGGAACTGATGACCACCGCGCTCGCTGCCGAGTCACCGTTCTGGACGCCTGGCCTGCAGCACGGCTACCACGGCTTGACCTTCGGCTTCCTCGTCGGCGAGGTGGTGCGCAGGGTCTCGGGCATGACACTGGGCACCTTCTTCGCCCACGAGGTGGCGGGCACACTCGGCCTGGACTTCCACATCGGGTTGCCCGAGGCGGACGAAGCCCGGGTCGCCCCGGTCATCCCCCAGGTACCCGACCCGCAGAACCTGAGCGCGATGGAGCAGGCGGCGTTCAACGACCCGACGTCGATCCCGTTCCTGATGCTGGCCAACAGCGGCGGCTACATGACCCCCGGTGAGTCGGACAGCAGGGCTGCCCACGCGGCCGAACTCCCCTCCACCGGCGGGGTGACCAATGCGCGCGGCCTGGCGGGGATGTACCGGCCGCTCGCCCACGGCGGCGCCCCGCTGGTATCCGAGGGCACTGTGCGGCGCATGGCCGCAGTCGAGTCCGCGAGCGTGGACGCCACCATCCTGCTGCCGACCCGCTGGGCACTGGGTTATGTCAAGGCAGTCGACAACCGCCGTATCGGGCCCAACCAGAGCGTCATCTACGCCGAGGAAGCATTCGGGCACCCGGGGATCGGCGGCTCGATCGGTTTCGCCGACCCCAGGGCGCGGATGTCGTTCGGCTACACGATGAACAAGCACGGCAGCGGCGCCGGTCTCAACCACCGCGGGCAGAGCCTGATCGACGCCGCCTACCGCAGCCTCGGCTACCAGACGGACGCCAGCGGCACCTGGGCCTGACGCCAGGCACCGCCAGCGCTATCGCGCCCGGCTCAGCTTGGTCAGCAGCGACACCACCATGATGATGGCGACTGCGATCAAGCCGATGATGAAGAACGTCTTGAGCAGGGCGAGGAACCACCCGATGGCCATGAAGACCACCCATATGGCCAGCACCACGCCGAGGATTTTCAACACCATTTGCCCCATGACGGCAGTCTAGCGGACCTGGACGTACTTGCTCAGTGTATACACTCAGCGTATGCTCTGGGCTTATGAGCGTGCCACTGACCATGCTGGGCCTGCTCGAGCGTGAGCCGAGCCACGGCTACGAGCTGAAACGTGACTACGACACCTACTTCGGCCGGGGCAAACCGCTGCCGTTCGGCCAGGTCTACGCGACCCTGAGCAGGCTGGCCCGGGACGGCAAGGTGCTGGCCGGCGAGGTGGAGCCGGGCTCCGGCCCCGAGCGCAAGCGCTACGTGATCACCGATACGGGGGCTGCCGAGGTTCAGGCATGGCTGGCCCGGCCAGCCGAGCCAGAGCCGCACCTGCAGACTGTGCTGTTCTCCAAGGTGGTGCTGGCACTGATGCTGGGCCGGCCCGCAGACCAGTACCTCGACGCCCAGCGGCTGGCGCACCTGGAACGGATGCGAGACCTGACTGACCGCAAGCAACGCAGTGGCCTCGTGGATGTCGTCCTCGCCGACTACGGGCTGTTTCACCTGGAAGCCGACCTGCGGTGGATCGACATGACCGCGGCCCGGCTGGACGCGCTCGCCGAGGCAGTGCTCCGTCTCCCCGGAACCCCGTACTACCCCAGTGTCACCGGCGGGCTGGCCGTCTCGTTCGGCATCATCGCCGCCACCCTGCCACTGCTGCAGCGCATCACCGGGCCAGAGACCGCCCGCAACGAATAACTCGCTGCACGCGTGATGCCGGGCCACCCATCACGCGGGTGGACCGGCATCACGCGCCCATCTTTCTTGCTGTTATCAGCGCCCCATCGGCCCAATCATCAGCTCGGCACCACGTCCAGCAGGAGGCTGTCGAAACCGCGGAACATGCCACTGGTCTTGTAGGTCAGGTCTTCGGTGGTCAGCGAGATCTCGGGGAACGCGTCCAGCAGCGCGCCGAACGCGAGCGTCCCTTCGAGCCGGGCCAGCTGCACGCCCAGGCAGTGGTGGGCGCCCCAGGCGAACGACAGCGGCGGCTCCGGCGGGGTGGTGGTGGCGTAGCGGCCCACGTCGAGCTTGTCCGGGTCCTTGAACTGGGCGGGGTCGCGGTTGGCCGCACCGATGACCACGACACACGCGTCCCCGGCTGGGACCGGTGTGCCGTCGGTCAGGGTGGTGTCCTGGATGAAGCTCCGGCCGGTGATCTGGATCGGCGACTCGTAGCGCAGGAACTCCTCCACCGCCGACCCCAGCAGGGAACGGTCGGCGCGCAGCCGGGCCATCTCCTCCGGGTTGCGGCACAGCGCGACCGTGCCCAAGCCGATCATGTCCGTCATCGTGTGGAAGCCGGCGCTGAACAGCAGGACCACCACGGACACGAGTTCGGCGACCGTCAGCCTGTCGCCGTTGATCTCGACCGTGGACAGCCCCGAGATCAGGTCGTCCTGGGGTTCCTTACGGCGCTGTTCGAGGAGCCCGCCGAAATAGTCCTCCATCTCCATCATGGCCTTGTCCGCGCTCCGCAGGACTTCCTCGTCGAGGATGTCCATGGTGTCCACCGCCTTGCTCGCCTTCTTGGTGAGGACGCGCAGCATCTCCCAGTCTTCTTCGGGCACTCCCACCAGCTCGCCGATCACCGCGATGGGCAGTGGGTAGGCGAACTGCTTGATCAGGTCCACCGTCCCGCCGCCCGCTGGCACCCCCTCGCGCATCGGGTCGATCAGGGCGGCGACCTGGGCCGCTACCTTGGGCCGGAGCTTCTCCACCCGGCGAGGCGTGAAGGCACTGCTGATCAGGCCTCGCAGCCTGGTGTGCTCCGGGCCGTCGAGGAAGAGCAGCGTGCGGATCCGCTCATCGCCGCGCTCCTTGCCGAGCTTGGGACGCACTCCGGACTTGTCCAGTGCCGGGCTCTTCATCGCGAACCGGCAGTCGTCGTACGTGGTGAGCACCCATCCAGTCCCCTGGTCGGGGATGACGAGCTTGTAGTGCGGATCGGCGGCCCGGAGCGCATGGTAGTGCGGGTAGGGGTCGCGCGTGGTCTCTGGCGTCTTGAACATCAGCTCCATGAGGAGCTTGCCTGCGTCGGCTTCGGTCACCGTCTCCGTCATAATGCTCTCTCACCTCGTATCTACTTCCTTGATAGGACTATCATAGATAGGAGATAGTAGAAAGTGTAAGAGCCAACGCGAGTCGTTAGGGTCCGGCTAGGCCGGGACCAGCGTGACCGGGACGCTCTCGTAGCCACGCAGGTTCGGGTGCGGCCTGCGTACGGGCTGGCCAGCGGGGCGCAGGTCCGAACACTGGCCGAGCAGGCGGCCAAGCACCACGGCGCCCTGCGTCCTGGCCAGGTTCACGCCAAGGCAGTGGTGGATACCACCGCCGAACCCCAGATGCTGGTTTGGCTGACGACCGATGTCGAGCTTGCCGGGGTTCGCGAACACGTCCTCGTCCCGGTTTGCCGAACCCAGCAGCAGCAGCACGACGCGGCCCGGGCGGACGGTCGTGTCCCCGACCGTCAACGGGGCAAGAGCGATCCGCGCCATCCACTGGATCGGCGGGTCATAGCGCAGGAACTCCTCGACCGCCGCCGGGACCAGGGACCGGTCGGCGCGCAGTCGCGCGAACTCTCCCGGGTGGGTTGCCAGTAGCGTCGCGGCGAGGCAGAGCAGGTACATCGAGGTCTCGAAGCCAGCGAAGAACAGGAAGATGGCGTTGTCGACGAGCTCGCTGTCGCTCAGCCGGTCGCCGCCACGCTCCACGTATAGCATCCGGGACAGCAGGTCATCGCCGGGATGCCGCCGACGCCGGGCGACCATATCGGTGACGAACTCGCGCAGCCAGGTCACGGCCACGTCGTCCGCGGTCTCGTCCGGCCCGGCCGGTACGAATGGGATGAACGCCCGGCCCAGGGCGGTGGCACGGGGCCAGATCTCGTCGCGGTGGCTGTCGGGGATACCCAGCAGTTCGCAGCCGACGCTGATCTGCAATGGCAGGCTCAGGTCGGCAACGGCATCGAACGTGCCCCGTTCGAGCGCGGCCGCCAGCAGCCGGTCCGCGGTCGCGCCGATGGAACCGCGCAGGCCACGGACCACCGAGGGCGTGAACGACTTGCTGAGCAACTGGCGCACCCGCGTGTGCTCAGGGGGCTGCAGGCTGGACACGATGCCCTGGAGCAGCGCACTGGCAGGGCCACCCTCGGTGGTGAACGGCCGCCGGAACTCATCTGAGAAGCGATGGCCGAGCCGCTCGTCGCGCAGGGCGGCGGCGATGTCGGCGTGGCGGTTGAGCGCCCAGATCCCCGGCCCAGCCCGGCTCACCGGCCCGGCGGCACGCAGCCGCGCATAGGCGGGGTACGGGTCATCGAGGACGTCCGGGGACAGCGGGTCGAACCTGGGCGGCATCCGCGTTGCGAGAGTGGCCACGTCCGCAGTATCTGCCATCTCTCCTGATCGAGACAAGACTCTTGCTTGTATAGGTTCTTGTATCTGTGGTTTATTACCAGGGAAGGCTGGCTCATAGGGCCACGGGCAGAAGGGGTGGTCACTCATGGCGCTTGGATACCGGGCACGCGGGCCCAGAGCACGTGAATCCCAGCGGCCGGACTCCCGCCTCCCGTCACTGACCGGTCTGCGCTTTGTCGCGGCCCTGTCCGTCTTCGGCTTCCACCTCTACGTGGTGGGCCTCTTCGGCGGATCCACCCAGCACACCCTGTCGTGGCTGCTCGGACCCGGCGGCGGTGTGGGCGTCTCGTTCTTCTTCATCCTCAGCGGTTTCGTGCTGGCATGGTCGGTCCGCGCGACCGACACGGCCCGCAAGTTCCTGCGCAGGCGGTTCTTCAAGATCTGGCCGGCCCACTTCGTGGTCTGGCTGCTCGTCGCGGTCATCCTGGTCGCCATCGCGGCTGCACCAACCCTCTTCCAGGCGCTGACCTCGCTCTTCCTGGTGCAGGCGTGGGTGCCGAAGTCCTCGGTCTTCTTCGCGGTGAACTCGCCGAGCTGGTCACTGTCAGTGGAAGCGGCATTCTATGTGACGTTCCCGCTGCTGTGGGCCTGGGTCTCCCGGATCCGCGCGGAGCGGCTGTGGACCTGGTCCGTGGGGATGATGGCGGCAGTCTGGTGCGTGCCGTTGCTCGCATTGGCCCTGCCCGCCTCCGGCCCGGCGCCCGCACCGCTGCACCACATCAGCGACCTGCAGTTCTGGTTCATCTACATCTTCCCGGCCACGCGCTTCCCCGAGTTCATCCTGGGCATGCTGCTCGTCCGCATCGTGCGGGAGGGCCGGTGGATCAAGCTCGGCCTGTGGCCCGCCAGCGCGCTCGCAGTCGCCGGGTATTTCGTCAGCGCGTTCGTGCCGCCGCAGATCGGCCTGGTGGCCGTGTCGGTGGTGCCGCTCGCACTGCTCATCCCGGCGGTCGCGACAGCCGATGTCGCCGGTGCCCGCACACCATGGCGCAACCGCGTGATGGTCTGGCTCGGCGAGACCTCCTACTGCTTCTACCTGATCCACCAGCTGGTGCTCCAGACAGGAAAGAGCCAGATCGGTCTGCACAAGACCCTCGCGCTCGGCCCCGGGATCGGTTACACGCTCTACATCCTGGCCTCGACCATCATCGAGGCGCGGATCCTCTACTGGCTCGTTGAGAAGCCCAGCATGCGCTGGTTCGCGGTGTCCCGCCGCGACCGCGCCGCCCGCCTGGCAGCCCAACAGGCCGCAGCCCAGCCCGTGGCGCAGCAACCCGCTGCCGCCCATGACGCCGTGCTGGCAACCAACGGCGCAGCAACTGTCGACGTCATGGTGGCGGATGAGCCGCGCACACCCCAGCCAGCCGGGCTGCCCTCGGCTGTGGAAGGAAGCTGAACTTGGCTGACCTGGCTGTCGACTCGGCGGTTCTGCCCGTAGGAGAAGACCGCTACCAGGCGACCCTGTCCAGGGACTGGGATGTCTGGGGCCCCAACGGCGGGTACCTCGCCGCGGTGGCGCTGCGTGCCGCGGGCCTGGCCACGGCACTGCCCCGGCCAGCGAGCTTGAGCTGCCAGTTCCTGGGCCCGGCCCGGTTCGCCGAGGTGGAGCTCCGTGCCACAGTGGCCCGGTCAGGACACCGGGCCGAAGCCGTCCGGGTGGACATGTCCCAGCGTGGCCGGGCCGTGCTGAGCGCCTCGGTTTGGGCGGTGGCCGACGGCCTGTCAGGCCCGCAGTACGCGGTGGCCACTCCCCCATCGGTGCCACCACCGCAGGAGTTGGCCTCGATCGAAGAACTGGCGGCGCAGTGGGGGCCTATGCCCCTGCCGCACCGCCGTAACTGTGACACCCGCCCGGTGTCGTGGTCGCCGGGTACGCCGGGCAGCCTAGGTGAGTCGGCCATGAGCGGCTGGCTGCGGCTGCGGCCGCGAGCGACCTTTCCCGGCGATCCCTGGCTGGACGCATGCCGAAGTGTGGTCCACGTAGACACCACCCCGTTCCCGGCGCTCCTGCTCACCTGCCCGAACGACATGCCACCCTTTGTCGCCCCCACGCTCACCCTGCAGGTCAATTTCCATGACGCCGCACCCGAGGCTGAGTGGCTGCTGGTCGAGGGGCACGGCACCGCACTGGGTGGCGGGCTTGCAGCAGGACGTGCAGCGGTGTGGTCCCCGGACGGGCGGCTGCTGGCGACCGGCGCCCAGCAGATGCTCTGCCGGATGCTCCCAGCCCGCAGCCCTGAGCCCGCACATGTCTGAGAGGGCGGCACCGGTCAGCTCTCGTAGTTGGTTGGGCAGGTGGTGTAGGTGCGACCGCTAGGTGTGGTCCAGGTGAAGCCGCCCGGCTGGTTCTGGGTCAGTTGCCAGCCACGGGTCTGCTTGGCCTTGTGGTGGTGGCGGCACACCGGCCCCAGGTTGCACTCACACGTCCGCCCGCCCTGCTGGTAGGCCAGCGTGTGGTCCACATCGCAGTGGATGGCCGCGCGGCGGCAGCCCGGGAACGTGCAGGTCGCATTGCGGACCTGAACCAGGTGCCGTAGGTGGGGTGGCGGCTGGTAGCTGCTGGACTCCCGAGGGTGCGCGCAATCGCCGGCCTGCAAGAAGCTGACCGTGAAGGTCCAGGCTCGGTCATCACCGCCCGGCCCAGCGCGGGTGCGCCGCGTCTTGTGCGGGCGGGCGCAGCCGTGGGCGGCCGGGTGGCCATTGGCGTCGGTCAGGGTCAGGCACCACTGAGCCTCGGCTCGGCAGGCGACCAGCGCGGCCAGCGACCTTGAGTCCGCCGCGTCAATGTGCCCATACCCGGCGACATCACCGGGAGCTTCCGAGAGCCCGAGCCAGGTTGACAGGGGCATCGTCAAGTTGACAGACCCCCTGCCCAGGCCATCTGCCGACTGGGTCAGCCCTGCTGGCAGCGGGCTCCCGGCGGTGCTGGGCATCCCGGCGAAGCCTTGGTCACAGCCACCGTGGCTGTCCCTGGCGGGGTTCCGGTGGGTGGCTCCGTCGTGATTGCCTTCACTGTCCTGCCCGGCTGGGCCATCGGCGGCTGGCATGAGGGCCTCGATTGGCTGGCCGGACAGCAGCGCGAGGTAGACCGCGGCACGCAACTGGTCCATGGTGCCCTTGGCCCCGCCGGCTTTGAGCTGACTAGCCCAGCCAGTGAGGTTGCGGTCGGCGGCGAGCACACCCGCCGGGGGCAGGTCACGCCCGGCCAGCGCCGCGGTCCCCGCAGGCTCATCCCAGCGTTCCACCCGCGCCTCACGCTGCGCCCGCTCCTTACGGGCCTTCGCCGCAGCCGGGTCCGCAGCCAGCACCGCCCGCCGCAGGCACCGGCGCAACTCCGTCGTGGTCTGCCCCCCAGCACGGCCCAGCACCTTCTGCTCCACCAAACTGCGATGCGCCGCGCCCAGCGCACTGGTCTCATCAGCGACCACCCACGCACGCGCCACGTCAATCTCCCCCGCCGCCAAAGCAGCCGCCGTAGCCGGCAGCCGGGACAGGTCCAGCGCCAGATTGACAACCTTGTCCGCCGCCCGGCCCGTCAACGTCAGCGCGGCCGCGACCTCGTCGTTGATGTGCTCAACAACCCCGGTCTCACCGGCCTCCTCCTCCGCGAACCGCCGCGCCACCAGCTCCCCCACCGCCGCCAGCTCCATCGCCGCCGCCCGCGACGCCAGCCGCCGGCTCGCGCGTAGCACCCCGATCAGCTCATCGTCGTTGAGCCGCCCCAGCCCGGCCTGCCAGGCATCATCAGCCAACGTCGCCAGCACCGGCCCCGGCACCAGACCATCCGCCACCCCACCCGAGCCAAACCCCCACCCGACCCCACGCTCCCGATCCCAGAAGCCAGCCTTGAACAGCTCCGGAACCCGCGACTCCCCCTCGGGCTCAATGCAGTCATCAACGAGGGGTTCCCACTCATCGGGGGCACGCAGAGCCGCCTGTTCGGCTGCCGGGCCGGCTGTTGCATTCGCCATCGCCGACTCGGCCCACGCCAGCAGTTCAGCCTCTTCTGCCTCCAGGCGTACGCGCTCCGCCCGAGCAGCCCTGGCCGTACGGACCGGCACCGCGCACACCTCCTCCCCGAAATTACCATTCTCCCTGTTATCAAGCTTGATTCGATTCTATCATCGAACAATGACAATTGGAGCCATTGCCCGAACGGTCAGCGTGAGAATTGTTCGATTTTTAAGTGTTACCAGCAAATAAGCGATTGCTGAGGCTTTGATACAGGGTGCTCGAACCCGAACGTGCCGCGGCGCAGCGCTCATCCTGTTGCAACCGGAACGCCTAGACCAGGCAGCCCGTGCGGTGCCGTGGACGGTCGCACTCAAGCCGACGCAGAACTCTCGCTGCCGCCCCCATGGCCCTGTGGTTCACCAGGGCTCCTGGTGTGACTGGCTGGTTTCGTCACCGCGGTGGCTGCCAGGAGCCCTGCTCACGCTCCAGGTACCACGCCGGCCCCCGCGCGTACCCTGAAACTGTGCTTATCGGGCTGCTTGTTGTGCTGCTCGACCTCGCAGCCGTTGCCGGCCTGATCACCGCCAGCGTCGTGGCCGCCGTCCGGCTGCGGCCCTCACGGCCTGCCCGGCCTCGGGCGGCCACGTTTCGGCGCTGGACGACCCTGATCACGCTGCTGGCCGCCCTGGGACTCCTCGTCTTGGGCAACGTCCGGTTCTTGGTCTCCTCCTACGACCAGGGCAGGCCAGCTTCACCGCCACCGGGCTGCCAGCGGACGCGAACGACCCGGCAGGCGACGGCACGCCGCACCCAGCCGGTGGACACGGAACATGGCAGATCAGCAGGGGGGATGGCACCTGGTATCTGCTCTTCACCCTCAGTGGTGGCTCCCAGTTCCGGCTTGATGCGGGGGACTGGGCCTCATCGGGCAAGGCACCGACCGCCATGTTCTCCTACGTCTTCGCCCGGTACAACGCAGTCAACCTCTGGGAGTTCGACCGGCGGTGACGACCCGTCACGGGCTTGGAAACAAGCACTCAGCGGCCCACAGGCCACGAGTACCGGCTAATCCATGGACGGCTGGTAGGTGCCGAAGCTCCAGACGTTCTTCTCTGGGTCGCGCGCCGTGTAGCCCTGGCCGCCGTAACCCTCTTCCCGCAGTTCCTGGATGATCTCCGCGCCGGCTTCCCGTGCCGTGGCGTAGTGCGCCTCGATGTCGTCCACTACCACGTAGATGCCTGCGGGGCCCTGTTCCGTGGCCAGCCGCCCGTCGCTGCCGTCGCTGACCGAGCCCAGCATGACCATGCCGCTCCCATAGGTGAGCTGCGCGTGGGCGACCGTGTCCCCCTCGCCGTCCACGACCAGTGATGCAGTGAACCCGAACGCGTCTACCAGCCACTGGATGGCCTTGCGGGCGTCTGTGTAGCGCAGTGATGGGATGACCGTGGGTGTGGTGGCGCTGCTCACCGGTGTCCTCCTTGTGCGGCGCGGGAACCGTCTGACGTCAACGAGGCCGCGTGAGCGGCCTCTGGCGCATCCTCAGGATGCCACGCGTAGTGCTGGGCCAGGGTCTCGCGCATGGCCGAGATCGCGGGGTACTCGTGCTCGCCCCACATCCTTCCCGCGAACAGGTCGACGAAGTCCTCCTCGTATTTGCGCAACAGGAAGCCGAAGGCGAACGTGGTGTCCCAGAACCCGTCCAGCATCAACTGCGCGGTGCTGGTCCCGCGGCCCGCGAGTTCTTCAAAGTCGGCGAATGGCCGTGGCTGGCCGGCGGTCTCGCCGTTGAGATAGCGCCGGATGCTGCACGCCGCTTCCCTTGCCTCCTGGATGGTGATGTTCACCCCGAAGCTGAACAGGGGGTCGACGAAACGGTGGGCGTCACCAACGCACAGCCAGCCGCGCCCGGTGAAGTCGCTGATCTCGTAGGAGTAGTTCGAGGTGGCGTGCACGTCCTCGACCCGGCGTGCGGCCGCCACCCGCCGGATGAGTTCAGGGTGGAACTCGCGCAGTTCCCGGGTTACGAATTCCTCCGGTGACTCCCCGCACGACTGGTAGTAGTCACCGGGAACAACGAACCCGATGCTGGTGACCTCGGAGTCGAGCGGGATGAACCAGCACCAGTGGTGCTTTTGGCGCAAGAACGTGAGCGTGTTCCCCCACTGGTCGCCGTCGTCTCGCAGCACGCCGGTGAAGTGGGAGTAGATCGCGATCTGGCGCGAGTACCTGCCGCGGGACTTCGGCCCGGTCAGCCCGGCATTGGAGAGGAAGGTCTTCTGGCCGGAGGCGTCGACGAGGACGTCGGACTGGACGTCGAGTCCGCTGCCGTCGGGCATTTCGACGTGTACCCCTGTCACCGCCCCATCAGCGGTGACAATGGGCGCGGTGGCCCGGCCCGCCAGCACGGTCGTGCCCCGCTCGATGGCCGTGTCGAGCAGGAACGTGTCGAAGTCGGAGCGCCGGACCTGCCAGCTGAAGGTGTCGCGCTGGCCCTGCGGCGTGCGGGTGCGGATCGGCACCCACCAGTTGGCCCGGCCGCTCGGCCCGAAGATCCAGATGCCGTACTTCACTGGGTGGTAGCGGGCCATCATGGCCTCTTCCAAACCCATCTCCCGCAGCAGGTCTCCGCTGCCGCCCGTGAGTGACTCACCGATGTGGAAGCGCGGGAACTTCTCGCGCTCGATGATGACGGATTCGATCCCTTGCTTGGCGAGGTGGATCGCAGCGGCTGACCCGCCCGGTCCGCCACCCACGATGGCGACCTGCGTCTTCAACGCAACCTCCGGCTCCAGCTGGCAGCCACTCCGAGCCCGGCTCAGCACAGACCCAGATACGGCAAGCGACAGATACGAGAACCACACTAGTGGCTGCAGAACCAGAGACACAAGATACAAGAAAGACAGCTGGCCGGGCCGCTACTCCACGATGGCATAGCTGGCGGGGCCGAAGACCACCAGGTGGTCGAGGACCGCGGCGGGGTCGGCCGACCAGTCGAGCGTGGCGAGCTGCTCACGGCTGCGGCGGCCCATGCGCCAGCGCAGCGCCTCGAAGCGGTTCGTCGTCAGCGTGAGGTTGCTCCCGCGCTCCGGGCCGAGCCGGAACTCGGCGTCTTCTACCACGACGCGCAGCGACACCGGTGGGCGCAGCCCGTCGAGCAGGAACTGCGCGGCGTGCCAGACCGCGTCGGCGTCCCTGGCCCCGGGACAGCCGAGAGCCGCGCGGATGTCATGTTCGTGGCTGGTGACGTCCACCACCGCGGGCCACACCCGGAACTCGTTGACCACGCTCTCGAACCCAGGCGCGGCCGCATCCCAGTTGGCGAGGACCTCACCCAGATCGCTGTCCTTGTACCGGGCCACCTGGTCAGCGGTCTCGGCTGGCGATGGCGGGCGCGTCAGGCGGCCGGCCACCACGTCCTCGGCGACCGCGGTCAGGTGCGCGACCACGTCCCGCACGGACCAGCCCGGGCACGCGGTCACCGGTGTGTCCAGGGCGGGCTCGTCCGCCTGCGACACCAGCGAGGTCACCCGCTCCCGCACGCTGGCGTACAACTCCCCAAGATCCGGCTCTGCCGCGTCACCGTGCACGGGTCCACCTTAGGGGCGTGTTGCCCGAAACCTCCAGCTTGTCACCCGGATGGAGGTGTTCTGCGGGTCGCCAGACATGGCACTGTTCTTCCTAATACCCATATCTTTCAGTCAAGTCATGGACAAAAGGTCCGATAACGGTTGTAACCAGCAGGATCTTGGCCGTGTTGGGAGGGGAGCGAGTTCTCTACATGGAGGAATGCCGATGTCACGGTCAGACTTGGTCCGCAGGAGGACATTGCTGGCATCGGGGGTGACCGGGGCTGCGCTGCTTGCGGCCTATCCCGTGTACCTGGTCACGCGCGAGACCGCCACCGCCCGTGAGATCGCCGCGACCCCCTCACCGCACGTCACCCCTTCGGCCAGCCACCCTGCCCGCATGACTGGGACACCTGGGCTGCACGGCGCCACGATCACCAAGTCGGCCTTCCCGCACGGGACCACATTCGACCAGGCGATCAAGCTCTGGGAGAGCTACACCGGCACCAAGATCCACACGTTCAAGGTGTACTACGCGCGCAACCACTTCCCCACCGTCATCGACGACCGCATCAAGGCACTGCTCGACAACGGCATCAAAGCCCTGCTGTGCTTCAAGCCAGACTTCCTCCCGACCTCACGCGGCAACCTGGACCGGATGCAAGCCACGATGAAGGCGTACAAGAAGGCCGGCCTTGAGGCAGACGTGGCGATCTGGCAGGAACCCCAGGTCAACCAGGGGCACCCCGACGCGGGCAGCTTCATCGCGGCGGTGCAGTACTACGGCCCGGCAGTGCGGAACTACTACCCGCTGGTCTACGACGCCTCCGGCGCCGCCGGGCCCACCGGCTGGGTCCAGTACTACCCCGGCGACCCCTACGTGGACAAGGTCGTGGTGGACTTCTACGGCCACCACTACGTCACCGGCGAGCGGATCGACGCGGTCGCCGCACTCGCCGACAACGCCCTGCCACCCAAGCCGTTCGGCCTGTGGGAGATGGGCGACCGCTCCTCCCACGTCGACACGCCCACGCCGTCGGAGATGACCGCCTACTTCGCCTACATCCAGTCCTTCTTCACCAACCGCCTGGAGCAGGGCAAGACCAACGCCGACATCACCTGGTACAACCACGGGGTCAGCGCCATCAAGTCAAAGACCGACTTCCGCATCCCGCTCTGGCGCAACCTGGTCAACGCCACCAGCTAGCTGGCGAGCCGCCGGGTGGGTGGCAAGTCGCTGACGCCTGCGTTCCCTGCGGAGTTCCCGCTGGTAGGCGAGGAAGTCCACCTGGATGGGGTGGGCACAGTAGGGGTAGCGCCTGGTGGTCACGACACGGTACCTGGTGATCTCCCGTTCCATCTCCGCCCGTGACGGCAGCCCCGCGCATCCCTCGAGCAGGTCAGCGACCCACTCCGACTGCGCCTCTGCGACCGGCATGACCGCTCCCACCGGCTGGACCAGCCCGATGAAGTACAGGCCGGGCAGGTCCGGCGGGACCACCCGGTGGTACAGACGGACCCCGTCGTACCGCGTGCTGAACAGGGACGGGTCGAAGAACGGGAAGCTGACCTCGTATCCGGTGGCGTAGACGACCACGTCGACTGGTTCGGTGCTGCCATCGGTGAAGCGGACGAGGTCACCACCCTCGAAGCGGTCGATCGCGGGCTTGACCACGATGTCGCCGTGCCCCACCCTGCTGAGCAGGCTGTCGGAGACCGTCGGGGGCGCGCTCAGCAGCCCGTGGCCGGGCTTGGGCAGCCCGAACCGCCGCAGGTCACCGCGGGCGACGCGCACCAGGGATGTCACGACCATCTGCTGCAGCCACAACGGCGCCCGGGTGCCCACGCGCATGAGCGTCAGGCGGTCGGTGGGTACGCCGAAGAGGTATTTCGGCATGATGTGGACGCCCCGCCGGATCGCGAGCAGCGTCCGCGCCGCCACCTGGGAGCAGTCGACTGCCACGTCACAGGCGGAATTGCCCGCCCCCACCACCAGCACGCGTTTTCCTTCAAAACTCTGCGGAGACCGGTACCCGTGGGAGTGGAGCTGCTCTCCGCGGAACCTGCCGCCGCCGGGGAGGGGTTCGGGGTAGCGAGGATGCCAGTGGTGGCCGGTTGCCACCAGCACGGCACTGAAGTGCAGCACACTCGTGTCCCCGGTATCCCGCTGGCGGACGGTCACGTCCCAGCCCCCGCCCGCTGCCTGCTCGACCTTGCACACATCGGTCTTGAACTGGATCATCGCCCGGAAGCCGAAGTAGTCCACGACGTCGTCCAGGTACTTCGCGACCAGTGCATGGCCGGGATAGTCCGGGTAGTCGTCCGGCATCGGCAAGGCCGCGTACGCCATGCCATTCCGGGATGTGACGGCGTGCAATGACCGGTACGCCGACGACATTCCGTTGTCGTTGCCGTAACGCCAGTTGCCGCCGACGGCCGAACCCGCCTCGAAACAGTCGAAGGCAATGCTGCGGGCGTGCAGCGCCATGCACGCCGCGACCCCAGACGACCCGGCCCCGATGACACACACCCGTCCCATATGGGAAGCTTCGCTCCCCCGGCCTCATCCGGGGCATCCTGCTGGCTGCCGCTTCTTTGGTAGGGCTAGCCGTAGGGCTGGCTGGCCCCATCACATTCCGGGCAACAGGGTGCGCGGAAATGGGCGTAGCCCATGAATGCTGGCAGCGGATCCTCTACCCTGCCCCGCATGCACATCGCACCGGGGGCACGGGTCTACCTGACAACCGGCATCAGCCTGGTCGCGGTCGCCCTGGCCTCCTGGCTCGCCATGGAGGCGGGCTCAGCTGTGGCTGGCAAGCCGTGGTGGACGCTGGGCGCGGCGCTCGCCAGCGTCACCGCCGCCGGTGTGCCCGCCTACGAGCAGATCCGCAAGGAACGGCTGCGGGCAAGGGCAGAGCAGGTCGCGGTGGACGCCGCCGTGGCAATGCGGGTGACCATGAACGACGCCCTGGACCCGATCGTGCGCCAGCTCGGCCGGATCGCCACGGCAGCGGGCAAGGACCGGGAGGCGCTGGCCAGCGCGGTGGTCCCGATGGTGCTGGACTCCGCGACGCATCTGGTGGGCTCAGGACGGGTGCGGGCCTGCCTGTTCAGGTTCGGTACGGATACGCCCGTAGAGCTGGTCCCGGAGCACTACGCAGGCCGCGTGGACGACCCGCTGGAACCGATCAGCGAGGGAACGGTCCAAGGTGACCTGGTGTTCAGCATGGTCCGGCACAACCAGCACCTGTTCTGCTCCGACCTCGACACGCAGCCGCCAGCGGGCTGGAGCGTGACCACGCCTCAGACGTATAAGTCGTTCGCTGCGGTCCCGGTTGCCGCCGGGCGCACAGCGTTTGGCATGCTAATGGTCGACGCGTTAGCGCCAGGCGGTGTCGGGCGCGACGACGTGCCGCTGGTCCGGCTGCTGGCCGGGTTGCTGGCGGACGCGTTGGCCCAGGTCGGGCGCTAAGCGGCGAGGAATGTGACCATCGGGCGTTGACCCGGCCGCAACCGCGGCTGAGACTGGCAGTGTGACGGAAGGATCGAAGGTGACCGCCCACATCACCATCGAGGACCACGACGACCGTCCCGAACGGATGGCGCGTGACCCGGACCGTTACTTCGCTGATGCCCGCGAGCGGGCCGAGCAGGAGGTCATGCGCCAGGCGCGCCGGCTGTTCGGGGCGTGGCGCCGCAAACGCCGCTAGCGAGGCGGTAGCCACGGCCTGTGCCGATCCTGACCTACGACCACGTCCAGGCATTCGCTGAGCAGGGCTGTCTAGTGGTGCCGGGGCTCGTTGGCGCCCCGGACCTGGAACGCGCCGAAGCCGAGGTGGAGCGGGTTATCGCGGCGGCTCCCCCACCCGCCGGGCATGCCGGGCACCACTTCTACTGGCCTGGCCGCGACGACTCGCCGGTCCTCTTCGGGCTCCCATCGCGTCCTGGAGGCATCCTGGCGGCCGCTGCCGAGCTGACCGGGGATCCGCGTACCGAGGTCGCCTTCGCGCAGACGCAGGTGGCGCTCAACATCCCGCCGTACCCACACCGCCCGGGCCGTCCCCACATCGACGGCTATCAGGCCGGCCAGGACGTCCCTGGCACCTTCACGATGCTCGCAGGGCTGCTGCTGACCGACCAGACCCGCGACAACTGCGGCAACCTCTGGGTCTGGCCAGGCACGCACCGCACTCACGCGGCTTTCTTCGCCA
The DNA here is from genome assembly GCA_035946955.1 of Streptosporangiaceae bacterium. Taxonomy (GTDB): domain Bacteria; phylum Actinomycetota; class Actinomycetes; order Streptosporangiales; family Streptosporangiaceae; genus DASYYE01. Next base: position 1,300 of record DASYYE010000524.1, on the reverse strand, counting down.
CGCACGGCCCAGGGGCTTTCGCCACCGCTGGCGGTAACCCCGACGTCGAGTTGCCCGAGCCCGTGCAGGTGCATGGCAGACGTGGTGACGTCCTGCTCGCCCACTACCTGCTCGGCCACAACATCGGGGGTAACTTCGAGAGTGAGCAGATCCGGCGTGCGCTCTACTGGCGGCTGCGGGGGGCTGGCCACGCCGAGCAATGGACCGACTGCCTCACTGATGCGTGGCACGAGTACCCGGTTATCCGTTACCTCGGGCAAAGGAGCTGAGCTATGCCTGACGACCGCCGCTACGAGTCTGCTGACCTCCGCGACTACGAGGTAGATGACGCGTACGACACGCTGGATGGCAGCCCGGGGGATGACCCTCTCGACCGCGGAGTGGTGCCGCCACAGCACTGGTCGGCGGGGATGAAGTTCGGTTCGACCGCTGCCGAGGAGGAGGCGGGTGAGTCTCTCGACCAGCGGCTGGCCGAGGAGGAGCCGGACATCACTTTCGAGGACGACGAGCAGTCACCCGGGGACATCGCCGCGGACGAGGACGCGGCAGACGAGGATGTGGACGGGCTCTTGCTCGATGACGGCCCCGCACCCCGGGCAGGCCGCCTGGTAGCCGCGGATGAGGGCGCCCACTCACCGACTGAGTCCCACCTGGTGGCTCGCGACGAAGGTGTAGACGGCGGTGCGGCGAGTGCGGAAGAAGCAGCGGTCCATGTCGTCACCGACGACGACTACGACATACGTTCGGACGGCTGACTCACCGCTGGAGACCAAGGGCTGCCCTGCCCGGGTGTAAGGGGCAGGGCAGCGGTTGCATGGGTTGGGGCAGGACTCCTAGGTCTCGGAGCCCTTGATCTCGATCCGACGCGATCTCGCCTGCGCCGCCTTGGGCAGCCGCACCGTCAGGATGCCGTCGCTCAGGTCGGCGACGGCGTTCTCCACGTCGGCGTCAGTAGGCAGGGTCGCCCGGTAGGCGAACGAGCCGTGACGCTGGCGCAGCGTCTTGCCGTCGGCTTCTTCCTTGACCTCTCCGGTGATGCGCAGCTCGCTGCCGCGCAGCTCCACGTCGACGTCTCCGCGCTTCATACCGGGCAGTTCGGCACGCACGATGTAGGTGTCGGCGGCTTCTTCGGTCTCCACCACCGGAACCCAGCCCTGCGCGAGGGCCTCCCCTGGCGGGCCGAACATCTGGTTCATGCGCTCCCAGACGAGGTTGAAGTCACCGAACGGATCCCAGACTTCCCGGGGCCATCCACTGCGCCAGCGTTCCAGCGGCCGGCGGCGCGGTACGGGTTGAGTCA
>DASYYE010000523.1:0-4928 GCA_035946955.1 Streptosporangiaceae bacterium | reverse complement strand
GCGGGGATCGTGTCGTGGATGCGCGTGAGTTCTTCGGGGCTGAAGGGGACGTCGGCTGCGGCCAGGTTCTGCTCCAGGTATTGCACCCGTTTGGTGCCGGCGATGGGCACGATGTCGTGGCCCTGGTGCAGCACCCAGGCGATTGCAAGCTGGGCGGGGGTGATGCCTTTGCCGACCGCGAGTTGTTCGATCCGGTCAACTAGCTGCAGGTTGTGGGCGAGGTTCTGCCCGGCAAATCGTGGCTGGCCGCGGCGGAAGTCGCCGTCGGCCAGGTGCTGCGGATCACGGTAGGCGCCGGTGAGGAATCCGTGCCCGAGCGGGGCGTAGGCGACCAGCCCGATGCCAAGGTGGCGCAGCAGCGGCAGGATGTCAGCCTCGATGTCACGGGTCCACAGGGAGTACTCGGCTTGCACGGCGGTGATGGGGTGCACTGTCCATGCTGTCTGCCGGAGTCCGGCGCCGTTTCTCCAGTCTGTGAGACGACCGTGAGAGGGCTCGGGATTCGAACGCGGATGCCCGCACCATCCGCCAGGTTTAGCCCCACGGCAGCGGCACGCGGATGACTGCGCTCTGGGTTGTCGCGGTGGGTATCAGGTCGAGTCTGATCGCCCGGGGGTGGAGCGCTGGCCAGAATCCGATGTTCCCCTGGCAGCGGTCCTCGCCGGGGTACCAGCTGCCTTGCTCGCCGAGGTAGTGGTTACCCAGGTCGTCGGCTGCCCACCAGGTCAAGTGCTGCTGGGTGGGCAGGTCACGGTAGGGCAGTCCGGTGCGCACGGCCGGTACCAGCTCGACGTTGATGCCGAAGTGCTCGTCGTGGGACTGTAGCGCGATGACAGCCGCGATCACCCCGTCAAACGGCGGCGTGATGGCGCCGACCGTGACGATTCCGGCCGGACCGCCGCCCTGGCCCCAGCGGGCCAGTAGCGACCGCCACGGCTCCGCCAAGTCACGGGGGCGTGCTACCGGGTCGGTGCCGCGGGGCCGCAGCACGGCCAGGACCGCCCGGGCGTCGCCGATCATCGGGTCATCGGCGGGCAGTGCCTCGGCCGCCACCAGGGTCGCGATCGTGGTATCCAGCGCCAGGTGCAGATCGTGGAAGTCATTGATCGTCGCCACCCGCTCCCACAGATGCCGCTTTGCCGGGTCCTGGGCGGGCAGCGGCTCGATCCACGCCCGGATGCCCGCAGGCGCACCGATCAGCTCGACCCGCTCGCCGAGCAGCTCGATCCACCCCGTATCGGCGGCCAGCGCCGGATGGATCTCGTACTCGCCGTGCCATGCCGGGTCACCGTGCCGGGAACTGCCAAAGAACTTCTCGGTCATCACCGTCCCGTGATCGCCACTGACCTGCAGCTGTCGCGCTTCCGGGGGAACCGGCGGGTCGAACCGGCCACCGTGGGATTGGCCCGGCACGAGAGTCACCCGCAGGGTCGTCGCATCGCCAGTGAAGGTGACGTAGTGGATCATGAGCTGACCCCACGGCTGGTCGATCACCCGGTCGCAGGGCGCCACCCGGAACGGGCCAATGCCTGGAGGCACCGAGGCGGCAGGCCGGTCGGCCCGCCCGGTCATCCGATGGCTGCGGTCCTCGCCCGGGGTCAGGGCTTGATACTCGGCGATCACAGCCTGGGCAGCCTCGGTTGTCATGGCACGCGCCGCGACCAGGGCAGCCCCGGTCGCGACCAGTACCGGATTCCACGGCGGCCGGTCGAAGCAGCCGCCCTCCGGCACAGACCGGTCCCCGGCCAGCCGCAGATACCTCTCCGCGTCAAACCCCGCCACGGCTCAATGCTGGCACACAACCGGGGCGGCCGCCCTCGCGAGCTGACCAAGGCAAGCCTGCTAGAACTTGGATTCTGACCTCTTCTTTATCAGGGAATGCTGACGGCCATGCGTCGTGCCCAATCGTGTTCTAGCGTGTGAGGTGGCCTAAAACGTGAGTTCGGTGTGGTCGACCACATATACGAGCAAGGCAATGAGCTCGAGAAGGAGGAGAACTAACCCGCCGCCCACCGCAAGGCCAGCGCCGAAGCGCCTCCATCGTGAAGCGGGCACCGCGGTGATGCCTGCCGCCAGCAGTTGCAGCACCGTGGTCCACGCGAACGCTTCAAATTCGCCAAACCGCCCGCCGAACAGGCGAGCACCGACGAGATACTCGATCACGACCGTCGCGTACATGACCAGTGAGGTCAGGCAGCCGCCTCCAAACCACAGCAGGCTGCGCCACTTCGGAGGTTTGGGCTGTTCTTGCCGCGCCGGTGGCTCCATGGCGTCTCCCACGAGAGAAAGCGCTATTTGTTACTTGCTCTTCGGTCTTGCACCCGGCGTGCCTGGCACCCCAGTCCGGGACACATGGACCGAGAAGACCAGTGCCCAGATCAGCAAGCCCAGGACTGTGGGACCGCCGATCAAGATGACCAGCCCAGCTCCGATATTCGCCCCGATCACTCCTGCGGTCATCACCCGCCATCCGGCTCCCGCAATGAATCCGGCTGCCAGCAGCGGGACCAGCACCGCCCACCACCGGATATCCAGCAGCCGCCGCAGCGTCGCCCATCCCAGCACCGCCGCCGCCAGACCTGCCACCGCCAGCGACCCGATGCCAGCCACGCGCGCAGCTGCAGGGCCGATTGGCCACGGACGGACGGTATAACAGGGGTCCATGCTGACAGGCACTGTTGACTGATCTCCCACCAGCCACCAGGTCGCAACCGGCGCTGCGAGCACAAGAGCCAGCGCCGACGGTACGACAGCCCACCGCCGTAGTGCGCGTTCAGGGTTGGCAGCAGACCATCGGATCCGCAGCTTTGCCATACCGCCAGCGTGGTGTCCAGCCAGACCCACCACCAGAGCACAAGTACCCAGTGCCGCTAGCATGACTTCGGCTGGATTCGTTATGGCCTCTGACCTGGGTGGGCCTGCCTGGACTTGAACCAGGGACCTCTTCCTTATCAGTTCCGGGCATGGCACGGGTCGTTGGGCCAGGGCTCGGCAATCCCGGATGTCGTCGTGGGCCTGGTTGGCTTGGTGAGTGGCGGCGTTGCTGTCACGGCTGCTGTCAGCGCGTCCGCTATGCAAACCTGGGGGCATGGCGCGCTCAGATGTTGTGGTCCGGGTCGCTTCGGCGCCTGGTGACCTTGCCGGGATCGAGAAGATTGACCGCTCCTATGCCACCGGCCGCATCTACCGCGTCCGGCGTAGCGAGCTGGGGTTCTGGCTGGAGGAGGAACGCGCCGACCCACCCTTGCGCAAAAGGTACTTGCAGCCCGGACCTGAGCTGAGCGACCGGCTGCTGGTGGCTGCCATCGGCGGTGAGATTGTCGGCTGCGCGGAGCTGCGGTTTGACTCCTGGAGCCCGCGGGCCGAAATCGAGCATCTGACCGTGTCGGGTGACGTGCGGCGCCAGGGCGTGGGGCGCCTGCTTATCCGGGCGCTGGACGAGCGCGCCCGCCGCGAGCCTTCTACCCGGTGCCTGTGGCTGGAGACCCAGAACATCAACTACCCGGCGGTCCAGTTCTACCGGCGCCTGGGGTTCCGGCTGTGCGGGCTAGATGAGACGCTGTACCGGCCCGACATCCCTGGCACGCTGCCGGGAGAGGTGGCGCTCTACTTCGCCCGTGACCTGGCCTGACCGGGTCGCAAGCTACTCAACCTGCCTGTACATACCGGCTCTGACCTGGGTGTCCTAGGGCTGCTGGAGGGCCACCCCCAAGGGGCGCTGAACCTTCTGATCCGTAGTTCTGGGCAGGTCGTCCAGGGCTGTCTACTCGTGTCCACCCTCTGGGCCGATGTTCCAGGCTTGTCCACGCGTGAGAGGTGTCGTCTAGCGGCTTGGCAACAGTGTTGGCTACAGCTGGGTGCTGGCGTTGCTGTCGCTCTTTACTGTCCTCGCTAGCCTCGTATCCTGCTGACCGTGCCAGTCGCCTTCCCGGACCCGCCGCTAGCCGCTGCGGGGATTGCCCTTCGCCGCCCGGGTGCCGACGACGTTCCCTGGATCACCACGGCATGCAGCGACCGCGAGCTGAGCCGGTACACCCCTGGGATTCCTTACCCCTACTCGCAGGCAGACGGCCGAGCCTTCATCGAGCACGTCGGCCAGGGCTGGGCTGCGGGAACCGGCGCCACCTTCGTGATCGCGGACGCAGCTACCGGCGACGGCTGGGGAACGATCGGGCTTCACCTCTACCCCGCCGACGCGGAGCTGGCCGAGGTCGGCTACTGGCTGCGCCGCGAGGCCCGAGGGCGGGGCGCAGCGACGACCACGGTACGGCTGGTCTCACGCTGGGCCTTTGCGCAGCTGGGCATCAGGCGACTGAACCTGATAACAGCACCGGAGAATGCAGCCTCCCAGCGCGTCGCCGAACGCGCGGGGTTCACCCGCGAAGGCCTGCTGCGGGCATGGCTGCCGACCGCTGCTGGCCGACGGGACAGCGTTATGTACTCCCTGCTGCCAGACGACCCGCCCGCCGAGCCCTTCTAGCTGCACTCCACCGAGGCCGAACCAGGTCCCCCGGCATGACCAGCTTGGAAGATCGGTTATGCAACTTGCGGGTGATCAGGCGAAACGCTGAACTGCGCACTTGTGGCGGTGTGCTCGTGAGTGACCGTGGTTGACCGCTGGCTGCCATCGTGTATGGGACGTGTGTGGCACGCCGTGCGGTCGTCCCGCTCCCAGGGCACGTTTTGCCCTTGCTGCTTAGCGGTGTTCCCCCAGGGACGTGCCAGCCGCTTCAGGTGAGTCGAAGCTCTGCCGAGAGAACTCCAGTCCCCGAGCGGGGCCGCCGGACTACGACGACAGTTCAGCCCGGCGTGACCACCAGGCCTCGGCGGCGGTCATTGCGCTCTCGGCCTCGCTGATGTCGCCGCCCACGAGTCCCGCGGTGGCAGCCCAGTGCAGGGGTACAAGGGCCAGAGCCCCGGGGAGCCAA
>DASYYE010000522.1:0-9263 GCA_035946955.1 Streptosporangiaceae bacterium | reverse complement strand
GAGGCCAGCACCGTCCGATTCGTCGGCGGCGAGGACGAGTCCGGTCGCCGCATCGGCCAGTGGCCGCAGCCGCGCCGGTACCCGGTACGGCAGTGCGGACTGGTCGAGCAGCAGGACGAGAACCCGTTTCGCGTCACCGCTGCGAAGGTACTCAGCCGCGATGCGCAACGCCGTGAACGAGGTGGCCACTCCTTGGTGGCCGATGCCGAATGCGGGGGGTTCGCCCGTCAGGCGGTGGGCCAGAGCCAGTGCCGCAGCACCGGCGACGTCTATGTCAGGCACGGTGTGGGCGAGTATGACCAAGTCGATCGGCTCGGCCAGCTCACCGAGCTGCTCCAGCACCGCCAGGCACATCGTGGTGTGCGAATTGTGGCGGCTACTGCTGAGCGCCGCTGGGTCGAACTCGACCCCGAAGGTGGCGGCCAGGTCGCGGTGGTGCGCCAGCGCGTTCGCGTCCGCGGTGTAGTCGCCCAGGCCGAAGCGCTGCCGGACGGAGCCGACCAGCCGCACGGGTGCCAAGGTAGTCATCAGTGCTCGAATACCTGGGCGCAAAAGGCGGCGCCAAGCCCGAGGGTGGCCATGACATACCGGTCACCCCGGCGAAGGAGCCGCTGTTCCACGGCCGTCCGGTAGTTGATGAACGGGTCCGCACCGAAACAGTGGCCGGTTGCTGCGACATTGGCCAGCATCACCCGCGCGGGATCCAGTTGCAGCCGCTTGGCCAGCCGGGTCCAGACCAGCCGGTTGACGTTGTGAGGCAGGACGAGGGCGATGTCGTCGAGGCCGCATCCGGCGCGCTGGACCGCAGCGAGGATGACCTCGGCGAGCGCGGTGAGGCACAGCTCGCGGAACTCCTGCTCCAGGTCTGCGCCGAGATCGGGCCCCGCGCTGTAGCGCCCGTATGTCCGGCTGGCGTGGCCCAGCAGCCGGTCCCGGGTGCCGTGCGAGGTCACCAGCACCGCCGCGGCGCCTTCGCCCATGATGGCTGTGCCGGGGATGTGCTCGAGGCGCCGGGTGAAGACGCGCTCGCCACTGAACACCAGAGCCAGCGCGGCCGGATCGGGGTCCGCTGCGAGGAGCCGGCCACACAACTCGATCGCGAGCAGGCCCGACGCGCAGCCGTGCTGGGTGAGACTGAACGCCTGGGCGTGGGCCAGGCCGAGTCGTCTGGTCACCTCGTGCAACGGGTTGACGGGGTACGGGGCGCACGAGGTGAGAGTGAGCGCGTGCACCACGTACCGGACGTGGCATTCCCGGCCCGCAAGCGTCGTGAGTCCTGCGGCCGCCGCGAGCATCAGGTCCGCGATCGTCCCGTCCTCCGCGCGCCGGACCGTGGAGAGGCCACACAACCGCCGGTACATGAGGAACTGGTCGTCACTGATCCCGAGTGGCAGCGACCCGATGGGGATGCTGGCCGGCGGCAGGTATGCCGCGACGGAGTCGAGCGCTGTGCCTGACATCTCATCCCCTCAGACGCCGAGTGACCGGCCGATGACTTCCTTCATGACCTCGTTGGTGCCGCCGTAGATCGGCATCACCCGGGTGTCCACGAATGCCCGCGCGGCAGGGCAGTCGCGCAGGTAGCCAGCGCCTCCGTGCAGTTGCAGGCACCGGTCGACGGTGCGTCTCTGCACGTCGGTGGCCCACCACTTCGCTTGTGCCGCGGTGATGGGGGTGAGGCTTGCGGCGTTGAAGTCGAGCACGCACTGGTCGACATACGTCCGGGTCACTGCCAGCTCTGTGTGCATCTCGGCGAGTGCGAACCGGTTGTGCTGGAAGCTGCCGATGGGCTGGCCGAAGGCGTGCCGCCGCTGGCAGTAGGTGATTGTCTCGGCGAGCACGGTCTCCGCGCCCGCGACCGCCGCACCGGCGATGCTGAGCCGTTCCCGGGTGAGGTTCTCCTGCAGGTATGTCATCCCCCGGCCTTCCGCACCGAGAAGGTTGCACGCAGGCACGTGGACGTGATCGAAGGACAGTGACGCGGTGCCGGCTGCCCGCAGGCCGATGGTGTCCAGCGCTCCGCCGCGCTCGAACCCAGGCATCCCGTGTTCGAGCACGAGAAGGCTGACCCCACCGCCCCGGCGCACCTGGGCCGCGTCGGTGACCGCGGCCACGACCACGAGATCAGCGCTGGTCCCGTTGGTGATGAGTGTCTTCACGCCGTTGACCACATAGGTGTCGCCGTCACGTGTGGCCGTGGTACGCATCGCCGCGAGGTCGCTGCCGCCGTCTGGCTCGGTCATCGCCACCGCCGTGACCGTCTTTCCTGAGCAGAAGCCCGGCAGCCACCGCCGCCGCTGTTCCGGGTCCGTCAGCCGGACCAGGTAGGGCGCCACGACGTCGTTGTGCACGTTGAACCCGACACCGCGGTACTGCGCCAGTTCCTCCGCCAGGAGCAGGTGGTACCGGAAGTCGGCCAGGCCGGCGCCGCCGTACTCAGTCGGCACGTCCAGCCCCAGCAGCCCGGCCCGCCCGGCCGCCCGCCATACGCCACGGTCGACGGTCCCGGTCCGTTCCCAGTCGGGGTAGTGCGGCGCGACCTCGGTGGCCACGAATGCCCGTGCGGCCGCGCGGAACGCGAGGTGGTGGCAGCTGAGAATGCTGTCGCGCATCACGGCCGCCCGGTGAGCCGCGCGACCGCCTCGGCGATGTCGCCGACTGTGGCCGCCTCGTAGAACACCGCGGCGGGTACCTCGATGTCCCATGCCGCCTGGATTCTGGCGGCGAACTGCATGACCGTCAGCGAGTGTGCGCCGAGTTCGAAGATGTCATCCGCAGGCCGGACAGCCGGGACGCTGAGCACCTCACGGCACATTTCGCAGATGCTGGCCAGCCACGGGTCGGTGCCGTGATGGGTCACCGGCTCGCCGGTGGCACCGATCGCGCGCAGCGCCGCCTTGTCCACCTTGCCGTGCGGGGTGAGCGGAAGCCCGGGGAGGACCACGACCTTGTTCGGCACGGCGCCAGCCGGCAGCGCCTGCGCCGCGTACGCGCGCAGGTCGGCTGGGTCGGGGACGGTGCCGCCAGCGGCGACCACGTAGGCGATCAGTGCGTCGGAGTGGGTGAGCGCCGCTACCGCGGCCACCGTGGGATGGGCGCAGAGGCATGCCTCGACCTCACCCAGCTCGATTCGCTGCCCTCGTATCTTGACCTGGTCGTCCGTCCGGCCGAGGTATTCGAGCATGCCGTCGGAGCGCCACCGGCACCTGTCACCGGTGCGGTACATGCGTTCACCGCGGACCGTTGGGAACCGTTGCCCGGTCAGGCCGGGACGGTTCAGGTAGCCCTGTGCCAGGCCGGCGCCGGCGATGTACAGCTCGCCGGGCTGTCCTGGCAGGACCGGGACGAGCGCATCGTCGAGCAGGTACATGCGGGTATTGGCGATGGGGCCGCCGATAGCGATCCGGGCGGGCGTCTCGGGAACCCGCCAGAACGACGAGACGACCGCCGTCTCGGTCGGCCCGTAGCCATTGAGAAGCACGCGGACCCGCCGACGCAGCGCTCTGGCCAGCGCAGTGGAGAGCGCCTCGCCACCGACCATCGCCACCATGCCAGGAGCGCCGAACCCCGCGTCGAGGAGCATGCGCCACTGTGACGGGACGGCTTGCATCCGGGTGATCCCCCAGCCTCGCACCAGCCGCACCAGCGCAGCAGCGTCCCGCAACTGGGCCTCGGTGCTGATGACGAGCCGGCCCCCCGATACCAGCGGGACGCACAGCTCCAGCAGGGAGATGTCGAACGTGGTCGGCGCCATCGTGAGCCACTGGTCGGCCGCGCCGCATTCCATCGCGGCGGCCATCTCAAGTACCACGTTCAGCAGGGACCGGTGCCCGACGACGACGCCCTTGGGTGTGCCGGTGGACCCTGAGGTGTAGATGATGTACGCGGCGTCCTCAGGTGAGGTGGCCATGGGCGGCGGCCGCTCCGTGGCGGCAGCGTCCAGGGTGACCACCGGGGTGCGGCCGGCCGGGATGGTGGCGAGGAAGCGCGGTTCGGTCAGCACGGCCGCAGCCGCGGTGTCATCGAGCAGCAGGGTTATCCGCTGCGCGGGGTAGGTGGGGTCAATCGGCAGGTACACCGCGCCGGCCCACCACACCGCCATCATGGCGACCACCGCCGCACTGGAACGGCCTGTCACCACCGCGACCACCTGGCCGCGTGTCACGCCACGTGCCGACAGGCCCGCAGCCGCCCACGACGCGGCCGACAGCAACTCCCCGTAGGTCAGCGACGGTCCCCCGCCGGTGACAGCGGCAGCCTCCGGGGCACGGTCGGCGTGCCCAGCGATCAGCTCCATGACCGTGAGGCCCGGCAGTTCCCGGCGGGCCCCGGCCGCGCCGGAGAGCCCGTGACCCTCGACGCCGTCGGCACGCAGCTCCCCTGCCCTGGTGGATGTGCTCATAGTGGCTCCAACTTCACGAGTTCCAGCGCTCCGCGCCTACCAGACGGCGCGCGCGAACAGGCGCACCGACCAGGTCACCGACAGGATGGCCAGCACGGCCACGATGGCCAGGCCCTGCCACACCGGGGGGGCACCGTCGTGGCCTGCGAACAGCGCGCGCATGCTGTTGGTCGCCCAGTAGAAGGGGTTACCGTCGGCGGCCCGGCGCAGCCAGAGGGGAGCCAGCGCCAGCGGCAGCAATATCCCGGAGAGCAGCAGGACCGGCTGGCCGACGGTATTGAAGACCTGGCCGAGGGTCTCCTCGTGGCGCACCTTCATGGTGAGCGCGTAGGACAGCGATACCGACATCAGCCCGAGCATCGCCAGCAGCAGATAGGCGAGCGCCAGGTCACCGAGTCCCACCCGGACGCCGAACGGCAGCGCGGCCAGCGTGATGACGATGGCCTGCACGAGCAGGGTCACCACGTCTCGAAGGGCGCGTCCCAGCATCAGCGAGGGCCGGGCCAGCGGGGTGACCCGCGCCCGTTCGATGACACCCGAACGCAGTTCGGCGAGCAGCCCGAAGCCGGTGAACAAGCCATCGATGAGGACGATCGCCGTGAGCAGGCCCGGTACGTAAGTCTGGTACGCCTGGGCTTGGGTCTGGACATGCAGCGCTGACCGGAGGAGCGGCGCGAAGAGCAGCAGGTAGGCGATTGGCTGGGCGATGGCGAATGCGAGCCAGACGGGGTTCCGCAGCATCATCAGCATCTGCCGCTGGAACATCAGCCACGTGTCGTGGGCCAGTTTCACAGTCGTCACGATTCCCTCAGCGAACGGCCCGTCTTGGCCAGGAATACGTCGTCGAGACTGGGGCGGCGCAGCTCGATCGCACCCAGGGCCAGTCCGGCGCCGTCGAGTACACGCAAGACCTGAGGGATGGCGGTCGCCCCGGTGTCGACCTGGAGCCGGAGCCCCACGTGGTCGTGGATCTCCAGCCTGCGCACATACGGCTGTGAGCTCAGCAGCACGGCGGCGCGCTGGGTGGAGCCGTTCATCGAGACCGTGAGCACATCCGCGCCGATCCCCCGTCTGAGTTCCTCCGGTGTGCCGACCGCCACGACCTGGCCATGGTCGATGATCGCGACCCGGGTGCAGAGAGCATCGGCCTCCTCGAGGTAGTGGGTGGTGAGGAAGACCGTCATGCCGTCATCACGCAGCCGCCGCACCTGCTCCCACATGTGCGCGCGGCTCTGGGGGTCCAGGCTCGCGGTCGGTTCGTCGAGGAACAGCACCTGAGGCGAATGGATCACTCCCAGGGCGATGTCGAGCCTGCGGCGCTGGCCGCCCGAGTATGTCTTGCATCTGCGGTCGGCGTAGTCGGTCAACTGGAAGGCACCGAGCGCGGTGGCCGCGCGCCGCCATGCCTCGGCCTTGGGGATGCCGTACATCCGTGCCTGGAGCGCCAGCTCCTCGCGCGCGCTCACATCGGGCCAGGTGCCGTGGCCCTGCGCAACATAGCCGACACGCTGGCGCACGAGGCTGGGCTCGCGGCGCAGGTCAGCACCAGCGATGGTGGCGTTGCCGCCATCGGGGCGCAGCAGAGTGGCGAGCATCCGCAAGGTGGTGGTCTTGCCGGCGCCGTTAGGGCCGAGGAAGCCGAATATCTCCCCTGCCCAGACTGTGAGGTCGACACCGCGGACAGCGTCGACAGTCCTGCCGCGGGAGCCCTTCCTGGTGTGCTTGGCGTGAGAGCCCTTCCCGCCGTGGAAGGACTTACGGAGTCCAATGGCCTGGATCATCGGGAACTGGCTGAGGCGGCGGTCCGGGGACTCCGGCGAAAGCCATCTGCCGTCGTGCTGCCCAGGAGGCTGCGTTGAAGCTGACACGCCAGTTCCCCCCGTTTGGTTTTCGCCCGAATTTTGGTTTTTTGTCCGGTAAGATCACGGCGCAGAAAGGGCCAGCAGGGCCACGGCGCCTCGCCTTCGGCCAGTTTCCCGCCCGGCCCTCTCGCACCTCTCAACAGGCGATAAACACCGCGTCCTGTGCACAGGCAGACGTGTGACCCAGTCCGCACCGAGGGTTCAGGACTTATCCCGGAACAGGTGGCTGAGGCGTAGCGTTGTCCTATCAAAAGCCCATAACGGCTTGCGCGCGCGGTTTGTGCGGAACCGCTGGGGAGTGCGGGGAGTGGTAGGACTCCAGAGAGTTAGTCCATGGCCTTCTTTGGTATTTCCTTGACTGTTTGGACTGGGCGGTGGGTGCGTGGCGGCGTGGCCGTGGCCCCACCGGCCGGTGCAGTGGTCGAGACCGCGCCGCCACGGGTGAACGGGGTGGTGGCTGAGTGACGGCGGGCAGCGGCATGGGTGCGGACGGCTGGAGGTTTGGGCTCCTGGGGCCGATGGAGGTATGGCAGGGGAGCACGCGGATCCCTGTCAACGCACCGCGTGAGCAAGCATTGCTCGCTGTATTGCTGCTCAACGCTGACCGGGTGGTGGCGGCCGAGCGGTTGATGGAACTGGTGTGGGGCGATGACCCCCCCGCTGGGACCAAGGACACCATGCACACGCTGGTCTGGCGGCTACGGCGGCAACTGGGTGCGGTGCTGGTGACGTCCCCTCCGGGCTACGTCGTCCGGGTGCGGCCTGACCAGGTGGATGTGCAGCGTTTCGAGGCGCAGTTGCAGCTTGGCCGGCGAGCGGCAGCCGCCGGGCGTGCCGCGCAAGCGGCTGACCTGCTGGGGTCGGCGCTGGCGTTGTGGCGTGGTGAGCCGCTGGCCGGCGTGGCGGCCGAAGGGCTGTGCCGCATGGAGTGCCCGCGGCTGGCGGAGTTGCACCTCCAGGCGGTGGAGGCCCGTATCGACGCCCTGCTGGCGCTGGGTGAGCACCAGGCGGTGGTCGGTGAACTGAGTTCGCTCGTAGCGGCACACCCGCTCCGGGAAGGACTGTCGGGTCAGATCATGACAGCGCTGTACCGGTGTGGCCGACAGGCGGAGGCGCTGCAGGTCTATCAAGAGCTGCGACGGGCACTGGATGAGGAGCTGGGCGTCGAGCCGGGCTCTGAGGTCCGGCGGCTCCATCAGGGGGTGCTGCGGGCCGATCCCATGCTCGACCTGCCGCCGCCAGCGCCACCAGCGCAAGCCGGAGCCGGGCTGGGCAGTGCACCACCTGCCCAGCTACCTGCTGATGTTGCTGGGTTCAGCGGCCGGGCCGGCTACCTGGCCGAGTTGGACGGCCTGCTCACCGCGCGGGACTGTGGCGGCAGCGTGGCGATCGCAGCAATCGACGGGACGACGGGGGTTGGCAAGACCGCACTTGCCGTGCATTGGGCGCACCAGGTCCGGGACCGCTTCAAAGACGGCCAGTTGCACCTGAACCTGCGTGGGCACGATGCGGCGGCACCGATGAGCCCGGGCGAGGCCCTGTCCCGTTTGCTTCGCGCGCTGGGCGTGGCGGCCGATCAGATACCCGTTGAGGTCGATGAGGCAGCGGCCTTGTACCGGACACTGCTGGCCGAGCGCCGGATGCTGGTCGTGCTGGACAACGCCAGCAGCGCGGACCAGGTCCGCCCGCTGCTGCCAGGCAGCCCAGGCTGCCTGGTCCTGGTCACCAGCAGGGACCAACTTGGCGGCCTCGTGGCCAGGGACGGAGCGCACCGGCTGGGTCTTGGCGTCCTCGGGCCCCAGGAGGCGGAAGCGCTGCTGGCCACGATGCTCGGCGGTGACCGGGTGCATGATGAGCCCGAGGCCACCATGGGTCTCGCGAGCGCGTGCGCTCGGCTGCCGCTGGCGCTGCGGATCGCCGCAGCGAACATCACCGGCCGAAGCGGCCTGTCCATCGGCGACTACCTGGCGGAGTTGGTCCAGGGCGACAGGCTGTCAGCACTCGCTGTAGCCGGGGACAAACAGGCTGCTGTCCAAGCCGCCTTCGACCTGTCCTATCGTCGCCTGAGCGGCCCTCAGCGCCGGATGTTCCGGCTGCTCGGGCTGGTTCCTGGCCTGGATGTCTCGGTCAGCGGTGCGGCGCTGCTCGCCGAGACCACGGTTCGGCAGGCCGGCGATGCGCTGAGTGCACTGGCCACAGCGCACCTCGTTGAAGAGTCGGCCCGAGGCCGCTACACATTCCATGACCTGCTGCGCCTGTATGCCCGGCAGCGGGTCACGTCGGAGGAATCCGAACCGGACCGCCAAGCGGCCAGACGCCGGCTGGTTTCCTCTTACCTGTCCGAGGTCGATGCGGCGGCACGGCTGCTGTACCCGGAGAAGCTGAGGCTGCCGTTGCCGGCCACGCGAGATGGGCGCGCCCATGCCAGCTTCGATAGCCCCGCCGCAGCACTGGCCTGGCTGGATGCGGAGCGGCCCAACCTGACCGCGGCTGTTGCAGACGCCGCCGAGCACGGCCTCGGACCGATGGCCTGGCTACTCGCTGATGCCCTGCGGGGCTATTTCTATCTGAGCATGCACACCACCGACTGGCGCCAGGCCGCCCAGGCCGCCCTGGCTGCAGCCCGCTCAGAAGGCCATCTCCGGGCACAGGCGGCCGCGCACCTGAGCTTGGCCGACCTGGATTGGCGGGCCAGCCGACACCGCGAAGCGATCAGCCACTACACGGAGGCGGTCACGCTGAGCCAGCAAGCGGGATGGGCGGAGGGTGAGGCGACCGCACTGGGGAACCTGGGCACGGTGCACTGGCAGGCCGGGCGCCTTGATACGGCCGCCGAGCATTGCCGACGTGCGCTGGCCATCCATCGGCACAGCGGGAACCTGGGAGGACAGGCGATTGCCGTGGGCAACCTGGGGACAGTGTGCTGGCAGGCCGGCCGGCTTGCGGAAGCCTCCCGGCACCATGCTGAGGCACTGGTCCTCAACCGCAGGACGGGCTCG
>DASYYE010000521.1:0-2929 GCA_035946955.1 Streptosporangiaceae bacterium | reverse complement strand
AGGGCTGGGGTGGCTTCGCCTGCTCAGAGATGAATGGGCCGGCTTGCCGGCCAGCCATACCCAGACCACACTCCACGACCTGGCTGGGGCTGGGTGGCCCTCCGGTGAGGCGGCCGGCGGGTTCAGCGTCCCTGACTTTCTCGTCAGAACCTGTCACGTACCACTCCTGTCCATGCTCCTGCATACGGATGACCTGCCGCAGGCGCTGGCCGCCTGCGACCTGCTCGTAGACATGGCTGCTGCGGGCGGGGCCCCGGCTCGGCACGCCACCTCGATGGCCCTGCGGGCGGGGACTCTGCACCGCCTCGGGTGGCTGGCCGACGCGGCGGCTGAATGCGAGCAGGCGTTGCCGGCCGCCCTGTCAGCACGAGCCGTCAGGCAGGTCTCTTGCCTGATCGTGAGCATTTACCTAGGCATCCTGATCGACCAGGGCGAACTGTCGAAAGCAAGCGTGTTGCTGGTTAGGACCGGTCTGGTTGGGCAGCTCCCGCGGTCCTGGCACTACAACGACGTCCTATACGCCAGGGCCCGGCTGAGGACCGCAGGTGGTGCCGTCGCCGAAGGGCTGTCGGACTATCTGGAGTGCGGCCAGCGGATGACCGGCTGGGGGGTCCGCAACCCTGCGGTGTCGGACTGGCGGAGCCGGGCGGCCATGGCATACGCGGCGCTCGGCGAGCGGGACGAGGCCCTGCGGCTCGCCGCGGAAGAGGTCGAACTGGCCGAATCGGCCGGTGGTGCGAGAGCACTCGGGGTCGCGCTGGCCCGGCTCGCTGAGATCACCGGCGGCAGCGGCGGCATCCAGTTGGCGTGCCGTGCGGTCCGGCTGCTGACCGCTACCAATGCCGCGCTGGATGAAGCGGCGGCCCGTGCTGTCCTGGGTGCGATGCTGCTGGCACGGGGCATGAGGGCTGCGGGGGAACAGCAGGTGCGGCACGCGCACCGGACAGCGGAGGCACGCGGGGCGACGGTCCTGGCGAGGCAGGCAGCTCGCGTACTGCACGAGCATGGGATCCCAGCCGGTGGTGGCCAGCCCAGTGGGAGAGTCTCGCTCACCGAGGCAGAACGGCGCGTGCTGGCACTGGCCGAGATGGGCCTGTCCAACCAGCAGATCGCGCACCGGCTGCGGGTCGTGCTCAGGACCGTCGAAATCCACCTCACCCGGGGCTACCGCAAGCTGGGAATACGCGGGCGGACGGAGCTCCCGGGGCAAGTCACAGGCCCAACCCTCCTTGGACTGTCACCTCCACGTTCGTGAAGTCCCCTGCCAGCATCGGCATCGCACGCCCGATCGCCTCCTTCACCTCGGGAAGCTGGAGAGAGGCGTCGTGCTCTTCCTTGCTGCCCCACACCTCGCTGGTCCAGATCGTCACATCATCATCGAGCGAGACACCGACGGTGTACTGCACGCACCCGGCCGCCTTCAGCCCGTCGAGGCCACTGAGCAGGATGGTGACAACTTCATCCCGTTTTCCCGGCTGGCTCTCCATCGCCCCTATGTAGCCGTATGCCATGCGAAGCCCCTCCTGGGCTGAAGTGATTGCTGGCCGGGAATGGCCAGACCGATTGGTCCGGCACGTACCAGTCCAGGCAGTACAGCATGCCAGTTACATGCTCGATCCCGAGCCGACTGGCGCAGAATTCTGTGGGACTGATGCTCTAACCCTGCGCCGCGTGGCCTGCTACCGGCCGTGGAGCCGGTGCCTACGTAGCTGTTTTCGCGCGTTCGCGCAAAGATGCAATGCCATCGTCACCTCTTACTCCTGGATAATGTGTGGCTTCCGGGCTGCCGAGCCGTCTAGCGTGCCCCCGTGAGGGACAGGCCGACGGGAGTAGGCGAGCGTGAGCTGAGGCTCGCGCTCGAGCGGGGATGGCACCTGGATGCCGCTGCTATGGAGTACGCGCCCGTGGGTGGCGGGAGCTACCACTGGGTGGTCCACGACACTCAGGGCGGCCAGTGGTTCGTCACCGTCGATGACCTGGACGACAAGAGCTTTCTTGGGGAGACCCGGCCAGTGGTGGGCGCGCGGCTGCGGACGGCCATGGACACCGCCTTTGCGCTACGGCACGATGCCGGCCTGCGGTTCGTGGTGGCACCAGTGGCAAAGGTCGACGGGGAGACGGTCCTGCCCCTCAGCTCGCAGTACACCGTCACGGTGTTCCCATTCATCCACGGCGCCAGCGGCCGGTTCGGCGAAGACCTTCCCGCAGATGAGCGGGGCCGAGTCGTGGACATGCTGGCAGCGCTGCACCGGGCTACGCCGGCGGCCGCGGTGTCTCGGGCCCACCCCGGGGTGCCCCTGCGTGGCGTCCTGGAAAAGGCCCTCAGTGAGCTGGACGAACCCTGGCGTGGCGGCCCGTTCTCGGAGCCAGCCCGGGCGGTGCTGGCCAGCACCGCCGGACAGGTCCGGCGTCTCCTGCAGACCTTCGACCAGCTCGCCCGGCAGGTGGCCGCGACGTCCCAGCCGGTCCTGACCCACGGGGAGCCGCACCCCGCCAACATCATCCGGGCAGGCCAGGACAGGGTGCTCATTGACTGGGACACCGTAGGCCTGGCGCCGCCAGAGCGCGACCTGTGGATGGTCGTCACCGACACCGGCGACGAAGCCCCGCGTTACCAGCAGGCGACCGGGCGGGCGGTGGACCCGGCCGCGCTGGAGCTCTACCGGATCCGCTGGGGCCTGGACGACATCTCATGCTTCGTGCACCAGTTCCGCACGAATCACAGCCGCTCCGCCGACGCCGAATGGGCCTGGCTGAACCTGGAAGGTACCTTGGCGCGCGCGTTCGGGTGACCGGCCCGTCCCGATAGCGCAGTTATCCGGCGCCCGCCCGCTCGCGCTGCCCAAGCTTGGCGCTGACTCCCTCGGCGCCGGGATGGTTCAGGCTGTGGAACAAGGCCAGCGACTGCTCCCAAGCGTCGCGTGACGCC
>DASYYE010000520.1:0-8991 GCA_035946955.1 Streptosporangiaceae bacterium | reverse complement strand
GGAGAGCCCCCAGAACATCGCCATGGGTGAGCAGTTCGTCTCCCAGGTCGTCAACGCGGTGATCACCAGCCCGAACTGGCCCTCGACGCTGCTGATCTGGACCTACGACGAACACGGCGGCTACTACGACCACGTGCCCCCGCCCCGGGCTCTGGCCCCCGACATCATCCCGCCGCAGGTGACTCCCGGCGTCTCCCCTTACAACGGCTTCCACCAGTACGGCTTCCGCGTACCCTGCGCAGTCGTGTCGCCGTGGGCCCGCCCCAGCTACGTCTCACACCAGGTCTTCGACCATTCCAGCATCTGCGCCCTGGTCGAGGCCAAGTGGAACCTGCCGGCCATGACCTACCGCGACGCCAACGCCAGCAACATGCTCGACATGCTCGACCTCCACCACCCCGCGTTCCTCACCCCGCCCCCCCTCGCACCCCCCCTGGTCGTCAGCGACCCCAGCTGCCTCGCCTGCAACACCACCGGCCCCGGCACCATCCCACCCCCAGGCTCAGTCACCAAGCGCCCCTAGGGGGACGGATTAGTGGTTCAGTTTTTCTCCCCCGGGAGGGAGAAAAACTGAACTGCTGATGGTTATCCACAGGCAAGGGTTGTCCACAGGCAGCAGCCTGGCTTGGTCAACGGAGCCAAGGGGCGATGGTGCTCGTCTAAGGTTGCGCGGACGGCCAGGTGCGGAATGCCTTGCCGCAGATACGGGGAGCAGTGATCTGTATGACGTCGATGAGCCGACGGCCAGCCCGCCGTCGGGCCACGTACTTATCGGCTGCCGCCATCACAACGGTGGCGTGCTGCCTGGCACCCGCCACCGCTGGTGCCGCAACCCGGGCGACCGCGCCTGGCGCCCCCGCGACGGGCGCCACCTTCGCCGGGTTCCTCGACGAGACCGCCTGCGTGACCGCCAACGACTGCTGGGCGGTCGGCCAGACCGACAGCCAGTTCGCGGCCGCCGAGCACTGGAACGGGTCCGCGTGGTCCATGGTCCCGGTGGCGGGCCCGCCCGGCGCCATCAACAGCTGGCTGCCGTCAGTGTCGTGTGCCAGCCGAACCGACTGCTGGGCCGTCGGCGAGTACGAGGGCTCCACTGGCAAGCAGGTGGCCTACGCCGAGCACTGGGATGGCACGGCCTGGTCGCCGGTGGCCGTGCGGGTTCCCTCCGGGTCTGTCCTACCCCTGCTGAACTCGGTCTCCTGTGCCAGCACGGACAGTTGCTGGGCGTCCGGAATAGTGAATGGGACCACGTACATGGAGCGCTTCAACGGGCGTGCCTGGACCGACGTGCGCAGCCCGGGACTGGGCAGCGAGACCGATATCCAACGGGTGTCTTGCCCTTCCGCCACCGACTGCTGGGTAAGCGGCAATCGCGGCATCGGCAGCCATTCCGGCACGCTCACCGGGCACTGGACCGGCGGCGCCTGGGCCGTCGTAACGACCCCGACCTCGCACAACCCGGGCGATAGGCTGGTCGGCATCTCCTGCCACGCCAACACATGCATGACCGTGGGCGACCGCAACGCCAACCCGAACCCCAACCCGCTGGCACAGCGCTGGAACGGCTCGGCCTGGACTGTCACCCCGACAGGCATCGCGCGGGCGTCGCTGTCCGCAGTGTCCTGCGTCAGCGACGGCACCTGCATGGCCGTTGGCGGCACGGACGGTGGCAACGGCCGGGTGTTTACCGAACGCTGGGCCGGCATGCGGTGGCGTGTAGTCCCAGCACCGACACCGGCCGTAAGCAAGGCTGCCTCCTTGGTTGGGGTGGCGTGCGTCAGTTCGATGGACTGCTGGGGGGTCGGCAACTACGTGAGCACCGCGACGGGGGACCGCAGCCTCATCGAGCACTGGAACGGGCATGCCTGGTCGGTCGTGTCCTGAGCCACCACAGCACACCTGCGGAGTCAGTGTTCGCCTGCGACCTCGGCGAGGACAGCATCGGCCAGTTCGGCCGGGCTGAGCTTGTCTGACCGCAGCATGACCGTATCGGCGGGTTGCCGGGCCGCAGCCGCGACGCAGCGGTCGACGTTGCTCAAGCAGAACTCGCGTGCCAGCTGATCCTTGTCTGAGTCGTCGGGAACGTATTGCACTACATAGCGTCTGGAACACGTACTGCCTGCGACCAGGAGACCTACACTGGGTCTGTGCAGCGGGTTTCGGGTATTGGCGGGGTGTTCTTGCGGGCGCGGGATCCGGCGGCGCTGCGGTCGTGGTACGCCGAGCACCTGGGAGTCGAGGTTAGCGACTGGGGTGGCCAGCAGTTTGACTGGACGCCTGGCGGCTCGACCACCTGGGCCGTATTCGACGCAGACACTCAGTACCTCGGCCGCGCCGAACAGTCATACATGATCAATTTCCGGGTTGCCGACCTGGACGCGATGCTCGGCCAGCTCCGAGCGGCGGGAGTCGAAGTCGTAGACGAGGTCACCGAGCATGAGTACGGCCGGTTCGGGTGGGCCTATGACTGCGAAGGCAATCGGTTGGAGCTATGGCAGCCACCGCCCGGCCGCTAGCAGGCAGTCAGCGTCCGCTTCTCCTGCTTGATGTGGACGGAGTCTTGAACCCGTTCGCGGCTATCGGCTGTCCACCCGGTTACACCGAGCACGAGTTCTTCCCCGGTGAAGAACCGGTGCGGCTGTGCGCGACGCACGGGCGATGGCTGCGGGAGCTGTCCACGCGGTTCCAGCTCGTGTGGGCCACCGCCTGGGGCTCCGAGGCCAACCGCGTCATCGCCCCGCTGCTCCAGCTCCCCGAGCTCCCGGTGATCCGCTTCCCGCCGCCCCCGTTCGAGCCTCTCGACAAGCTGGAACCCATCACCGAATATGCCGGGCAGCGCCCACTGACCTGGATCGATGACCAGCACACGCCCGAGGCGCAGGAGTGGGCCGCCCAGCGTGACGTACCAACCCTGCTCATCAGCGTCGACCCGACTGAAGGACTCACCCGCGCTGTCGTCGACCGGTCCCTGCAGTGGGCCGACGACCACCGGCAAGACGGCTAGCCGCAGGCCCTGCTGACTGGGGCTCAACCGGTCAGGCCTCGAGGACGACTACCGGAATCTGGCGGTCCGTATTCCTCTCATAGTCCGCGAACTGCGGGAAGTCGCGCTTCTGCGCCGACCAGATCCGCCCACGCTCCTCGCCCTCCGCCACCCTGGCGGTGAGCCGGAGCATCTCTGTGCCTATCTCGGCCTCGACGCTGGGGTGTGCGACCAGGTTGTGGAACCAGTCGGGGTTGGTGGGCGCGCCTCCCCGTGAGGCGAAGACTGCATAGCCGCCCGTCACCTGCTGGTACATCACCGGGTTGATACGCTCCTGGCCCGTCTTGGCGCCGGTCGTGTGCAACAGCAGCAAGGGGGCGCCTTCGAACGGGCCACCCACCTTCCCTGCGTTCTCACGGAACTCTTTGATGACCTGACTGTTGAAGTCGTCGACCTCGGGCATACGTCGTGCAATACCCAGCAACACCGCAGAAATTCCCCGGGACCGGCCAACCCGCCGTGTTTGCGCTGTGGCCAGGGGGCAATAGTGGGTCCGTGCTTTCCCTGCGAGACCGGCGTGCCCGGCGTGGAGCGGCCACGCGTGGCCGTGGCACGCGGGGGACTGGCCCGCGCCGGCCCTCCAGGCCCCGGCGCGGCTCAGTGCCGCCGCCGCCCGCGGTCGGGTTCCACTGGCGCGCCTACGGTGCCGTGGTCGTTGCGCTGCGGCTGCCACTCCTGCTCGCCTGGGTTGCCGCCGCTGCGGCCGCGACCATCTTCCTCCCACCCTTAACCCCATCGGGTTCGGTGACCGGCCTGGTCCCCGCTGGGGCACCGGCGCTGCAGGCCGAGGCGCAGGCATCGAGGCTCTTCGGCCTGCCGCTGGCCGCGCAGGCCGATGTCGTCCAGCGTGACCCCCGTGGTTTCAGCCTGCAGACCCAGGTCCAGGCCGCCCGCCTGGCCCTGGCGGTCGACCGCGGGCAGGTACCGGGGATCCTGGGACTTGCCGGGGCGTTGCCCGTAGCGAACACGGCCGGGCTGTTCCCTGGGTCGCGTGAACGGTCGACCACGATCATCACGTACCTGTTCTTCCACCCGGACATGTCGGTCGCCGCGCAGGCAGCCGAGGCCTCTGCCTTTGCGCGGCGTTTCGACGCCGCCCCGCAAGACCACCTGGTCGGGGTCACCGGGCCCGCGCCTGCCGAGGAAGCCCAGGCCGCGCTTATCCTGCGCTACCTGCCGTGGGTAGAGCTCGCGACCCTGCTCGCGATAGGGCTGATCGTGGGGATCTACTTCCGGGCCTTGGGGGCTCCGCTTGCGACGCTGTCGTGTGCGGCCATTGCCTACCTCGTGGCGGTCCGCGTGGTGGCCTGGGCGGCGCGCCGTGCCGGGGTGGTGGTGGCACCGGATGTGGAACCCGTGCTGGTGGTCTTGTTGCTCGGAGTGACCACTGACTATTCGGTGTTCTTCCTGGCGGGGATGCGCAGCCGCCTTGCCGAAGGCCTTAGCCGCAGTGCCGCGGCCCGGCAGACCACAGCAGAGTATGCCCCGATCATCGCCACGGCCGGGCTGGTGGTGGCGGCGGGGGTCGCCTCGCTCCTCGTCGCCCGGCTCGGGCCGTTGCGGGCTTTCGGGCCCGTGCTGGCGGTGACCGTGCTGATCGCGATGGTGGTGGCCATCACGCTCGCGCCCGCGCTCATCGCGATATTCGGTCGCCTGCTGTTCCTGCCGGGGCCGGCCTGGTTCGGGCAGGGCGGTGGCGCCGCGGGCCGCGCCGCGCCCGCACGGGGCCGCGCCGCGCCCGCCGCGGTCCCAGCTCGCGTAGGGGCCGCACTCCGGGCCGGGCGCTGGCGGGAGTGGTCCGCGCGCATGGCCACCACCCGGGCCGTCGCGTTGCTGGTGGCGGCCTTGTGTGTGGTCGGCCTGCTCGTCGCCGCGTCGGGCCTGCGGCAGATGCGCCTCGGGTATCCGCTGGTCCTCGCCCTGCCCGCTAGTTCCCAGCCGGTCCAGGCCGACAACGCCGCAGCGGCGGGGTTCGCGCCGGGCATCTTGTCGCCCACGGAGGTGCTGGTCATCGGCAAAGGGGTGGCACTGCAGGGGCCTGCGCTAGCACGGCTGCAGCAGGCCCTGGCCAGGCAATCGGGCGTCGCGGGCGTGGTGGGCCCCACGGACCTGCCATCGCTGGAGAGTTCCGCGCACATCATGGTGGCCCGTTCAGGTAATGCGGCCAGGTATGCCGTGATCGAGCGGACCGATGCGCTGGGGCCGGCCGCCATTGACCGGGTGCGGACACTGCGTCACAACCTGCCGTCGCTGGTCGCCGCGGCGGGGCTGAGAGGTGTCCGGTTCGAAGTCGGCGGGGAGACCGCGCTAGCCGGAGAGGCGATCGACGCCACCCAGGCCGACCTTGGGCGCATCGCGGTGACGATCGCGGCGGTCATCGCGGTCCTGCTGGCCGTCTTCCTGGGCGCGGTGGTCGCCCCTTTGTACCTGCTGGCAGCCAGCGTGCTGGCGCTGCTCTCCGCGCTGGGGCTGACTGTCTGGGTGTTCCAGGGCCTGCTCGGTTACCCGAGCCTGGTCTACTACGTGCCGTTCGTCGTGGCCGTGCTGCTGGTGTCGCTCGGCTCCGACTACAACGTCTTCGTGGTGGGCCGTATCTGGGAGGAAGCCCGGCGGCAGCCGTTGCGTGAGGCCGTGGCAGTGGCCGTGCCCCGCGCCTCACGTGCGATCACCACGGCCGGGCTGGCACTGGCCGCTGGGTTTGGCCTGCTTGCGCTGGTGCCGCTGCAGCAGTTCCGGGAGATCGCGGTGGCGATGGTCACGGGAATCGTGATCGACACGTTCATCGTCCGCTCACTGCTCGTACCTTCCCTGGTCGTCCTGTTCGGGCGCGTGGGCACCTGGCCCCACCGGGGCATCGGAAACCGGGCCTGACGCAGGCCCTGCTACCGGTTCGATACCCGGGTGTTACGGCTGCCGGAAAAGCTCGGTCTGCGACGCGGGCTGCCCATTGCCTGGGAGAGCCCGGAAAGGAGACCCAAATGACGTTAACCATCCGGTGGGCCATGTCCCGGGGTCGGGTCATCGTGATGGCTGCTGGAG
This sequence comes from Streptosporangiaceae bacterium, assembly GCA_035946955.1. Taxonomy (GTDB): domain Bacteria; phylum Actinomycetota; class Actinomycetes; order Streptosporangiales; family Streptosporangiaceae; genus DASYYE01. The sequence goes on along the minus strand of DASYYE010000520.1, from coordinate 2,909 downwards.
TAGCAGCCGTGGTCACCGGGCTATTGGCGGCTGGCGTTCCGGCGGCGGCTGCTGCTACGGCACACCGGACCCACCACCCGGTCCCGGCGGCGATCGGACGGGGCCTGGGCGGCAACCCCGCAGCGCAGAAGCTCTCACAGGCGCAACTCTGCTCCGCTGTTGCGGGCAAAGCAGGCTTCTCCTACAACAACTACATCAGCACCCCTCGCGGGTCCTACCCGGTGATCGTGGTCGCGGTCGCCGTCGGGCTGGCCGAGTCATCGTGCAACCCGTCGGCATCGGCGTCCAACCCGCCCACGTCCGGGTGCCCGAACGGCTCCACCGACCGGGGTCTGTGGCAGATCAACAACTGTTACCACGCCGAGGTCAGCAACGCCTGCGCCTACCAGGCCCAGTGCAATGCTGACGCGGCATTCAACATCTCCGGTCATGGCTACAACTGGTCGCAGTGGTCCACCTACAGCAGCGGGGCCTTCGGCGGCGAGATTGGCCTCGCCGAGCAGTCGATCTACGGCGTCACCGTCCAGTTGGAGAGCAACGGTGACGGCACCTGCCTGGACGCTGATGCCAGCAGTGTGGGCAATGGCGGCAAGATCTTCCAGTGGTCCTGCAACTCCGCTGACCGCTACCAGCAGTGGACCATCACCGGTTCGATCGGCCGCGTGCCCATCCTGCGGAACGCTGGGTCTGGTACCTGCCTCGACGCCGACGGCAACGATGTCGGCAATGGCGGCAAGATCTTCCAGTGGTCCTGCAACACCAATGACAGCTTCCAGCAGTGGTGGTTCTACGGCAGTGGCCAGTACAACACCAACGGGCACGCCAACGCGGGCCTGCACAACGTGGGCACTAGGTCCACGTGCCTGGACGCCGACGGGAGCAGCCGCGGCAATGGCGCCCCCATCTTCCAGTGGTCCTGCAACCAGAACGACGTCTTCCAGCAGTGGAACTGACGACTCCTGCCGACAGGCCACAGCACAGAGGAAGGACCAAGATGACGGCAGCAACTTCGCGCCTGCGCTTCTTGTCTGGCGTTGGCCTCTGCACGGCCGCGTTTCTGCTGGCCTCGCAAGCCGCTACCGCCAGCACGCTGCACAGCAATAGCCCAGCCACTCATGTGAAGGTCGTAACGCGGCAGCCAGGCCTTCAGCCCATCGGGAAGGGAAAGGACGCACCCGTACCTGTCTATCCGAGGCTTTCGCTGCCCGGCTGCTCACGCCAGGACGGGTTCAACGGGAATGTCCAAGTCGGTGAAGGCTATCCCCCGTTCTATATCAAGGCCTGGGGAGAGGCATGGGACGTGTGCGGCACAGACGCCACGGTCTGGCTGTCCTGGGACAGCCCCGGTTACGTCAACCGGCAGATCGGCTCGTCCGGGTACAACTACACCAGCGGTGTGAACTGGGGGCCGCAAGCCACCTATTCGCTTGCGACAAATGTTTGGATCACGGTCTGTGCGTGGTGGCAAAGCCGATGGCGCTGCGGCACGCCGTATCCGGCGGGTGGCAACCCCGTGAAGTCCGGCTGAGCTGGGTCTGCGGGTAGGCACTCACGGCCGGCGGGGAGGGCGCCCAGGTGGCCTCCCCGTCAGCCCCGCGACCAGAACGACGTCTTCCAGCAGTGGAACTGACGGCTCTAACGTGAGTCTCCGGTCCCCGGGTATGGCCTGGGGACCGGAGTCAGCAACACAGCGGAAGGACCCAGATGCGGGCAGTTCGGCTTAGACGTGGCTACGGGGCGATGGCGGTCGTGGCACTGGCGGGTGCGGTCCTCACCGGCCTGTCCGGTCAGGGGCACCCGCTCGCGTCGCCGACATCGGGAGTCACGTTCCCGCTGCATACCCGAGGCGCGGTCATCGTCGACTCCGCTGGCAGGCGGGTCAAGCTCAACATGGTCAACTGGTATGGCGCCGAGTCACCGGACGCGGTCGTCGGCGGGCTCGCCTACCAGCCGGTCAGCACGATCATCCAGCAGATCATGGCCATGGGCTTCAACGGCGTCCGCCTGCCCTGGTCGGACCAGATGTGGGAGACCAACCCCGTCGTCGCACCCAGTCTGGTCGCCGCCAACCCGCAGTTCACTGGTGAGCACGCCAGGACCGTGTTCAATCAGGTGGTCACCGACCTGGCCAGCGCTGGCCTGATGGTGGTGCTGGACAACCACACCAGCAACTGGCAGTGGTGCTGCTCGGAGACTGACGGGAACACGCTCTGGTACAACTCGGCCTACCCGGAGTCGGCATGGCTCGCGGACTGGGAGTCCATGGCGCGCACCTTCAAGGGCGTGCCGCAGGTGATCGGCGCGGACCTCCGCAACGAACCGCGCGGCCTTTCTTCCTGGGGCGGTTCCGACCCGGCCACGGACTGGCATGCCGCGGCCGAGCGCGGCGGCGACGCGGTGCTAGGCGTCGACCCGCACTGGCTGGTCTTTGTGGAGGGCATCAACTTCGGCCTGGACCTGGCCGGCGCCGGCAGCCTGCCGGTCACGCTGAACGTGCCCAGCCGGCTGGTGTACTCGGCGCACGACTACGGCTTCGACCACACCGGCACCACGAGCTATGACGCCTGGGTGGCGCAGATCCAGCCGCAATGGGGGTACCTGGTGGGGAAGTACCCACTGTGGCTGGGGGAGTTCGGCACATGCAACACCAGCGACACCTGCGTGACCAGCCAGAACACCGCCGACCTGGGCCTGTGGTTCTCCGTCTTCACCAGGTACCTGCGTTACCACGGCCTGGACTGGTCCTACTGGCCGCTGAACGGGACACAGTCCAACGGCTTGCCCGGTCAGGGACGGACCTACGGTGCCCCCGAAACCTACGGCGTGCTCAACACCGCGTGGGACTCACCGGCCTTGCCCGCGCTCCTGGGCAGTTTGCAAAACCTCCAGCACCGATGTGTGGCCGGCGC
>DASYYE010000519.1:0-7749 GCA_035946955.1 Streptosporangiaceae bacterium | reverse complement strand
CGGCTTCCTCTTTGAACTCCGGGGAGAAGTTACCGCGCTTCTTTCCTGCCACTCGATCCGTCCTTTCCGGTGAAGATCCTATTGGATCCCCGTCCGGAAAGCTCGGGGCACCCTATGGTCCCTGGGCGGGCAGGTGTTTCGCGATTTGGCTGCGAGGGGGGTTAGGGCACCGGGGGAATGGGGTTGGGGAAGTAGGGCAGCACGGGGGTGGTGCCCCAGCCCTGGTTGTCCGGGCCGGTGTGGATGGTGAAGGACGCCGTGCCGGGCGGGTACTGGTCCTGGACCGTGCCGGCGACGCCGACGTTGGCGGCGCGCACGCCGCTGACGTAGGCGGAGCCGGCCGTCTCGGCCTGGAACACGACCGTGCCGACGTGGTCGATGTGGGCACGCTCGATCTTCAGGCCGTGGATCGGCAGGCCGGTGCCGTCGCCGCAGACCAGCTCGAACACGCTGTACGGGGTGTCGAGCACGGTGGTGTCGGTGATCATGATGGTGACGCCGCTGATCGCGTAGTCGTAGGAGTCCACCTGGATGGCGCTCATTGGGTGGCCCCAGTTCGGGTTCATCGCGCCCGTGCGGATGAGCCTATTGCCGGACACCGTGATCCTGCCCGCGAGCGGGGTGAAGCCCGGCGAGAGGAACTGCTCGTTGGAGATGGTCAGCCCGCTGCCGAGCGCGTTGGTGTCGGCGATGACGTTGTTGGAGATGGTGTTGTCGGTGCCGCCGTATTCGGCGATCCCGTTGGCCAGGTTCGTCTCTTCGACCGTGTTACCCAGGAAGCTGTCGTGGCTGTCGGCGGCCGGATAGGACCAGATGGCCAGGCCGTCGTCACCGGTGTTGCGGACGAAGTTGCCGCTGGCGGTCACGTTGACCGCGTTGCCGTTGAGGTTGATGCCGTCCGCGTCGGTGTCCAGGATGACGTTGCCGGTGACGCGCAGGCGCGTGTTGCCGAACTCCAGCCACAGGCCGACGTTGGTGTTCTGGATCCATAGCCCGTGGACTGCCGAACCGGTGCCGAGCGAGCCGTTGATGGCATTGGCGGTGCTGTCGTCATGCCGGCCGATGGTTGAGCCCTGGATCGCGAAGTCGCTCAGGTTGACCGGGCCGGGCACGACCGAGGTGTTGTCGATGAACTCGTTGCTGAGTATGACGGAGTACCAGGCGCCAGCGCCCTCGATGGTCGCGCTGTTGACCTGCAGCGGGGATCCGATCAGGTAATGACCGGGCGGGAGCCACACGCTCTCATGCGCGGCGGCTGCCGCGGATACCGCCGCGTTGAACGCCGCCGTCGAGTCGGTGTGCCCGGTGGGGTCGGCGCCCAGCGAGGTAACCGAGACTGACCCGGCGGGCTGGGGCCGGGGTGGGGCGACCTGGTAGGTGTCGAGCAGGTCGATCGTGTAGGGGGTCGCGGTGTCGCGCGCGTTCACCTGGAGCCGCACGGTGGCTCCAGCGCACAGCTCACGGTGCAGCAGCAGGCGGGCGTCGTCGAAGAAGTGGTGGGTCATACTGCCCGTGATATTCGGCGTGGAGATGTAGCTGTACTTGGCGGTGAGCTGCAGTTTCCTGGGTATCCGCTGGCCGTTGACATACACCGACAGGGTGCCTGCGGCCCCCTGGGCCAGCGCGTAGTCTACGTCGATCGCATTGGCCGGCTGGGTCAGCTTGAACTGCACGTACTGGCCAGGCGCGGTGAGCTGGACCGCTTCGCGGCCGACCGCCTCGCTGGCGAGGCTGCCCTCGGTGTAGTCAGGGCCGGTGACGGACCCGTTGGTGGTCGCATGTCGGCCCACTGCCAGGTACTCGGCCATGCCTGGGATGTGCGCGCCAGCACTGACCCCCGGGCCCATGACGGGCAGCGGGCTCCCCGCGGCTGCTGCCACGGGGGCGGCGGACGCGCCCGTGCTCGCGGCAGCGGCCACGGCGCTGAGTGCTAGCGGACAGATGAGGGCGGTGGCCAGGCCAGCCAGGGTGACTGCACGGCGGCCGGTGCGGGGCGAGGACTGGCTGGTCAGCCACGGATGGGTGCGGGGGCGAAGTGCCATGGCGGTCCTACCTTTCAAATCGTGGGCCTGATCTGGCGTTCCTTCCTTCCATCGCGTTGACGAAGTAGCCGGAGTGACTAGCGGAGTGGCTCAGCTGAAGGAGCCGCCCGCAGCCAGACCGACATGTCCGGCGGCAGGAAGCCGCCAGGAGCGAGCGGGCCGCTGGCGAGGATCACCGCGGTGTGCTCCGGGAGTGGCACGGGATCGCTCGACAGGTTCGCCACGCAGCGCACACCGCCGCCGCCCCCCGTATCACTTGCTGTTATCACTCGATCAAAGGCCAGCACCCCGTCGGGCGACGGCAGCCAGGCGAGTGGGCCGTCCCCGAGGGCGGGCTCGGCGCGGCGGGTTCGCAGTGCGCTGCGGTACAGCGAGAGCATCGACCCGGCGGCGTCGGCCTGGGCCTGCACGGTCAGTTCGCGCCACTCCTTGGGCTGCGGCAGCCAGGGGGGCTGCACCGCCCCGGGTGGGGAGAAGCCGAACGGCGGCTCGGGGCCCGACCAGGGCAGCGGCACCCGGCTGCCGTCGCGGCCGGGGTCGGCCCCGCCGCTACGCCGCCACATCGGGTCCTGCCGCAGCTCGTCCGGAATGTCCTGGACCTCCCAGAGACCGAGCTCCTCACCCTGGTAGACATACACCGAGCCGGGCAGCGCCATGGTCAGCAGCGCCGCGGCCCTGGCCCGGCGGGTGCCCAGCTCGAGGTCCACGGGCAGTCCGTGGAAGTACGCCCGCAGTGCCAGGTCGAAGGACGAGTCTGTCCGGCCGTAGCGGGAGACGACACGGTCCACGTCGTGGTTGGACAGCACCCAGGTGGCCGGGGCGCCCGCCAGCGCATGCAGTTCCAGCGTCCCAGTGATGACGGAGCGCAGCGCCGCTGCATCCCACGGGCAGCCCAGGTACGGGAAGTTGAAGACCGTGTGCAGCTCGCCCGGCCCGACGTAACGGGCCAGCCGGACCGCGTCGGGAACCCAGATCTCGCCGACCAGCACCCGCGCCGGGTACTCGTCCGCCAAGCGCCGCCAGGACCGGTAGACCTCGTGCACCTCGTCACGGTCGGCGTAGGGGTGGGTGGGCCCGGGCGGTGTATCCAAGCTGACTTCGGGCAGCGACGAGTCCTTGGTAAGCAACGCTCCCGAATCGATCCGGAAGCCGTCCGCGCCACGGTCGAACCAGAACCGCAGCACGTCCTCGAACTCGTGGCGTACGGCAGTGTCAGACCAGTTGAAGTCGGGCTGCTCCGGCGTGAACAGGTGCAGGTACCACTCGCCCTGACCGTCGACCCGGGTCCAGGCGGGCCCGCCGAACAGGGACTGCCACTCGTTCGGCGGCAGGTCACCACCTGCGCCGCGGCCGGGCCGGAACCAGAACCGCTCCCGGGCCGGTGAGCCCGGCCTCGCAGCAAGCGCTTCGCGGAACCAGGGATGCTGGTCAGAGCCGTGGTTCGGGACCACATCGATGATGATCCGCAGGCCGAGGGCATGGGCCTCGGCGATCACCGCGTCGGCGTCGGCCAGCGTGCCGAAGACCGGGTCTATGTCGCGGTAGTCGCTGATGTCATAGCCCGCGTCCGCCATGGGCGACGGGTACCAGGGGTTGAACCAGACCGCGTCCACGCCCAGCTCAGCGAGGTAACGCAGGTGGGCGCGCACCCCGGCCAGGTCGCCGATGCCGTCGCCGTTGCCATCGGCGAAGCTGCGCACGTACAGCTGGTAGATGGCGGCACTACGCCACCAGGCACCTCGGAGTTCCTGCATGGTGGTACCTACTTTCGGTGCGCAGCGGCCTGCGCCGACGGGCGGATGAAGGGAACAGCAGAATGGCTTGTGGGAGCGGTCAGCCCCGCAAGCCTCCAGCTGTCAAGCCGGCCATGATGTTGCGCTGGAAGACCAGGAAGAACACGATCGTCGGGATCGCCGCCATGGCCGATGCGGCGATGATCAGGTTCTGTGGCGTGCCGACCGCTGCCTGCCAGATTCCGACGTTCAGGGTCTCGCGGGTCGGGCTGTAGCCGTACTCGACCAGTAGCGGCCACAGGAAGTCTTTCCACACCGCGACCAGCCCGAAGATCGACACCACCGCGATGATGGGCCGCGATATCGGCAGCACGATCCGCAGCAGGATCGTCAGGCGGGCGGCGCCGTCGATCTGGGCAGCGTCGATGTAGTCCGACGGGATCGAGTCGAAGAACCGCTTGAGCAGGAAGATGGTGAACGCGTTGGCTACCGATGGCAGCCAGATCGCTTCCGGGGTGCCGATCAGGTTCACGTGCAGGATCGGCAGGTCGGCCACGGTCACGTACTGCGGCACCACCAGCACTGTGGCTGGGATCATGAGGGTGGCGAGCATTAGGAAGAAGATGACGTTGCCGAAGACCGGCCGCAGCTTGGACAGCGCGTACGCGGCGGCCACGTCGAACACCAACTGGAACGCCAGTGCCCCGAACGCGTAGTACACCGTGTTCCACAGCAGCCGGGCGAGGTCTAGCCGGTCGAATGCCTGCCGGAAGCCGCTCGGGTACACGTGGTGCGGGTACAGGGTCGGTGGCGTGGCGATGACCTCCTGCGTGGACTTCAGCCCGTCGGTGAACAGGAAGTACAACGGCCCGATGAACACCACGGTGAACACCACGACCACCAGCGTCAGCGCACCCCAGTAGATGGCCTTGCCGCGTGGCCGGTTCAGCGCCGCGCTGGAGATCAGCGTTCTGGGCTGGACCCGGGTAGTGACCATGTCCGCCTGACCTCCTAACCGCGCTCTCGGGTGGCCCACAGGAACCCGCCGGAGAACACGGCGAGCACCAGCATGAGGACCACGCCCAGGGCGGATGCGCTGTTGTAGTTGCTGGCCCCGCTCATCGCGAACGCGTATTGGTAGATGAGCATCACCACCGAAAACGTGTTGTTCCCCACCCCACCGCCGCCGTTGGTCAGCACCCACGACTCCACGAACATCTGCATGGTCGCGACGACCTGCAGCATGAGCAGCATGAGCAGGATCAGCTTGGTCTGCGGGATCGTGACGTGCCTGATCCGCGACAGCACCCCGGCGCCGTCCAGCTCAGCCGCCTCGTACAGCTCACCGGGGATGTTCTGCAGTGCGGCCAGGTAGATGAGCGTGGCCGCGCCCATGTTCATCCAGGTGGAGGCAATCACGACCGAGACCATCGCGGTGCTGACGAATCCCGTCCCAGGTGTGAACACCCACTGCGAGGCCGGCAGGTGCAAGAACCTGAGGATGTCGTCGAACAGCCCGTACTGGGGGTTGTAGAAGTAGGCGAACAGCAGCAGCGCGGATGCGGGTGGCAGCATCACGGGCAGGTACACGATCACCCGCAGGTATCCGCGAGCGTGCCGGAACTCGTTCAGGATGATCGCCACCACGAACGGCACCGCGTACCCGATGACCAGCGCGAGCAGGGTGAATTCCAGGGTGTTGCGCCACGCCTGCCAGAACGTCGGGTCGTGGAAGATGCGGGTGTAGTTCGACCAGCCAGCCCACGTGTACCCACCGCCGTAGACCGCCCGCTGGAAGCTCATGACCACTTCGCGCACGATCGGGTACCAGGAGAAGAACGTGAAGCACAGCACCGCCCCGATCAGGAAGGCATGGGCGGACAGGTTGTGCCTGACCTTCGGCCCGAGGTTGCGCGCCGTCCGCGCCCGCGCGCTGGTCGGCCCAGCCTGAGGCTTGGGCAGCGTGGCGACCCTTGCCATCGCGACCTCCGTCATCTCCGGGAGATCGCGGGGCCGACTCCCCTTCTGCCGGCCCCGCGGGATGGATGTCAGTGATCAATGTGCAGGTACGGACAATCTTTTATACGTAGCAGTACATCGATCATGGTCATAATGATCATCTGGGCTTTAGCGCGGGATGGGTTGTCCGTTAGCCGGCGCTGTTGGCCAGGATCGTGTTGACGTTGGCCGTCGCGGACCCCAGCAGCGCCGGGATGTTGGCGTTCGGCTCGGTGAGTACGGCCAGCATGACCGGGTCCAGCGTCTTGTACACGGCCTGGGCATCCAGTGGCTCGCCGTCACCAGCCTCATGTGCGTCGATGAACGGTGCGTAGTAAGAGGTGTGGACGGTCGCGTACCTGTCCCGCAGGGCATTGATCTGCGCGCCCGTCGTGCCGCCGAACAACTCGGGCTCGGGGAAGCCGACCGACTGGCCGTCCGCCTTGGTCCGGGCGAAGTCGAACTGTCCTTTGCCCGGGGTCAGGTCCTCGAAGTCGATGAACTTGATGCCAGCCTTGATCTGAGCCGGGGTGTCGTGCTTGGCGAACATGTAGTCGTTGCCGCCCGAGAGCGACCCGGCCGGGTGACCGCTCAGGCTCGGCAGCGGGCCCATCCCGATGTCGCTGACATTGCCCTTGTCGGTGGGCACGATCACGTTGTAGATGTCGTCCGGGGCGGCGATGTACATGCCCAGCTTGCCCGCGGCGAACTGCTGCTGCAGTGAGCCCCAGGACAGACCCTGGGTCGCGCTCATCGCATGGTCGGTGAACCGCAGCGTGTGCAGGGCCTGCAGGACCGCCTGGCCGTTGGCGTTGTTGAAGCTGGCGGTCGGCGGGGTGGCATTGTCATTGACCATTGAGCCGCCGAGCGCGTCGATGTAGGACGAGAAGTGCCAGCCGCCGGTGTTGCCAGCGCTGTAGTCGCCCCAGCCATTGATGCCGTGGCCCAGCTTGGCGATCGCGGTGGCGTCCGTCTCCACCTGTGCCCAGGTCGTGGGTGGGTTGTCCGGGTTCAGTCCCGCCTGGCTGAACAGGGCGCGGTTGTAGATCAGGCCCTGGGTGTAGTTGACGGTGGGCAGGCCGTAGACCGTCTTGCCCGCCGTCACCGCTTTCATCGCACTCGGCACGATGTCGGAGAGAGTGGGCACGGTCTTGGTGTTCACGTACTGGGTGATGTCGGCCGCCTGCCCGGCCAGCAGCACCTGCGGCAGGTCGGTGAAGTAGGTGTAGAAGATGTCCGGCTCGGTCCCGGCCCGCAGCATCGCGGTGAAGGTGGCGGGCACCTCGCAGGGGTAGTTGTAGATGCTGTTGACAGTGATGTCCGGATTGGCCTTTTCGAACATCGTGACGTCCGCGAGCCACTCCTTGTGAGCGACCGGGGCTTGGGCGGCAGGTGGGGCACAGTCGATGCTGATGGTCACCCTGCCACTGGCAGAAGTGCTTGATGCTGCGGTGCTAGAGCAGGCCGAGGCGGCCAGGCCCAGGCCGACCACGGCAGTGACCGCCGCTGCCATGCGGCGGCCAGCCAGCCGGTCATGCTGTCTGCTCATCGAGGGATCCTTCCGGGAGCCGGTGCCGGCGCCTGACACGGCGCCGCTGGCCGTGGCTACGTAGGCCCCGGGACCAGCCCTCCGGACTATGTCCGCGGCGCCTTCGTCGTCCGCATCAACATACTGAGACGAACATCTGAGTGCAAGACTTCAACGAAAAGTCGCAAGGATATAACTTGCTTACGTAGGCCGATCTCGTTCGCCCCCGTTGCGCCCCAGGTAGACGGCATCTCATCTCCCTGGCCTGCACCGCGTCTTGCAACTGCTGACGACTTGTTACTGCCTGGTTTCGCATGTAAGCGGCTTACACACGGCTGGCCACGCAATCCTTTGCGCGGCAATGTCGTATGGTTACAACATGACGACAGCACGCACCCGGCGGCTAGCAGAGGTCGCCACGAAGGTCGGGGTCAGTGAGGCGACCGTG
>DASYYE010000518.1:0-10631 GCA_035946955.1 Streptosporangiaceae bacterium | reverse complement strand
GCGCGCAGCAGGTTGGCGGCGATGGCGGCGAGTGCCACCCAGGCGGCGTTGGCGGGGAACGACCCCGAGGGCAGGTGGGCCAGCGGGCCGTCGGTCCAGTCGGCGAAGACCTGCTCGGCTTGGGCGTGGCCGCGGTGGTGCTCCTCAGCTTGGAGCGTCACGAACGGCGAGTCGGTGAAGACGGCGTGGTAGCGCCAGGCGGTGAACAGCTCACCCTGGCTGGGGCTGGCCTTGGCGTTGAGGTCTTTGACCCGGCGCACGATCAGGCGTGCGGTGACGGCCTGTCCCTTCTTCGAGGCGAACGCGGTGTATTCCACTTCCGCGACCTGGGCGTCGGAGACCCAGCGGCCGAGCTGGTCATCCCAGATGGCGTTGGGGTAGCGGATCGGCGCCCAGGCGTCCTCGCTGATGGCGGCGATAGCGGCGCGGACTCTGGGGTCCATGCGCACGGTCACCGAGAAGTGCGCCCCGGAACGCCGGGCCGCCGAGACGGCGGGGGCACCGTAGAACGCCGAGTCCATCCTCACCACCAGCGTGCCCGCGCACCCCACCGCACGGGCGGTGCCCACGGCTTCGGTGACCATCGAGGCGGCGCCACGGGCCGAAGAGGCATTGCCGCCGCGCAGCCGGGTCGCGGCGATGACCGGGGCGGCCAGCGGAGTGGCGATCGTGGCGGCCAGCACGTTCAGGCCGCGCACCAGCAGGCTCTTGCCCTGGATCTTGGTGTGCCCGAACGCCGCGCCATGCTTCTTGCGCCCATAGACACGTTTCTGCTGGGAGTCGATATCGACGAAGGCGAGCACGTCCGCGCCGGGCAGCAGGGGCACCTGGCGGGCCAGCTCCGCCAGGAAACGCCGGTGCACCTGCTGCAGTTGCAGCACGTTGCCCCACGTGAAGGCACGCAGGAACGACCCAAGCGTGGACGGCGCCCGCACCCCCCCGAACAGCCTCGCCATGGCGCCGTGACGCAGCACGTCCATGTCATCGATGCTGTCCGCACCGGCGGCCATCCCGGCTGCCAGGCACGCCACCTTGACCCGCGCGTTCACTCCGCAGCGGTGGGAGATCCGGACATGCTCACCGGCCAGTTCCCCCAGCCCGGCCCGCTCCGCCAGCGCCATAACCGGCACCAGGCCCGCCCGCGACACAAGATGCGGGTCATCGAACGACGCGTGGGTCTTCGCGAGGTCATGCAACAATCGCACTTGACAGGTGCTCCTTCGAACCAGGCGATGGCAGTCTCAGCAACTCCCATCGTCCCTGGCCAAGGGGCACCTTTCGCGTCGACGCGCCGCACCCAGCACCTATTCATACGGTGCATCGAGGCTTAACCACAGAATGGCCTATTTTTGACTGGGGTGCAGCAAGGAGACGGGTGGAGCGATACTGACGGGGTGAGTGTCCCTGCGGTGTCGTTCCGCCCGTTGTGCGCCGATGACCTCCCCGCGCTGGCCGGGTGGCTGGCACAGCCGCATGTGGCCACGTGGTGGTGCGAGCCTTCGGGCCTGTCGTCCGTGACCGAGAGATACCTGCCGTGCCTGGACGGCCGCGATCCGACCGAGTTGTTCGTGATCGAGGTGGAGGGCGTGGCGGCCGGGTTCATCCAGCGCTACCTGTACGCGGATGAGCTGGACTCGCTGGAGGCGCTCCGCGCCACCGGCACCCCAGGCGTGGACTCCGCGGCCGGTATCGACTACCTGATCGGCCACCCCAACCTGACGGGGCGCGGGATCGGGCCCGTGGCGATCAGCGGGTTCACCCGCCTGGCCTTCGCGCGCTACCCCGAGGCCAGCGCCGTCATTGTCGGGGTGTCCCAAGCCAACACCGCATCATGGCGTGCCCTGGAGAAAGCCGGGTTCACCCGGTGCTGGGCCGGTGAGCTGGCGTCGGACGACCCGTCAGACGAAGGTTCTCAGTACCTGTACCGCAAGGACCGCAGCCCTGCGCCGTGAACGGGCAGCCGTCAGCGGCTCTGGGGGCGGTTGGGATCGGGAGTGTGGTGGGCCGCGCCGCCGTCAGTTCTCGGGTGGGTCGGGGTGGCCCTGCTGCTCGGCCAGGAAGCGCTCGAACTGGGCGCCGAGTTCCTCAGCGGTCGGCATGTTCGAGAGCTGCTCCGCGAGCAGGTCCGGGTGCTCGGCTGCCTCCACGACCGCGTCGTACTGCCGCTCCAGGGCCTGCACCAGTTCGGTGATCTCTTCGGAGGACTCCACCTGGCGGGCGATCTCCTCGTCGGTGCGCTGCGCTGCCTCCCGCAGCGTCTCGGTCGGCAGGGACAGGCCGCTGACCTTGCACACATAGTCCAGCAGGGCCACCGCCGCGGCCGGGTAGGCCGCTTGTGCCAGGTAGTGGGGGACGTGGACAGCGAAACCAACCGCTGCCTTGCCCTGCCCGCCGAGCCGGAACTCCAGCAATGAGGCGGCGCTGCCGGGCACCTGCAGCCGGTCCACGATCGGGCGGGACCCTGCGACCAGTTCCGGCTTGGTGCCATGTGCGGTCACGCCGAGGGGGCGGGTGTGCGGGACACCCATGGGGATGCCGTGGAACCTGATGACGAGTTCGGCCCCCAGCCGGCTGCTCACTGTGCTGACCGCGCTGATGAAACGTTCCCACTCGTGGTCCGGCTCTGGCCCGGTCAGCAGCAGGAACGGTGTGCCCGCCTGGTCCTTGACCAGGTGGATGGCGATCTCGGGATCCTCGTACTCCGCCCAGCGGTCCTTTTCGAACGTCATCGGCGGGCGGCGCGACCGGTAGTCGATCAGCCGGTCGACATCGAAGGTCACCACGGCCTCGTGTTCCAGGCTGCCCAGCAGGTGCGCTGTGAGCAGCCGCCCTGCGGCGCCCGCGTCGATGAACCCGTCCAGGTAGTGGAGCAGTACTGCTCCTTCTAGCGTCGGCGCGCCAGGGCCCACCTCGTAGAGGTCTCCCGCGTCCCGCACGATGATCACAGCCTCTCCGCCCTCAGTCCCGTCCGCACAGCCACTGACCTCAGGCCATTGCGCGCCCATCCTGGGGTGCGGAGGTCCGTGCTGCGGGCCGGTCCCTGTGCGCTCACCGTACCTGCGTGGCCCGTGTCATGCGACATCGGCGCGGGTCCGTCTCGCCGGGGTATCTGCCTGTGTGCCGCGACAGGGCCGGAAAGCAGTCTTGCCCGGTGATGGTGTGCTTGGGTCAGCACTATCCCTTGAATAGGGTGAGGTCCTGCCGCACCTGACCCCACGGATACCACTCCGTAACCTTGCACCCACGACATACCATGAGAATCTGGACAGAGCGGGTAATTCTGAAGGTCGCTTGTGAATAAGCAAGGTCACTTGTGAAAAAGCACCACGCCCTGGCGTGGGCACTGGCGGCCTGTGTGCTGCTCGCCCCCGCCTGCGGAGCCCTGGACCCGCAAGCCAAGACAGCCGGCCCGGCCGGTGTCCTCACCATCGCCAATGCCAGTGGCAGCCCGTGGACCTGCGGTTTCAACCCCTTCACCATGGACGCCGGGCAGTCGTTGGGGCCGGTCTATGAGCCCCTCGCGTTCGTCAACACCCTTGGCGGTGGCACGGCCAAGCCCTGGCTGGCCAGTGGCTGGCGCTGGTCGGCGGGGAACCGGGTGGTCACGTTCACGGTCCGCGCAGGTGTGTCGTTCAGCAACGGGGCGCCGCTGACCGCCGCAGACGTGGTGTTCACGTTCGGCCTGCTCAAGGAGTTCCCGGCCCTGGACCAGAACAAGGTCTGGTCGGTACTGTCCAGCGTCTCGCAGTCCGGGCACAGCCTGGTGGTCATGACGTTCAAGACCCCCGACGTCCCTTACTTCTACTACGTCGCCGACCAGGTCCCGATCGTCTCCCGTCAGGTCTGGTCCAGGGTCAAGGACCCGGTGTCCTACCCGGACGCCCATCCCGTGGGCACCGGAGCCTACGTGGTGCACGCATGCACGAAACAGACGATCACCTACACCGCCAACCCGCACTACTGGGTGCCGGGGGAACCACACATCGCCACGGTGGAAGACCCCGCGTTCACCTCCAACGACCCGGCCACCACGTCGCTGGCGACCGGCCGGGCACAGTGGGGCGGCCAGTTCATTCCGAACATCGGGGCCTTCTACTTGTCCCAGAGCCCCTCCTTCCACTCCTGGTTCCCGCCGATCAGCAATGTCTCGCTGGTGACCAACCTCGCGGACCCGGTGCTACGCAACCTCAAGGTCCGCCAGGCCATCTCGGATGCGATCAACCGGCCCCAGGTCTCCAGGATCGGGGAGTACCGGTATGAGCTGCCCGCCAACCAGGCGGGCATCGTCACGCCCACGTTCTCCGGGTGGCTTGACAAGCCCTGGGTGGCCAGGCTCGGTTCTGGCTACGACCCGGCGAAGGCCAGGCGGTTGCTGGCGTCGGCTGGCTACCGAATGGGCCGGGACGGCATCATGACGGACGCGCACGGCCACAAACTCGCCTTCACCGTCGATGATGTGGCTGGCTACTCCGACTGGGCGGCCTCGGTCCAGGTGATCCAGGGCGACCTGCGGGCCGTCGGGATCGCACTGACGCCTCAGAACATGACCTACACCGCGTACAGCAACCGGCTCACCTATGGGCACTTCCAACTTGCCTACTACGCCCAGTTGGGTGGGCCCACGCCTTACTATGAGCTACAACAGTGGCTGGACTCGGCCAATTCGGCACCCATCGGACGGGCCGCCTCCAGCGACTACGAGCGGTACAGCAATTCAGCGACCGATAGGCTGATCAACGAGTACGCCGCCACCACCACGGCATCCGCGCAACACCGGATCGTCCGGCAGTTGGCAGCGGTGGTGCTGGATGACGTCCCATATATCCCGGTGACGGAAGCGGCGGACTGGTATGAGTACGACACCGCGGCCTTCTCCGGCTGGCCCACGTCCGCCGACCCCTACGCCCAGCCCTCTCCTTATGTCGTCCCAGACTGGGGGCAGGTCCTCCTCCACCTCAGGCCAAAATGACCAGGTAAGTGCGTCTGCCCCCCGTTTGTCACACGAGGTAGACTTTTCATTACTCAACGTAGCAGATCGGGACTGGTGTCGTGACTGAAGGGGACCACAGTCAGCGCCTGGCCCCTGCCGCTGGCGGCGGGCAGCCGCCAGTGACCCCAGCCAGCAGCAAGTCCGGCAGTGAGCGGGGCACGGAAAGGCCGCGGCTCATCAAGCCCCGCGGCTCGATCACCAGCCAGCTCCTGGTCGGGTTCTCGGTGTTCGCTGTCCTCATCGGGACCGCTGCTGCGGCCGGATACGTCGCGGTCACCCGCCAGGACGAGGCGGCGAAGGAACTCACCAGCCAGTACCAGGTGCTTCAGCGCACCGAGATCAACCTCCAGAGCGGCTTCGCCGTGGCGCAGTCGACGCTGCTGCTGTACTCCGTGACGGGCCAGCACGAATACCTCGTGCCGGTCAGCCTGTCCGAGACCGAGTTCACCGCGGACGTGGCGACGCTGACCCGCAATGCCACCCCGGACCTGCGGACCCTGATCGCGAAAGAGGCGTGGTACGGCGCCAACTGGTTCTCACTGGCCACCAGGATCGGGACGGTCACGCCGCGCACAGCGGGCGCCAAGTCCCTGATGGGTCAGTGGTCCACCCTGAGCCTGGCCTTCACGACCAATGCCAATGCCACGCAGCAGCGCCTGCAGACCGACATCGCCCAGCTCACCGACAGCAGCACCAAGGAGCTGAACGCGGGGCTCGCCGGGGGCGGTGCGGCGCTGGCCGTCGCGGTCCTGCTGCTGCTGATGTCGTCGCTGAGCACCCTGCGCACGGTCACCCGGCCGCTGCGGGGGCTGACCGCCACGGTGAGCAGGCTGACGGCAGGGGACCACGCGGCCCGTGCCCCGTTGAGCGGGTCGGCGGAGGTCCGTGAGGTCGCCATGTCCGTGAACACCCTGGCGGACGAGAGTGACCGGATGCGTGCGCAGGAGGCGGAGACCGACCGGCTGCTGTCGATGGCACGGGCTGTGGGCCTGCGCATCCGGGAGCACCTGGTGGCCGCCGACGTGCTCAACGAGGCCAGGACGGCACTGGAGGAGAACCTCGACGCCGAGGCCGTGTACCTGCGGCTGCTGGAGGGCGACAAACTGGGGCCGCTGATCGGCCACGGGCCCGGCTGGTTCCTGCCCGCCGAGGCCATCTCGGTGCTTACGCCCACGATCATCGACGAGCACACCAGCCTGTTCCGGGCCCACACCAGCAAAGTGATCCAGGATGTGCAGGGGCCGGAGGGGGAGGCGATCCCGCCGGAGATCCGCGATGCCTACCGGGCGGCGGGCGTCGTCTCGCACCTGCTCACCCCCTTTGGCGTGGGCACGGATGTGCTCGGCATCATCGTGGCCAACCGCTTGCACCCAGGCCAGCCCTGGACGGACGCTGAGGTGTCGGCGGTGGAGTGGATCGCCGCTGACCTCGGCCGGGGCCTGCACTACGCCCGGATGTATGAAGCAGAGAACCGGCTCGTCGGAGAGCTGAGGTCCGTTGACCGGACGAAGTCGGACTTCCTCGCGACCGTCTCGCATGAACTGCGCACGCCGCTGACCAGCATCGCCGGTTACGTGGAACTGCTGCGTGAGGGGGAGTCGGGGCCGCTGACGCCAGCGCAGGAGAAGATGCTGCAGACGGTGGGCCGCAACACGGCCCGGCTGCGGAACCTGATCGAGGACGTGCTGACGCTGTCCAACATCGAGTCGGGTGCGTTCACCCGGACGATGCAGCCGGTGGACCTGGCCGACATCGTCGTCCCGGCGGTGGCCGCGCTCGAGCCACAGGCCGTGGCGAAGGGGCTCATGGTCAGCCTGGACTGCCCGGACCAGCGGCTGGTGGTCAGGGGCGACCCGGAGCAGCTGGACCGGGTGCTGATGAACCTGCTGTCCAATGCGGTGAAGTTCACCGCCAAGGGCGGTGCCGTCCAGATCGAGACCGGGCGCGACGACGGGATGGCTGTCCTCACCATCGTGGACACGGGCATGGGCATCCCCGAGGGGGAGCAGAAGGACCTGTTCACCCGGTTCTTCCGGGCCTCCAATGCGGTTGACCGTGCCGTCCCGGGCACCGGGCTCGGGCTGGCGATCGTCCGCACGATCGTGATCAGCCACAGTGGCGACATCGAGATCAGGTCGCGGCTGGGAGAGGGGACCACGGTCAACGTCCGGATTCCTCTGCTGGCGGCCGGCCGCGGCCGTCAGGCCCGGCTGCAGGCGGGCCAGCCGGTGGTACCTGCCGACGAGGAATTCACCGAGCCCGGCCTGGGAGTCACCGCCCCCGCCGAACCCGCCTTGCGCACGCCGGCCAGCGGATTACCGACCGCGGTCACATCGCAGCCATAGGCGGCTGCTGCATCTTCCGCCTGGCCGACCGCCACAACCGTGCCCGGGCCGCGCGCAGCAGCGACGTAGCCGCCCACATCGCCGGTAGTAGCAGCAGGCAGCCGACCACGTCCGCGTGCCAGTCATTCATCACGGCCAGGAACAGGGCGAACACTGACACCACGCCCAGAATCGCGACGGCCCGTGGGTGCGTCAGGAAGATGGCCACGGCGCGCCGGCGCGCAGAGGTCCGGGGGACCGGGAGCTGATCCACCGGCCGGGCTGGCATTTCGACCAGGCAGTCTCCGCCGACCCGGGTGTCGATCGCCGTGATCAGCCCCGCCTTGGTCTGCCACAGCGTGGGCTCCACATGCACGGCCAGGCCGTCCTGGCCGATGAGCTGACGTGCGCCGTCAGGCCAGGTCAGCAGCGCGGCACAGTCGTTGTAGCGCACCGACGCGGCGGTGGCGCCGTTGAGCAGGGCCACCCGGTCCCGGCTGATGACCAGGCGAGACCGGTCGAATGGGTAGTCGGCGCTGCGGATGCGCCGCCCGGTTGGGATGGGGTCCGGGGGGAGCGGCAGCCGGGTGAAACGTTGGCCGCGCAGGTCAGAGCCGTGTGGCACCGCGAACAGTGACGAGTCGAGCACGTCGGCGGCCACTTCCTGGATCTGTCCCGCCGACAGCGCGCTGAGCTCGGCCTGCCGGTCTTCGATGGACAGCGCTGCCCGTCCCATCACCCGGTTGCGGGCTGCCGAGGCCACCCGCAGCGCGGACGCCGACGGCGACACCCCCGCGGCGCGCAGGCTCTCGGTCACCTCCCGCAGCTCCTCCTCGGTCACCGGGTAGTGCGCGAGACGCTCGATGACCTCGAGGAAGGCGGGGACGAGCTTGGACCGGGTCTCGGGGCTGGCGTCCGCGGCTGCGAGCACGTGGGCGAACTCGCGGTCCCTGACGACATAAGCGGCATTCGGCGAGTAGCTGAGCGCCTGCTCGTGACGGACCTCCCTGACCAGCCGGGAACGGAGGATGGCGCTGTAGACCTCACCGGCGGTGGACCGCGCTACCAGCCCGCTGGCGCAGACTCCCTGCACGGCCGCGGTGCAGTAGGCCGGGGTCGCGGGCAGCCGGTTGACCGCGACCGGGGCCGGTATGGGAGGACCGACCGGCAGTTCCAGCCTCAACCCGGCGGGTGGGGGACCGCCAGCCACCCACAGGGCCGCGTTGCCTCGGGTGAACCAGCGAGCCGCCCAGCGGGTGAGGTCCGGTGGCATGAGCCGGGCAACCCCGAACTCCGGGAACGCCGACAGCCCGTATGTCTGTGCGCCATACCGCAGGCGCAGCAGCGCAGCGGTCGCTACCGGGACACGGGTGTCCGCCTCGGCCCGCAGCACCTGTTTCTCTTTCGCCAGGCGCTCGGCCGGCAGGTCGTGCAGGCTCCCGCAGACCACCCGGAAGAAGGAGACGATCTTCGCCGCGCTGCCGCGCACCACGAAGGTCGTGGTCAGGTCATCTACCTGGCCGTTGTAGTGCAGTTGCGCCTCGATCCCCAGCGGGTGCAGTGCCAGGTGCTCGATCATGTGGGTGATCCCGGCCGTAGTGAGGGTCTCGTCCGCCCGCCCTACGCGGAACACGAGCCCGGCTGCGAGGTCATTCCCAGCAGGGGTCCAAAATGCTGGCACCCCATCGACCTCGGTGTGCGTGAACTCCACCGCTCCGCCCTTGGATCACCCTGCTCAAGCACTGGCATAGGGGTATGGTGGCTGCCCTACCTACCCCGGGTGCTTCGCCAGCGCCCCGGACCGCAGGCGCCGCGCGGCCACCGGGACCACTAGCCAGGGCTTATACCTTAACGGGACGTTCTGGGCTTTTCAGGGATGTCCGCCATCCTGGTCACAGTTGCGCTCACCTACGGGCCAGCCCGTCGATCCGCGCGACCTCCTCGGGGGTCAGTGAGAAGGCGAACAGGTCGGCGTTTGCGGCGATCCGCTCGGGGTGCGCCGACCTGGGGATCACGACGATCCCATGTTCCAGGTGCCAGCGCAGCACCACCTGGGCGGTGGTGACCCCGTGGGCGGCGCCGACCTCGGCGAGCACGGGATCCGCCAGGTCGGTGCCGAGCAGTGGGCTGTACCCCTCGACCGCCACCCCCCGCTCCCGGTGGCCGGCCAGCAGGCCGGGGTCGTGCCGCCGCGGGCTCCACGGGATCTGGTTGACGGTGGGTGGCTGGCCAGTGGCCTCAGTTATCCGGTCGATCTGGGCCAGTGAGTAGTTGCTCACGCCCACCGACCGGACACGCCCTTCGTCCTGCAGTGCCAGGAACTCCCGCCAGACCGCGGCGAGCCGCCCGCTGGGCGGGGGCGAGTGGACGAGCCACAGGTCCACATGGCTTGTACCGAGCGCCCGCAGGCTCGCCGCGAGGGTGGCCCGTTCGTGCCCGGCGCGGGTGGCAGGCAGCTTGGTCGTGATGAACACTTCCCGCCGGTCGAGGCCGCTGCTGGCCAGGGCATGCCCGACGTCAGCCTCGTTGCCGTACATGGTCGCGGTGTCGATGTGGCGGTAGCCCACGCTGAGCGCGGCACACAGGGCCTCACGTCCGGTCCTGGCGCGCAACTGCCACGTGCCGAAACCAAGCAGCGGCATGGCCACCCCGTCGGACAGCGTCAGCGACGGGACTGCGGCTGGCTGTGTCATGGGCACAGTCTGCCCCCGAGCTCTCTCTCCATCACACCGGGCTGCTGTGACGGCACTGCTGGCGGGGCTGCACGTGAGCGGTGGGTTTTGGCAGGAAATGGCGCTGAACCAGCGTGTTGCCTGGCAATCAACGGGTTCGCCGATGTACTGATGAGTACAAAAGATTCGCCAAGTCACGTCGGTCACCAGACGGCTGTGAGGCTGTGGAGCAGCCTTGACGGGGGTACAACCCACGCTTTCCGGGCAACGTGACGTCTGCCGCGGGCCAGCCGGAGTAGGTGGCGGGCCGTCCGCCGGTGCCTCATGATGAAGTGACTTCGGCGTGATGTGAGCGCTGTGAGAACAGGAGTGGGGAGCGGACTGGGAGGGAGGAGCATGAGCGACGGCAGCCCGCGCGATCCGGGCGACGCTCGCTGGCGTGCTCTCTCGGCTGCTTCTGGCGTCCACCGCGGACGGGCACAGCCGGCCGAGGGCGGCCGTGGCTTGCGTGCCCGGCCATGGCCAGGTGAGGACATGGACGCGCCGCGCCAGGGGCCGCCGACCGGGCCGAACCTGCTTGGCCAGGCTGGTCGGCCGGATCTGCCCCGCCAGGGGCGATCAGGGCCACGCCATGGGCGGCCAGCG